>NZ_JBIWJA010000015.1:0-170753 GCF_044764905.1 Streptomyces sp. NPDC093586 | reverse complement strand
GTTTCCGACTCTATCAGATCCTTTTCCGATCCGATTTCCTCGGTGCTTTCCAGGTTCCCGCTTCCGCGTTTCCCTTTCCGGCGGTTCCGACTCTATCAGATCCTTTCGGGCTCCGATTCCCCGTCAGAGGGGGTTGTCTTCCCGGCCGTTGGGCCGTTCCGACGAAGTGAGACTCTAGCGGATTCCCGGCTCCCGATCTAATCGGGGCCGCGTTCTTTCGAACGTGGATTCCTCATTCCGCGAATACACGTGCCAATGACACGACGACGTCGACAGCGCGACTGTCGTCGAGGAGTGGTTGGTACTCGTGGAATCGCTGTCCGGGGACCGACCGGGGTCGGCGCTCACGTCGGACAACTCGGAGAACACTACGGATGGGGGTATGCCGTGTCAACTCCGTGGCGAGGCGTCCGTGCCGGACGTAGCTTGGGGGTGTGATGACGCGTACGTGCACCCAGTTCTGGTGGGCCGCCTGACGGCGGCCGTGCTCACGTATGCGTTCGACGGCCGCCGCTTCGGCGGCCGTTCTCGTATCTCCCTCCGGGAGGGGCGGCCGGCGGTGGCGGCGGCTCTGACCAGGAGGTGGAGGAATGACGCGGGTCTTCAGTGGGGTCAAGCCGACCGGGCACCTGACGCTGGGGAACTACCTGGGAGCCATGCGACGGTGGGTCGTGGAGGACCAGCACCGGTCCGACGCGCTGTTCTGCGTCGTCGATCTGCACGCGCTGACCGTGGACCACGATCCGGCACGGGTGCGCCGGCTGAGCCGGCAGGCGGCGTCTCTGCTGCTGGCGGCGGGGCTGGACCCGGCGTTGTGCACCGTGTTCGTCCAGAGTCATGTCGACGAACACGCGCGGCTGTCATACGTACTGGAGTGCGTGGCCACCGACGGTGAGATGCGCCGGATGATCCAGTACAAGGAGAAGGCCGCGCGGGAGCGGGGCGGGAGTGTGCGGCTGTCGCTGCTGACGTATCCCGTACTGATGGCGGCCGACATCCTGGCGTACGGGACGGACGAGGTGCCGGTCGGGCACGACCAGACGCAGCACGTGGAGCTGGCGCGGGATCTCGCGGTGCGGTTCAACCAGCGGTACGGACACACCTTCGTGGTGCCGCGGGCCACGCATCCGGTGGTGGCGGCTCGGGTGATGAATCTGCAGGAGCCCGAGTCGAAGATGGGGAAGAGCGACGACACCGGGCCGGGCATCGTCTATGTGCTGGACGAGCCGGACGTGGTGCGGAAGAAGGTCGTGCGGGCCGTGACCGACAGTGGGCGCGAGGTCGTGTACGACCGGGAGGTGCGGCCGGGGCTCGCGAATCTGCTGGAGATCCTCGCCGCGTGCGCGGGCGGGGAGCCGGCGGAGCTGGCGGGGGCGTACGACTCGTACGGCGCGCTGAAGAAGGACGTCGCGGAGGCCGTGGTGGAGGCGTTGCGGCCGGTGCGGAAGCGGCATCGGGAGCTGTGCGCGGATCCCGGGTACGTGGAGGGCGTGCTGCGGGACGGCGCGGAGAGGGCGCGGGCGATGGCCCGGCCGACCGTGGATGCCGCTTATCGCGCGATCGGGCTGCTGCCACCCGTGAACGCGGCCCGGTAGGCGCGAGGGCTGGTGGCGAGGCGCGATGCGAAGTGCTGGCGCATCGTGACCTCGCTGCCGAAGCCGGACCGGCGGGCGACCTCGGGCATGGGGAGGTCGGTGCGCTCCAGGAGTTTCTGGGCGGCGGCGATGCGCTGGTCGAGGAGCCAGCGCAGGGGGGTGGTGCCGGTGACCGCCGTGAAGTGGCGGGCGAAGGAGCGGGGGGACATGCCGGCGAGGGAGGCCAGGTCGGCGACGGTCAGGGGCTCGTGGAGGTGGCGCAGGGCGTGCTCGCGGACGGCGGCGAGGGCGTCGGCGTCGCGGTCGGTGCGCGGGGTGGGGTGCTCGATGAACTGGGCCTGGGTGCCGGTGCGAAAGGGGGCGGTGACCATCGAGCGGGCGATGGTGGCGGCGGCCTCGGCGCCGTGGGCCAGGCGGACCAGGTGGAGGCAGAGGTCGATGCCGGCCGCGGTGCCGGCCGCCGTCCAGAGGTTGCCGTCCTCGATGAAGAGGGCGTCGGGGACGACGGTGACGCGGGGGTGGTGGGCGCGCAGGAGGTCGATCAGCCGCCAGTGGGTGATGGCGCGGCGGCCGTCGAGCAGGCCCGCCTGGGCGAGGGTGAACGCGCCGCCGCACAGGGCGGCGACGGTGGTGCCGCGGGCGTGGGCGCGGCGGAGGGCGTCGAGGACCGGGGCGGGGGCCGGGGTGAGGTGGTCGTCGAGGCCGGGGACCACGACGAGGTCGGCGTGGTCCAGCCAGGCGAGGGGGCGGTCGGGGTGGAGGGCGAGGCCGCCGCGCATCGGGACGGCGGTGGTGCCGTCGACGGCGACGCGGCGCAGGTCGAAGGCGGGGGCGCCGCGGTCGGTGCGGTCGGTGCCCCAGACCTCGGTGATGACGGAGACGTCGAAGGCCCGGATGCCGGGGAAGGCGACGAGGGCGACGCGGTAGGGGGCCTGGACGGTGGCCTGCACTGCCATGGGTGGCAGTAAACCATCGATCGCTGACTTCTGTGCCTCTGGGGAGCGCGGTCGTCCGGCGGCACGATCGTGGGCATGGACATCGCAGAGAACGCAGCGCTGGTGGTCGTGGACGTGCAGAAGGGCTTCGAGGAGCTCGATTTCTGGGGGACGCGCAATCATCCGGCGGCGGACGACAACATCGCCGCCCTCATCGACGTGTGGCAGTCGACCGGGCGGCCGGTCGTCCTCGTGCGGCACGACTCGGTCGAGCCGGGGTCGCCGTTGCGGGCCGGGTACGAGGGCAACGGTTTCAAGGAGTACGTGGAGCGGCGGCGCGGGAAGGGGGGCGGAGGCGAGCTGCTGGTGACGAAGACCGTGAACTCGGCGTTCCTCGGGACACCGGATCTGGCGGCGTGGCTGCGGGAGCGGGGGATCGGCCAGGTGGTGCTGGCCGGGATCCAGACGAACATGTGCGTGGAGACGACGGCGCGGATGGGCGGGAACCTCGGGTTCGACGTGCTGGTCGCGTTCGACGCGACGTACACCTTCGACCTGGAGGGGCCCTTCGGCTGGCGGCAGAGCGCGGACGAGCTGGCGCGGGCGTCGGCGGTGTCGTTGCACGGGGGCGGGTTCGCGCGGGTGGTGACGACCGGGGGCGTGGTGGCCGCGGCGGAGTGAGCCCCCGCGTGGGGGGGGCTCACCGGGTCGTCGGCCCTCGGCGTCCGTCAGTCCTTGGTGCCGGAGGCGAGTTCGCGGCTGCGGTCGCGGGCGGCTTCCAGGGCGGCGATGAGGGCGGCGCGGACGCCGTGGTTCTCGAGTTCGCGGATGGCGTTGATGGTGGTGCCGGCCGGGGACGTGACGTTCTCGCGGAGCTTGACCGGGTGTTCGCCGCTGTCGCGGAGCATCTTCGCGGCGCCGATCGCGGACTGGACGATCAGGTCGTGGGCCTTGTCGCGGGGCAGGCCCAGGAGGATGCCGGCGTCGGTCATGGCTTCGACCAGGTAGAAGAAGTACGCCGGGCCCGAGCCGGAGAGGGCGGTGCAGGCGTCCTGCTGGTTCTCGGGGACACGGAGGGTCTTGCCGACGGCACCGAAGATCTCCTCGGCGTGG
Source organism: Streptomyces sp. NPDC093586 (assembly GCF_044764905.1). Taxonomy (NCBI): domain Bacteria; kingdom Bacillati; phylum Actinomycetota; class Actinomycetes; order Kitasatosporales; family Streptomycetaceae; genus Streptomyces; species Streptomyces sp. NPDC093586. The sequence goes on along the minus strand of NZ_JBIWJA010000015.1, from coordinate 167,110 downwards.
GCGAGGTGGGCGGCGGTGGCGTGGGTGCCGGCGGAGATGACGGACATGGCCTCGTCCACGAGGGCGGGGGTGTTCGTCATGACGCGGACCACCGGGGTGCCGGCGGCTAGGCGGTCCTCGAAGAAGGAGGTCGGGATGCCCGCGGCGCCGCTGATGACCAGGCGGTCGGCGGGGATGTGCGGGGCCAGTTCGTCGAGGAGGGTGCCCATGTCCTGCGGCTTGACCGTGAGGATCAGGGTGTCGGCGGTCTTGGCGGCCTCGGCGTTGGTGACCGGGCTGACTCCGTAGCGGGCGCGGAGTTCGTCGGCCCGTTCCGGGCGGCGGGCGGTGACCAGGAGGTCGGCGGGTGCCCAGCCTGCTCCGATCATTCCGCTGAGCAGGGCTTCGCCGATCTTGCCGGTGCCGAGGACTGCGACTTTCTGGGTCATGGGTTTCGGTGCCCTCCGGGGGTGCGCGTCGTCCTGTGTCATCCTCGCACTCCGGGGGTGGGTGGGGGCGGGGCGTCCAGTGGGCGGGACGGCGGGGTGAGCGCGAGCAGCAGGACGACGTCGTACGTCTCCTCGACGACGCCGTCGGGGAAGACGGCCAGGAGGTGTTCCCGCTCCTCGGCCAGGAAGGCCGCGCCGCGTTCCTCGTCGTCGGTCAGGAAGACCGAGTGGCTGGCGAGGTTGGCCAGGTGCGTGTCCAGCGGGACGCGGCGGCTCCAGCGGAGCTCGCGGTGGGCGAAGGCCAGGCGGCCGGAGGGATCGGCGACGCGGGCGTCGACGTTCCGCTTCTCGGCGGAGACGTTCAGGCCGAAGTGCCGCCCCGTGCGCTCGGCCGCCTCGGCGATCCACGGCACGTCGAGGGCGTCGGTGTTCCACCACAGCGCGAGCGCCCCGCCCGGACGCAGCACGCGCAACGCCTCCGGGACCGCTCGGGCGGGGTCGGTCCAGTGCCAGGCCTGGGCGTAGGTGAGAAGGTCGACGCTGTGGTCGGCGAGGGGGAGGGTGTTGCCGTCGCCGCGGAGTATGGGCACGTCGGGGAGGCCGCGGCGGAATTCGGCCGCCATGCCCGCGCCGGGTTCGACGGCGATCACGTAGGCGCCGCGCTCGCGCAGGCGGGCGGTGGCGATGCCCGTGCCGGCGCCGACGTCCGCGACGCGGGAGCCGGCCAGGGGGCGGCCGGACAACTCCTCGATCGCATCGAAGAGGGCGGGCGGGTAGGAGGGGCGGTTGGCGGCGTACCGGGCCGCGGCGGCGTTGAAGGAGTGGGCGCGGGCGGCGTGGCCGGCCGGCGGGTCGACCCTTGATGTCGTCATGCGGCCATGGTGGCGTCGGATGACCGTGGGGCGCAGGGGACTTTTCCGCAGGGGACTTTTCCGCAGGGTCCTTCTGCGCGGGCCCTTGTCCCGCGCGTGAACGGGCTCGCCATTCCGCGCGTGAACGGGCTCGCCGGGACGGTCAGGAGCGGCGGCGCTTCTTCGAGGGGTTGCGGGAGCGGCGGGTGGTGCGCTTCTCGTACTCCTCGCGGGCCCTGTCGTACTCGGCGCGGTGGAGCGTCTCGCCCGGGGCCTCGGTGAAGGTGCGGAAGAAGTAGGCGAGGAGCGTGCCGACGAAGCCGATGGTCAACAGGCCGCGCAGGGAGGCCTGGCGGTCGGGGTCGGGGCGGCTGGTGAAGCCGGACCAGGTGTGCCGGAAGGCGAGTGCGCTGCAGACCGCGAACATCACGATCATCAGCAGCGAGACGAAACCGCCGACGGCGGCGATCCGGAGGCCCTCGTAGGCGACGCGGAGGACGAAGCAGGCGGCGGCCGCCACGGCGAGGGAGCCGACGGCCAGGCCGGCCCGGCGGGCGGCGTAGCCGTTGCCGTGGTCCACCCAGGTCGTGCCGAAGAACCGGAGGGGTTCGGGGCGGGGACCGGCGGGGGGCGTGGAGCCCGCGGAGGTGTCCGGGATGCCGTTCGTGCCGTTCTCTGCGCTCACGGGACGATTATGGCGCCGGGCGTGCCGCGGGCCCCGGGCGGGCTCAGGAGCAGCGGGAAGCGACGTAGCCGTCGCTGCCGGTGCGCACGTACGCGTCGGAGACGTATCCGTCACCGATGTTGTCCCAGATGGCGCTGGTGCCGTACGGGCCCGTCACCGTGGTCCCCGGTGTCTGGCAGCGGATCGGGACGCGGGCTCCCTCCGGGAGGGTCCGCACGATGCCGTAGCCGGTGCCGGGGCCGCTGCGGACGTGGAGACGGACGCCCGGGGCGACCGGGTAGTACGTGACGGCCGCCGCGGCCGTCGTCACCGCTTCCGTGCCCCCGTCGGTCCCGTCCGGACGGCCGGCCTGGTCGACATGGCCGATAGTCATGATGTCCTCCCCCGTCGCATCCCACGTCCCGGTGGGGTGCTGTCAATTGCGTGGAAACAGGTTGTCCGGAAACACGCCGTCGCACGTGTGTTCGCGACGCGCACGCGGAGGTTAGCAAGCCGCCTCGGTCCCGTACGTCTCATCGACTAGGCTCCGAACGTCGCGCGCGCACGGAACAGCACGGGGGTGGTCCCATGGCGCCACAGGAGAACGACGGAGCGGGCGCGGAAGCGGAACTTCCGGAATATGCCGGTCACTACCGTCTGGAGTCGTGCCTCGGCTCGGGCGGCATGGGCGTCGTGCACGTGGCCCGCAGCACCTCCGGGATGAAGCTGGCGGTGAAGGTCGTCCACGCCCGCTACGCCGAAGACCCCGAGTTCAGGGGGAGGTTCCGGCAGGAGGTGGCCGCCGCGCGGCGGGTGAGCGGTGCCTTCACCGCGCCGGTCGTCGACGCCGACCCGGAGGCCGGACGGCCCTGGATGGCGACCCTGTTCATCCCCGGTCCGACCCTCTCGGAGCAGGTGAAGCGGAACGGGCCCATGGACCCGGCCCAGTTGCGTCGGCTGATGGCCGGACTCGCGGAGGCGCTGCGGGACATCCACCGGGTCGGGGTCGTGCACCGTGACCTGAAACCGAGCAACGTGCTGCTCGCCGAGGACGGTCCGAAGGTCATCGACTTCGGCATCTCCCGGCCGAAGGACAGCGAACTGCGGACCGAGACCGGGAAGTTGATCGGGACGCCGCCTTTCATGGCGCCCGAGCAGTTCCGGCGGCCCCGGGAGGTGGGGCCCGCGGCCGACGTCTTCGCCCTCGGGTCGCTGATGGTGCACGCGGCGACCGGGCGCGGGCCCTTCGACTCGGACAGCCCGTACGTCGTCGCCTACCAGGTCGTGCACGACGAGCCCGATCTGACGGGCGTGCCGGAGACGCTCGCGCCGCTGGTGCTGCGGTGTCTGGCCAAGGAGCCGGACGACCGGCCCACGCCGGACGAGCTGATGCGGGAACTGCGGTCGGTGGCGGCGTTGTACGACACGCAGTCGTTCATGCCGACGGCGCGGTCCGGGGCGGACGAACCGCCGCGGTCCCCGGCCGAGAAGGCCCCGGAGGAGGCCCCTGCCGAGGAGGCCCGCCCGGAGGAGGCCCCGTCGGACGGGCCCGCCGCGCGTCCCGTGCGCCGGATCGGGCGGCGGACGGTGCTGGTCGCCGGGGTGCTGTGCCTCGCCGTGCTCGGCGGGCTCGCCTCGCTCCAGTGGTCCGGCCGCTCCGAACCGGCGCGGCAGGCCGCCGTCGCACGCAATGCGCCGGGCTTCGCCGCGTGGGAGACGGAGGCGGCCCCGCAGAGCGGTGTGCCGCAGTGCTCGTACGGCGCGGGCAAGCTGCTGTGCGGGCGGCCCGGGCTGGTCTTCGCCCTCGACCCGGACGACGGACGCACGCTGTGGCGCCACGACGTCACGGAGGCGACGCGGAGCGAACCGCCGGTCATGGCGGGCGGCCTCGTGCAGCCCGACATCGGCCTGATCGGCGACCTGGAGGCGCTCGACCCCGCCACCGGCGAGGTGAGGTGGCACAAGGGCATGCCCGACTACAACGGGCTGCGGTGCGCGGGCGACATGCTCCTGCTCACCGCCGCCGACGGGCGGGTCACCGGCGTGGACGGCGCCTCGGGCGAGATCGTCTGGTCCCGCCGGATCCCCGGGCAGGCCGTGCCGTACTTCACCTCGTTCGCCGGGGAGCCGACGGCGTACGCGGCGACCGTGTCCGACGACGGGTCCCGCACCCGCGTGACCGCGGTGGACCCGGCGACGGGCGATGTGCGGTGGGACGCCGAACTGGAGGGGACGCTGACGCCGGTGGGCGCGGCGGACGGCTCCGTGTACTTCCTGACCGGCGGCGCGTCCTACGGCGACGCGTCCGCCGTCCTGCGCTACACGCCGAAGACCCGGTCGGTGCGCAGGGTGGATCTGGAGATCCCGGTCCCCGAGGCACAGGCCGGGGTGCACGGGGACACCGTGTACCTCATGGGCGCGGGCGGCTCGCTGGTGGCCGTCGACACGGCGTCCGGCACGCAGCGGTGGCGGCTGGAGACCGGGGTGAGCCGGGGCTCGGCGCCCGCCTCCGACGGACGGCACGTGTACGTGACCACCCCCGACGGGCGGCTCCTCGGGGCAGACGCCCGCACGGGCAGGCTCCTGGGGCAGACGCCGACGCGGTTCGGCGCCGAGTCCGACCGGGTGCCCGCCACGCTGCACGTGCCGGTGATCGTGGACGGGCACGTCTACGCCGGTGCGCCGGACGGGACCGTGTTCGGCGTCGACGGGCGGGACCCGGCCGCCTGGTAGCGGCCGGGGTCCGCGCGGGCGGTCAGCCCAGCTTGCTCACGTCCCGGACGGCGCCCTTGTCGGCGCTCGTCGCCATCGCGGCGTACGCCCTCAGCGCCGCGGAGACCTTGCGCTCGCGGTTCTTCGGGGCGTACACGCCGTTCAGGGCCTGCTCGCGGCGGGCCAGTTCGGCGTCGTCGACCAGCAGCTCGATGGAGCGGTTCGGGATGTCGATGCGGATGCGGTCGCCGTCCTCGACGAGGGCGATGGTGCCGCCGGAGGCCGCCTCGGGGGAGGCGTGGCCGATGGACAGGCCCGAGGTGCCGCCGGAGAACCGGCCGTCGGTGACCAGGGCGCACGCCTTGCCCAGGCCCCGGCCCTTCAGGTACGAGGTCGGGTAGAGCATCTCCTGCATGCCGGGGCCGCCCTTGGGGCCCTCGTAGCGGATGACGACGACGTCGCCCTCCTTCACCTGCTGGGTGAGGATCTTCTGGACGGCCTCCTCCTGCGACTCGCAGACCACCGCGGGGCCCTCGAAGGTCCAGATGGACTCGTCGACGCCGGCGGTCTTCACGACGCAGCCGTCGACGGCCAGGTTGCCCTTGAGGACCGCGAGGCCGCCGTCCTCGGAGTAGGCGTGCTCGGCCGAGTGGATGCAGCCGCCCTCGGCGTCGGTGTCCAGCGCCTCCCAGCGCTCGGACTGGGAGAAGGCCTCGGCGGAGCGGACGCAGCCGGGCGCCGCGTGCCACAGTTCGACGGCCTCGGGGGACGGGGAGCCGCCGCGCACGTCCCAGGTCTTCAGCCAGTCCGCGAGGGAGGGGCTGTGGACGGCGTGCACGTCCTCGTTGAGCAGGCCCGCGCGGTGCAGCTCGCCGAGGAGGGCGGGGATGCCGCCGGCGCGGTGCACGTCCTCCATGTAGTACGTGCGGCCCTTGGCGACGTTCGGGGCGACCTTCGCCAGGCACGGCACCCGGCGGGAGACGGCGTCGATCTGCTCCAGGCCGAACGGCACGCCCGCCTCCTGGGCGGCGGCCAGCAGGTGCAGGATCGTGTTGGTGGAGCCGCCCATCGCGATGTCGAGCGCCATGGCGTTCTCGAACGCCTGGAAGGTGGCGATGCTGCGCGGCAGGACGGAGTCGTCGTCCTGCTCGTAGTAGCGGTGGACCAGGTCCATCACCGTGTTCGCGGCGTCGACGTAGAGCTGCTTGCGCGCGGTGTGGGTGGCGAGGACCGAGCCGTTGCCCGGCAGGGACAGGCCGATGGCCTCGGTCAGGCAGTTCATCGAGTTGGCGGTGAACATGCCGGAACAGGAGCCGCAGGTCGGACAGGCGCTCTCCTCGATGCGGAGCATGTCCTCGTCCGAGATCTTCTCGTTCACGGCCTCGGACATCGCGTCGACCAGGTCGAGCGTGCGGACCGTACCGTCGACCAGGGTGGCGCGACCGGACTCCATCGGGCCGCCGGAGACGAACACCGTCGGGATGTTCAGCCGCAGCGCGGCGTTGAGCATGCCCGGGGTGATCTTGTCGCAGTTGGAGATGCAGATCAGGGCGTCGGCGCAGTGGGCCTCGACCATGTACTCCACGCTGTCCGCGATCAGGTCGCGGGAGGGCAGGGAGTAGAGCATGCCGCCGTGGCCCATGGCGATGCCGTCGTCGACGGCGATCGTGTTGAACTCGCGCGGGATGCCGCCGGCCGCGACGACCGCCTCGCTGACGATCCGGCCGACCGGGGCGAGGTGCGTGTGGCCCGGCACGAACTCCGTGAAGCTGTTGGCGACCGCGATGATCGGCTTCCGCCCGATGTCCGCACCGGGTACACCGGAGGCACGCATAAGGGCGCGGGCGCCCGCCATGTTGCGGCCGTGGGTGACTGTGCGGGACCTCAGCTCGGGCATCGTCGCTCGCTCCTTCGGAGAGTTCTGCCAGGAAGCGCCGGCAGTTTTCTGACTGTCGACGAGCGTACGCCCGTCATCCAGGGATCGGGACAAGGTGTCCGGAATGCGGGATGCCCGTCTCGCCGCCGGGAGGGCTCAGGGACCGGTGGGACGGCCCTGCACGACCGGCGCCGGCCGCGCGACGATCCGCTCGGGGTCCACGCCCGCCGCCTTGGCGATGCCGCGTACGGAGGTCCTCTCGCGGTCCCGCCCGGAGAACTCCTCGCGGGCCGCGGTGAGGATGCGGTCGCGGGTCCCGGCCGACTCGGCGCGCGGGGGACGGCCTCGGCGGCGGACGGGAGCGGCGGGGGTGTCGGAGGCGCCCGGGGTCCCCTCGGCGGCGTCGCTCACGGCCGGGACGGCCCCGCCGCCGAGGAGGCCGACGCCAGGTGCAGGCGCGTGAAGGCCAGCGCCTCGGCGAGGTCGGCCTCACGTTCGGCGCTGGACATGGCGCGACGGGTGTTGACCTCGATGACGACGTGGCCGTCGAAACCGGTGCGCGCGAGACTCTCCAGCACCTCGGCGCAGGGCTGGTCGCCGCGGCCGGGGACGAGGTGCTCGTCCTTGGCGGAACCCTTGCCGTCGGCGAGGTGGACGTGGCCGAGGCGGTCGCCCATGCGGCCGATCATGCCGAGGGTGTCGGTGCGGGCCGTGGCGGTGTGGCTGAGATCGATCGTGAAGTGGCGGTAGTCCTCCTTCGTCACGTCCCAGTCCGGCGCGTAGGCGAGCATCTCGCGGTCCCGGTAGCGCCAGGGGTACATGTTCTCGACCGCGAACCGCACGTCCGTCTCGTTCGCCATCCGCCAGATGCCGCTGACGAAGTCCCGGGCGTACTGGCGCTGCCAGCGGAACGGCGGGTGCACGACGACGGTGCTCGCGCCCAGCTTCTCGGCGGCGGCCTGGGCGCGCCGGAGCTTGGTCCAGGGGTCGGTGGACCAGACCCGCTGCGTGATGAGCAGGCAGGGCGCGTGGACGGCCAGGATCGGTACCCGGTGGTAGTCGCTGAGCCGGCGCAGGGCCTCGATGTCCTGGCTGACCGGGTCGGTCCAGACCATGACCTCGACGCCGTCGTAGCCGAGGCGCGCGGCGATCTCGAAGGCCGTCGCCGTCGACTCCGGGTAGACGGAAGCCGTCGACAGGGCGACCTTCGCGTCCGGGATGCGGACTACGTCCCTTGGTTCTGCCACGGAGGCCAGGTTACGGGGTGCGGTCGGGTGGGTGCGGGGTGGCTGTTCGCCGTTGTGGTGAGCGCCATAGGGCGGGCGCGGGGTGCGGTGCGGTCGCTCGCGCCCGCGCGGCCGGGCCGCACGCCGGTACGGCCCCGCCGCTCCCGGGGCGCGTCAGTCCTGGCCCATGTGGTCCAGGCGGCGCAGGATCACGCCCTCCCTGAGGGCCCAGGGGCAGATCTCCAGGTTCTCCACGTGGAAGAGGTCCATCGCCGCCTCGGCGACCAGGGCACCGGCCGGCAGCTGGGCCGCGCGGCCCTCGGAGACGCCCGGGAGCTCGGCGCGCTCGGCGGTCGACATGGCGCCCAGGCGGGGCACCCAGGACTCCAGGGAGGCCCGCTTCAGCTCGCGCTGCACGTAGAGGCCCTCGGCGGAACGCGCGGCACCGGTGAGGCGGGCCAGCTGCTTGAAGGTCTTGGAGGTGGCCACCACGTGGTCGGGTGCGCCGAAGCGGCTGAACTCGCCGACCGTGCGGGCGATCTCCGTACGGACGTGGCGGCGCAGCGCCCGGACGTCGTCCGGGTCGGGCGGGTCGCCGGGCAGCCAGGCGGCGGTCAGCCGGCCCGCGCCGAGCGGCAGCGACACGGCGGCGTCCGGTTCCTCGTCGATGCCGTAGGCGATCTCCAGGGAGCCGCCTCCGATGTCGAGGACCAGCAGCTTGCCCGCCGACCAGCCGAACCAGCGGCGGACGGCGAGGAAGGTGAGCCGCGCCTCCTCCGCGCCGCTGAGCACGGTGAGCTCGACGCCGGTCTCCTCACGGACGCGCGCGAGGACGTCGTCGGCGTTGCGTGCCTCGCGCACGGCGGAGGTGGCGAAGGGCAGGAGATCCTCGACGCCCTTGTCCTCGGCGGCCCGGAGCGCCTCGTGGACGACCGCGATCAGCCGGTCCACGCCCTCGGGACCGATGGCGCCGCCGTCGTCGAGGAGCTGGGCGAGGCGCAGCTCCGCCTTGTGCGAGTGCGCGGGCAGCGGGCGCGCGCCGGGGTGCGCGTCCACCACCAGCAGATGCACCGTGTTCGAACCCACGTCGAGGACACCGAGTCTCATGGAGGGAACGCTACTGCCGACGGGGCGGCCGGCGGTGCCGTCGGCAGGTTCGGGCGACTTACCCTGGAGCCGTGCCAAAGACGAAAAAGGCGAAGGACGGAAAGTCACCCAAGAAGGACAAGAGGGACAAGAGGGGTGGGCTGAGCGGGGTGGCCGAGGCTTCCTCCGCGGGTTCCGCGCCGGGTCTTCCGTCGGGTCCTGCGGGTGCGGGTCCCGCTGGTCCCGCGCCGGACGACGAGAAGGGTCTCGACTTCGCGCGCGCGTGGGTGGAGTTCCCGGATCCGGCCGACGACGAGCAGGTCTTCCGCTGCGACCTGACCTGGCTGACCTCTCGCTGGAACTGCATCTTCGGCAGCGGCTGCCAGGGCATCCAGGCGGGCCGCGCGGACGACGGGTGCTGCTCGCTGGGCGCCCACTTCTCCGACGAGGACGACGAGCAGCGGGTCGCCGAGCACGTGGCGAGGCTCACGCCGGACATCTGGCAGCACCACGCCGAGGGCACCCGGAACGGCTGGGTCTCCGAGGACGACGAGGGTTCCCGGCAGACCCGCCCGTTCCAGGGCTCCTGCATCTTCCAGAACCGGCCCGGCTTCGCCGGCGGCGCGGGCTGCTCGCTGCACATCCTCGCGCTGCGGGAGGGCAGGGAGCCGCTGGAGACCAAGCCGGACGTGTGCTGGCAGCTGCCGGTGCGGCGGACGTACGAGTGGATCGACCGGCCCGACGACACCCGTGTCCTGCAGGTGTCGATCGGTGAGTACGACCGGCGCGGCTGGGGCCCGGGCGGGCACGACCTGCACTGGTGGTGCACGTCGGCGACCTCGGCGCACGGCGCGGGCGACCCGGTGTACGTCAGCTACCGGCCGGAGCTGATCGAACTGATGGGCAAGGCGGGCTACGACCGGCTGGTGGAGCTGTGCGAGGCCCGGCTGGCGTCGCAGCTGCCGCTGCTGGCGCCGCACCCGGCGGACCCCGGCCCCCGCTGAGGTGGTGGGCGCCGGGAGGTGGCCTCGGGGCGGGGTCGCTACGGCGTGACGGGGCTCGGGGTGCCGCCGTCGTCGGGCGTGGGTGACGAGCCGCCCGTGCCGTCGGTCGGGGTCGACTCGGTGGGCGTCGGATCCGGACCGGGTGTCGTGGGCGTCGGATCGACCGTCGGCGTGGGGTCCGGTGGCGCCGTGGTCGACGGCGACGGGTCCGGGCCCGGGTCGGACGGGGACGGCGAGCCGTCGGGCGTGCTGGGGCGCGGGCCCGGGTGGGACGGGGCCGGCGCGGTGCCGTAGCCGTGGATCGAGACGACGGCACCGGCGGGCGAGACGGCCACCTTGGCGCTCCAGGGGCCGGACGGCTCGCGCAGATGGTCGACGTACACCTTGATCGTCAGCGTCTCGCCGGGGCGGAGCGTTCCCGACGACTGGCTCAGGTAGAGCCAGGAGGCGCCGGCGGAGGCGGACCAGCGCACCGGTGCGTCGCCGGTCGCGGACAGGGTGACCAGCGTGGTGTCGCCGTCGTTCCCCGCCGACACGGCGAGGCGGCCGGTGCTCTTCCCGCCCGTGCCCGCGCCCGGGACACTGACGACCTCGACGGAGACGTCGGCCTTGCCGTTCTTGCCGAAGCGGGTGCCGGGGGTGCTGCTCGCGTTGCCGGCGTTCTCGTAACCGCGGCCGTAACCGCCCGCCGCCTCGCCGTACAGGCCGTCCGGGCCCTGCGCCTCGCTGGCGCTGGCCGAGCGGCCGTCCTCGCCCTCGCCGACCGGGGTGCCGCGGTAGGCCGCCCACAGGGCCAGCACGGGGGCCGCGACGACCGTGGCGACGACGGTGGTCGTCACGGCGCGGGAGCGCAGGCGGTCCCGGCGGGCCGCGCGGTCCTTCGGGTCCATCGGGAAGCCGCGTCGGTCGAAGCGGGGCGCCGCGCCCCGGGCGCGCGGGCCGTGCGCCATGGCGACGTGCAGCGCCGCGCGCGGGGCCTCCAGGACCGGCAGCTCGGCGGGGGTGACGTTGGTGCCGGGCCAGCGGCCGGGGATCGCGCGCTCGGCCGCACGGCGGCAGCGCGGGCAGTCGTCGACGTGCCGGACCAGCTCGCGGCGCAGGGCGGCGCTGAGCACGAAGCGGTTGTCACCGGTGAGGCGGGCCACGCCCTGGCAGGCGCCGGTCTCGACGACCGCGAGGGCCGCGCGGGTGCGTTCGACCTCGCAGGCGGCCGCGGCGAGCAGTTCCCGGGTGGCGGCGAGGTCCATGCCGAGCACGGCGGCGACCTCGTGGGCGGCGAGGCGGTGGCGCACGGCGAGTTCCAGGGCCTCGCGCTGCTCCGGGGTGGTGCCGGCGGCCTCCGGCCAGGCCAGCAGGGCGAGTTCGCGGCGGCGCCGCTCCTGTTCCTCGCCGGACGGGGACGGGGGGTGCTGCGCCGGGTGCCGCCGGTCGGGGTCCGTGCGGTCCGCGGCGTGGCTGACCGGACGTTTCTGCTTGGCCTCGGCCAGCTTGCGCAGGCAGGCCCAGCGGGCCAGCGCGTACAGCCAGGCCCTGCGGTCCGCGGGCTCGGGGCCGCGGTGGCCCCGGGGGCCGCGGTGGTCGCGGCGCTCGGCCAGTGCGAGGACGTCGCCGAGGGCGGCGGTCGCGGTGTCGTGGTCGCAGAGGACGGACAGGCAGTAGGTGAACAGGCCGTCCAGGTACGCCTCGTAGGGCGTGGACGACCGCTGCGCCAGCGTGCGCGCCGCCGCGCGGTCACGCGCCTCCCGGTGCTCCCGGTGTGCCCGGTGGGTGCCGGTCGTGCGGGTCGTGGTCTCCGGACTGCTCCTCATCACTCGGTGACCGTAGGCGGCCGTGGGTGGCGCGAACTGGCGCGTCGGACTCTTTTAATCCGTACGGGTGAAACGATCCCTCATAAGGGGACACGGGGCCGTGGTTCGCTGTGGGTGCGGGGTGCCTGCGGCGGCCTGCGGCGCGTGGGCGGGCGTGCCTGCGGCGGCCTGTGCGGGTTCGGTGGGGGTGCGCGTAGCGCCTTCGGTGGGCTGTGGGTCGGGGCCGCGCCGGGGGGTGTCCGTCCTCGGAACGGCGCGGAATCGGTCGGCCACAGAAGTACCGGCGCGGACGCGCCAACCGCTGCGGGCGGACACCCCCCGACACGTCCCCTTCCCGCCGTACGCGACTGACCGCCGTCACCCCGTCCCGCGTAGCTGCGGGCAGTCGTGCCGCTGGGGCGGCACGGGTGGGCGCAGGCACCCCGGCAGCGCCGGGCCGAGTCACCCGCCCGTGTCCACGCCGGGCGCCTTCGCGGCGCCGAGCCACGCGCCTCGCGCCCCTCCCGTGAGCGCCGGGTCACCGCACCCGCAACGCCCGGCCCGGCACGTTGTCAGTCGCGGCGGTTACCGTTCACGCATGGCTGCCCGTACGAAGACCACCAAGGACCGGCCGTCCTACCGCTGCACCGAGTGCGGCTGGCAGACGGCCAAGTGGCTCGGCCGCTGCCCCGAGTGCCAGGCCTGGGGCACGGTCGAGGAGTACGGCGCGCCCGCGGTCCGTACGACGACGCCGGGGCGCGTCACCACCTCCGCGCTGCCCATCGGCCAGGTCGACGGCCGTCAGGCCACCGCCCGCCCGACCGGCGTGCCCGAGCTCGACCGGGTGCTCGGCGGCGGACTGGTGCCCGGGGCCGTGGTGCTCGTCGCGGGCGAGCCCGGCGTCGGCAAGTCCACGCTGCTGCTCGACGTCGCGGCCAAGTCGGCCAGCGAGGAGCACAAGACCCTCTACATCACCGGTGAGGAGTCGGCGAGCCAGGTGCGGCTGCGTGCCGACCGGATCAAGGCGATCGACGATCATCTGTACCTCGCCGCCGAGACCGACCTCGCGGCGGTGCTGGGGCACCTGGACGCGGTCAAGCCGTCGCTGCTGATCCTCGACTCCGTGCAGACGGTGGCCTCCCCCGAGATCGATGGCGCCCCCGGCGGCATGGCACAGGTGCGGGAGGTGGCGGGCGCTCTCATCCGTGCCTCCAAGGACCGCGGCATGGCCACGCTGCTCGTGGGCCACGTCACCAAGGACGGCGCCATCGCCGGGCCCCGGCTGCTGGAGCACCTCGTGGACGTCGTCCTGCACTTCGAGGGCGACCGGCACGCCCGGCTGAGGCTGGTGCGGGGCGTCAAGAACCGGTACGGCACGACGGACGAGGTCGGCTGCTTCGAGCTGCACGACGAGGGCATCACCGGCCTCGCCGACCCCAGCGGGCTGTTCCTCACCCGGCGTGCCGAGCCCGTGCCCGGCACCTGTCTGACCGTCACCCTGGAGGGGCGCCGGCCGCTGGTGGCCGAGGTGCAGGCGCTCACCGTCGACTCGCAGATCCCGTCCCCGCGGCGCACCACGTCCGGTCTGGAGACGTCCCGGGTGTCGATGATGCTGGCCGTGCTGGAGCAGCGGGGCCGGATCAGCGCGCTGGGCAAGAGGGACATCTACAGCGCGACGGTCGGCGGGGTGAAGCTCTCCGAGCCGGCCGCCGACCTCGCCATCGCCCTCGCCCTGGCGAGTGCCGCGAGCGACACCCCGCTGCCCAAGAACCTCGTCGCGATCGGCGAAGTCGGTCTCGCCGGCGAGGTGAGACGGGTCACGGGCGTCCAGCGCAGGCTCGCCGAGGCGCACCGGCTGGGCTTCACGCACGCCCTGGTGCCGACCGATCCGGGCAGGGTCCCCGACGGCATGAAGGTCCTGGAAGTCGCGGACATGGGGGACGCCCTGCGGGTCCTTCCGCGCTCCCGTCGGCGAGAGGCCCCACGGGAGGAGGAGGACCGCCGGTAGACTTTGCCCTGGTCTCGCCCGTCCGTACGACCGAGTGTGCGACGCGGCAGCGCCAGAAGAACCTGCGACCGGAGGAGTGCAGTGGCAGCCAACGACCGGGCAGCAGCTCCCGGAAAATCCGGTGGGAGTGCCGGTGCCGATGGCCTGATGCGCGCCTCACTGAGCGCCGTGGCGCCCGGCACGCTCCTGCGTGACGGCCTGGAGCGGGTCCTTCGCGGCAACACCGGCGGTCTGATCGTGCTCGGCTCCGACAAGACCGTCGAGTCGATGTGCACCGGCGGCTTCGTGCTGGACGTGGAGTTCACCGCGACCCGGCTGCGCGAGCTGTGCAAGCTCGACGGCGGCATCGTGCTGTCCTCGGACCTGTCGAAGATCCTCCGGGCCGGCGTGCAGCTCCTTCCGGACCCGACGATCCCCACGGAGGAGACCGGTACCCGGCACCGTACGGCGGACCGGGTCAGCAAGCAGGTCGGGTTTCCCGTCGTGTCGGTTTCGCAGTCGATGCGGCTGATCGCGTTGTACGTCGACGGGCAACGGCGGGTCCTGGAGGACTCCGCCGCGATCCTGTCCCGGGCCAACCAGGCCCTGGCGACCCTGGAGCGGTACAAGCTGCGGCTCGACGAGGTCGCGGGCACGCTGTCGGCGCTGGAGATCGAGGACCTGGTCACCGTCCGGGACGTCTCGGCGGTCTCGCAGCGCCTGGAGATGGTGCGTCGCATCGCCACCGAGATCGCCGAGTACGTGGTGGAGCTGGGCACCGACGGGCGGCTGCTGGCGCTCCAGCTGGACGAGTTGATCGCCGGCGTGGAGCCGGAGCGGGAGCTGGTCGTGCGGGACTACGTGCCCGAGCCGACCGCCAAGCGGTCCCGCACGGTCGACGAGGCGCTGGCCGAGCTGGACAAGCTCAGCCACGCCGAGCTGCTCGAACTGTCCACGGTGGCCCGGGCGTTGGGGTACACCGGGTCTCCCGAGACGCTGGACTCGGCGGTGTCACCGCGCGGCTTCCGGCTGCTGGCGAAGGTGCCGCGGCTGCCCGGCGCGATCATCGACCGGCTGGTGGAGCACTTCGGCGGACTGCAGAAGCTGCTCGCCGCGAGCGTGGACGACCTGCAGACGGTGGACGGCGTCGGTGAGGCGCGGGCGCGCAGTGTGCGGGAGGGGCTGTCGCGGCTGGCGGAGTCGTCGATCCTGGAGCGCTACGTCTGACCGCCTGTGTCAGTCGTTCTTGAGCACGAAGGACGTCCGCGACTCCTCGAATCCCGCGGCTTTCGCCTCCACCAGGTACGTTCCCGCACCGGCCGAACCCGCCGGGGTCTTCCCGCACTTGGGCGCGCTCGGCTTGCGGTCCCACTTCACGGTGGAGGTGATGCCGCTGTCGGCGGTCACCCGGTACGTGAGGCTCCCCGAGCCCTTGGGGCAGTCGTCGGAGGACCAGTACGCGTCGTCGCCGCTCGCCGGGGTGATCGCCAGCACCACGTGCTTCGGGCCGAGGTCGAACTTGCAGTCGCTGCCGGAGGTGTTCCGGACGGTCAGTTCGAAGGTGGGCGTCTGACCGGGCGAGTAGGAGTTCTGGACGCTGCGCACGCTCAACTCCACCGCGTTCGCGGTGCAGTCGGGCAGGCTCGACCCGGCCGGCAGCGCGTCGCCCGCGCCGACCGCGGTCACCGGACCACCGCCACCAGAACCGGAACCGGAACTGCTCGATCCGCCGGAACCGTCCCCGTCGGCCCCGCCCGACCCCGAGCCCGACCCCGAGCCGCCGCCGGAACCGCCGCCCTCGCCGGCGCCCGGTCCCGAACCGCTGGAGCTCCCGTCGCCCGACTCGTCGCGCCCGCCCGGCGCCTGACTGATCGCCGGCCCGGACCCCGAGGGGCCGGGGGTGATCGACGGCGCGGGGTGCTTGCCGTCGGCGCCGTCCTCGTGGCCCTTCCCGCCGCCCCCGCCACCGACGACCACGACCCACGTGATCAGCAGCGCCAACAGGGCGAACACGGACAGCAGTACGGCCCTCCGACGCCAGTAGATGGAGGAGGGAAGCGGCCCGACCGGATTGCGCAGAGATCCCACGGCGCAAACTGTACGAGAGATCGGCGCGTTCCCTTGTCCTACCCGCCGCTCGGCTCACAACTTTTCCGGATCATCATTCCGCAGACGGCCCCGGCACCCCTGCCGATCGTCAGGTGTCGCACGTGTCGATCGCAGGGTGTGATCGGATCGCCCGATCGCCTACGGTCAGTGACCATGACCTTCGAGGACGACGAGCTCTACCGCGACATCACCGGCTTCGCCCACGACGCCCCGGCGTGGGTGCAGCACACGGCGGAGGTGTGGACGGAGGCCGGACTGCTGCTGTTCGCCGCGCTGTTCGTCATCGGATGGTGGCGGTCGCGCCGCGACAGTTCCCGGGCATTCGCGATCGCGGTCCTTGCACCCGTGGCCACGGCCGTGGCGTACGTGTGCAGCGAACTGCTCAAGTCCGGTGTCACCGAGGAACGTCCGTGCCGGGCGGTCACCGGCGCGGTCGCGTCACTGGCCGAGTGCCCGGCGAGCGGCGACTGGTCCTTCCCCAGCAACCACGCCACCATCGCGGGCGCCGCGGCCCTCGCCCTGGCCCTCGTCCGGCGCGCGCTCGTCCTGCTGACGGCGCCCCTCGCCCTCCTGATGGCCTTCTCGCGGGTCTTCGTCGGCGTCCACTACCCGCACGACGTCGCCGCCGGGCTCCTGCTGGGCGCCGTCGTCGCCGCCGCGGCCGTACGGCTGGGCACCCGCCCGGCGACCCGGCTGGCCGACGCCCTGCGCGCCTCGCCGGCGCCCGCCGCCCGGTGGCTCGCCGGGCCGGGCCCGGCCACCGCGCCTGCGGCGGCGTACGTCGCCGCGCACCGGCGGCGGTGAGGTCTCAGGCGTCCGGCGCGACGATCCCCGCCTCGTACGCCACGATCGCCGCCTGCACCCGGTTGCGCACCTCCAGCCGGTCCAGGACCGCGCTCACGTACGCCTTCACCGTGCCCTCGACGAGGTGCAGCCGGGCGGCGATCTCCGGGTTGGACAGGCCGGCGCCCACGAGGCCGAGCACCTCGCGTTCGCGCGGGCTCAGCCGCGCCACGCGCGCACGTGCGTGCTCCTCGCGGGCGAGCCGGCCGCCCCCGCCCCTGCCGAGGTCCTCGATGACGTACCGGGCCACCTTCGGCGACAGGAACGCGGCGCCCTCCGCCACCGCCCGCACGCCCGCCATCAGTTCGTACGGGTCACCGGACTTGAGCAGGAAGCCGGTGGCTCCGGCGGCCAGCGCGCGGGCCACGTAGGCCTGTTCGGAGAAGGTCGTCAGCATGGCGACGGCGGTGCCGGGGACGGTGCGCACGATCTCCTCGGCCGCCGCGAGGCCGTCCAGGCGGGGCATGCGGATGTCCAGCAGGGCGACGTCGGGGCGGTGGGCGCGGGCGAGTTCGACCGCCTGGTGCCCGTCCCCGGCCTCCGCGACGACCTCACTCTCGCCCCCGCTCGCCAGGATCGCGCGCACCCCGGCCCGCACCATCGCCTCGTCGTCGGCCAGCAGGACCCGGATCACCGTACGAACTCCTCGTATTCCTCGCGTCCCTCGCCGGACAGCCCGACACGGGGGACGACGTCCTTGGCGACCAGACGGCCCCCGTCGTCGAAGCAGAGCCGGAAGTGATCGACGGAGACCAGGAGTTCGCCGCTCGCCCGGTAATAACGGCAGTCGGCGCCCTCCGGCGGCGCGGGCGCCCGGTCGGAGGGCGGGTCGTGCACCGCTCGGTCCGGCAGCACCTTAGCGACCTGCGCGAGCGGCGTCCCCAGGGACAGCTCGGCGTACGCGCCGGGGCTGAGCACCGAGTGCGTCTCCGTGTACGCGTACCAGCCGAAGGCCGCGCCGACCAGGACGGCCCCGGCACCGGCGGCGGCGCCCAGACCGAGGGCGACGCGGCGGCGGGCCTTGGCGAAGGGGGAGGCGGGCGGGGCGGGGACGCGCGGGGCGGGCGGGGCGGTGGTGTCCTGTGCGGGGACGTACGCGCGGACCCGGAACCCCTCGCCGTGCGGGCCCGCGTCGAGGTCGCCGCCGACCGAGGTCACGGCGGCGCGCAGCCCGAGCAGGCCGGAACCGCCCGACGAGGGCGAAGCCGCCCCGGTGGCCCGGCCGTTGGTGACGGTGACCGTCGTGCCGTGCGCCCGGCCGGTGACCGCGACGACGACGGGGGCGCCTGGGGCGTGCCGGGCCGCGTTGGTCAGCGCCTCGCGCACCACGCGGTGCAGCAGCCGCCCGGTGATCCCGGCGGGGTCCGGGACCGGCGCGGTGTCCGACGGCTCCCAGCGCACCGGGAGCCCCGACTCGGCTGCCCTGGCGACGAGGTCCTCGACGCTCTCGCCCGCCGGGGTCAGCGGGGCCGGCTCGTCGGCCTCGCGCAGGACGCCGATGATGCGGTGCAGCCGGTCCGTCGCGTCGGCGGCGGCCCTGCGCAGGTCGGCCGCGGCGGCGCGGTGCTCGGCGGCGAGCCCGGGGGCGACCTGGAGGGCGCCGGCGCGCAGGGCGATCAGGCTCAGTTCGTGGCCGAGGGAGTCGTGCATGTCCTGGGCGATCCTGGCCCGCTCCCGCAGCCGGGCCCGCTCCTCGGCGTGCCGCTGCTCGTCCTCCAGCCGGGCCGCCCTGAGCCAGCCGGCCTCGGCGAGCGCGCGGTTCTGCCGCCAGTAGCGTCCGCCGAGCCAGGGGAAGACGCAGCCGAAGAGCAGCGTGCCGGTCATGACCAGCCACTCCGGGGCCGGGTCCACCCCGTACAGCGCGATCCGCACCGTGCCGACGACGCCCACCGCGGTGAAGGCGGCCACCGCGGGGCGGGCGCGGGCCGCGCGCAGGCCGAGGAGCAGGGCGAGGACGCCGAGCGCGGGGCCGTAGGAGACGCTGAACAGGGCGGGCGCGGCGGCCAGGCCCAGGCCCGCGGCCAGGGCGAACGCGGTGAGGGGGCGGCGGCGGGCGAGTACGACGGCCGCGGCGAGCACGACCAGACCGGCCGACTGCTGCCACAGGGGCCGCGGTTCGTTCAGCCCGAGCCGGTCCGCGGTGACCGCCGGAGCGGCGAGGGCCGCCCAGAACAGGACGCCTCGCCCGATCGAACGGCCCCGCACGGACCGCCGGAGGGCGCCGGAGCCGACACGGCCGGTGGAGGGGGCGCGTCCGTCGGCACGCGGACGGTCGCCGGTGCCCGTGCGCCTGCCCGTGCGGCTGCCGGTGCCGGTGCGGCTGCCGGTGCCGGTGCGGCTGCCGGTGCCGGACCCCGTACGGCTCACGGAACCGGCCTGACCGCCGGACGTGGTACGACCACCCGGCCCCGCCTGCCCATCGGCCCCGGCGTGGTCGCCGGGTGCGGGCCGGCTCCCGGGTGCGGGCCGGCCGTCGGGTCCGGGCCGGACGGCCGGATCCGGCCGGGCCCCGGCCCCGGCGTGGTCGCCGGGCTCCGCGCCGATCCCGTGTCCGGCGCCGTCGCCGCCGGACTCCACACGCCCGCCGGTCCCGGCACGGTCGCCGCCTTCGAGCCGCTCCCCGGGCCGGTCGGCCGTCCCCGCGCGTCCGCCCGCCTCCCCGTGCCCGCCGGAGGACGCGGCCCCGTCGTCGAGTCCGGCACGGCCGTGGTGTCCGGCGCGGTCGTCCGGCTCGGTGGGACCGTCGAGCCCGGCGCGCGGGGGCCGGCGGAGGTGTTCCATACGTCCGACGCTACAAGCGGCGGGCGGGCCGGTGCCCCTGCCGATCGTCAGGTGCCGTGGTCTCCGTGGGTGGCGGTGCGCCCGTTCGGCCCTCCTCCCGTGGCAGGATCGGAGGGTCATGACTGCGCCCACGAAGCCCTCGCACGACGGCCCCACCGACCCCGCGGCCCCCACAGCCGCGCCCGCTCCCGCCGACCCGGCCGCCGCCCCGGCCGTGTCCGGCGAATCGCTGCACTCCCCCGTCATCGACTGGTTCGACGAGCACGCCCGCGACCTGCCGTGGCGGCGCCCGGAGGCCGGGGCGTGGGGCGTGATGGTCAGCGAGTTCATGCTCCAGCAGACGCCGGTGAACCGGGTCCTGCCCGTGTACGAGCAGTGGATGGCCCGCTGGCCGCGCCCCGCGGACCTCGCCGCGGAGGCCCCCGGCGAGGCCGTCCGCGCCTGGGGCCGGCTCGGTTACCCGCGCCGCGCCCTGCGCCTGCACGGGGCCGCGGCCGCCATAACGGAACGGCACGGCGGAGACGTACCGGCGGACCACGCCCAGCTGCTGGCCCTGCCCGGCATCGGCGAGTACACGGCCGCGGCGGTCGCCTCCTTCGCCTACGGCCGGCGGCACGCCGTGCTGGACACCAACGTCCGCCGGGTCTTCGCCCGGGCGGTCACCGGCGTGCAGTACCCGCCGAACGCCACCACCGCCGCCGAACGCAAGCTGGCGCGCGCACTGCTGCCGGACGACGAGGCGACGGCCGCCCGCTGGGCCGCCGCCTCCATGGAGCTGGGCGCCCTGGTGTGCACGGCCCGCAACGAGTCGTGCCACCGCTGCCCGATCGCCGCGCAGTGCGCCTGGCGGCTCGCCGGCAAGCCCGAGCACGACGGGCCGCCGCGCCGTGGCCAGACGTACGCGGGCACCGACCGGCAGGTGCGCGGCCGGCTGCTCGCGGTGCTGCGGGAGGCGCACCGGCCGGTGCCGCAGGCGGCGCTGGACCGGGTGTGGCACGAACCGGTCCAGCGGGCCCGCGCCCTGGACGGCCTGGTCGCCGACGGCCTGGTGGAGCCGCTGGCGGACGGGATGTACCGGCTGCCGCTGAGCTGACGCACAGCGGGGTCACAGCGGACACGTCACGACGGTCACCGTCGTGCGGGCTTCCGTCACGACGGCATCGCCGGACAAATCACCCTTTGACGTACTCAAATCGCCCAGCACCAGGCTCCGTTCCCACGTTCGTTACACAACCGACGGACAGCTGAGGGTTAGCCGCAGGCTGCTTCGCACAGCGCCGTGACAACGCTTCCCTACCTTCGTATCCGTGCCCGACGGGCACGGGGGATCACGGACCACAGGCAGGAGACCGGCGGATGACCAGCCGCCGGTACACGGGGATCGGAAGGCGGTTGACCATGGCGCAGGGCGAGGTGCTCGAATTCGAGGAGTACGTCCGCACCCGGCAGGACGCGCTGCTGCGCAGCGCCCGACGCCTGGTACCCGACCCCGTCGACGCCCAGGACCTGCTCCAGACCGCGCTGGCGCGGACGTACGGCCGCTGGGAGACCATCGAGGACAAGCGGCTGGCGGACGCCTACCTGCGCCGGGTGATGATCAACACCCGGACCGAGTGGTGGCGGGCGCGGAAGCTGGAGGAGGTGCCCACCGAGCAGCTCCCGGAGTCCTGCGTGGACGACTCCACCGAGCAGCACGCGGACCGCGCCCTGCTGATGGACGTCATGAAGGTGCTCGCCCCGAAGCAGCGCAGCGTCGTCGTGCTGCGACACTGGGAGCAGATGTCAACGGAGGAGACGGCCGCCGCCCTCGGCATGTCGGCCGGTACGGTCAAGAGCACGCTGCACCGGGCGCTCGCCCGGCTCCGGGAGGAGCTGGTCGCCCGCGATCTGGACGCACGGGCGCTGGAGCGTGGGGAGCGGGAGCGTTGCGCGGCCTGACCGACGGTCGGACACCCGGGCGGATCCGGAAGAGCGTGCAGGCGACGAGTACGGCGGTGGCCGTGTTCGTCGCCATCGGCGTTTCCCTCTCCGGTTGTGGCGCCGGCGGCACCGGCGCCCGTGACGAGGGCCCGGCCCACGCGGACGCGGTCGGCGGCGCCGCATCCTCCTCCCCGGCACCCGTCGCCTCCTCCTCCAAGATCCCCGACCGGGTGGACGCGGTCCGGCTCGTCAAGGCCGACCCCAAGGTCTCCGCGGAGGTCAAGCGCGAGCTGAAGCCGTGTGTCGCCGACGAGTACCCCGTCGACGTGTCCTACGGGGAGCTGACCGCGGGCGAGGCCGAGGACATCGTCGTCAATGTGCTGACGTGCGGTGACTCCGTGGGTGTGGGGAGTTACGTGTACCGCGAGAAGGACGGCGGGTACGAGAATGTCTTCCGGGCCGAGGAACCCCCGGTCTACGCGGAGATCGACCGTGGCGACCTGGTGGTGAGCAAGCAGCTGTACGAGAAGGGTGACCAGGTGTCGAGCCCGTCCAGCGAGAACGTGATCACCTACCGCTGGTCCGCGGGCCGCTTCATCGAGGCCTACCGCACGCACACCGACTACAGCAACGCCGTCGGGGCCACGCCGGCCCCCGCCCCGGACAGCTGACGCGTACGGCGGGTGAACCGATCGGGCCGCTCGGACCGATGGAGTGATGAACGCGGAGCGCGATCCCCGCGTCTGCCCGGTGACCGCACAGGCGTCCGGCGACCGCGTCCGCAACCGACCATGACAACGAGGACTGAGAGCACCGGGATGGCAGACCAGACCCACGTCCTGTTCGTCGAGGACGACGACGTCATCCGCGAGGCCACGCAGCTCGCCCTGGAGCGGGACGGCTTCGCGGTCACCGCGATGCCCGACGGACTGTCGGGCCTGGAGGCGTTCCGCGCCGACCGTCCGGACATCGCGCTGCTGGACGTCATGCTCCCCGGCCTCGACGGCGTGAGCCTGTGCCGGCGGATCCGGGACGAGTCCACCGTGCCCGTGATCATGCTGTCGGCGCGGGCGGACTCCATCGACGTGGTGCTGGGCCTGGAGGCGGGCGCCGACGACTACGTCACCAAGCCGTTCGACGGGGCCGTCCTGGTGGCCCGCATCCGTGCGGTGCTGCGCCGCTTCGGCCACGCCGGCGGCGGCGACCGGACCGACGCGGGGGCCGGCGCGGCCACCGGGGGCGTGCTCACCTTCGGCGAGCTGGTGATCGACACCGACGGCATGGAGGTGCGCCGGGCCGGGCACCCGGTGGCGCTCACCCCGACCGAGATGCGGCTGCTGCTGGAGTTCTCCTCCGCTCCGGGCACGGTGCTCTCGCGCGACAAGCTCCTGGAGCGCGTCTGGGACTACGGCTGGGGCGGTGACACCCGCGTCGTCGACGTCCACGTGCAGCGGCTGCGGACGAAGATCGGCCAGGACCGTATCGAGACGGTCCGCGGCTTCGGCTACAAGTTGAAGGCCTGAGCGGGGACATGCGGAGGTTCATCCGACGCCCGGCCGCCTCCCTCCTGAGGCGCACGGGCATCCGTACGGGGCTGCGGTGGAAGCTCAGCGCGGCCATCGCGCTGGTCGGTGCGCTGGTGGCGGTCGCGCTGAGCCTGGTCGTGCACAACGCGGCCCGGGTGTCGATGCTGGACAACGCGCGCGACCTGGCGGACGACCGGGTCCTGGTCGCCCAGCGCAACTACGAGCTCTCCGGACGCCTGAACTTCCCGAACGCGCAGATCGACGACCCCGAGCTGCCGGCCGGACTGCGGAAGAAGGTCGAGGACGGGCGCAGAGCGACCTACGTCTCCGAGCGGGCGAACGGGGTGGCGGACATCTGGGCCGCCGTGCCGCTCAAGGACGGGCACGTCATGTCCCTGCACTCCGGGTTCACCGACCGCAGCGCCGACATCCTCAAGGATCTCGACCAGGCCCTGGTCATCGGCTCCATCGCGGTCGTCCTCGGCGGCAGCGCGCTCGGCGTGCTCATCGGCGGGCAGCTGTCGCGCCGGCTGCGCAAGGCCGCGACCGCCGCGAACCAGGTCGCCAAGGGCGAGCCGGACGTCCGGGTCCGGGACGCCATCGGCGGTATCGTCCGGGACGAGACCGACGACCTCGCGAGCGCGGTGGACGCGATGGCGGACGCCCTGCAGCAGCGGCTGGAGGCCGAGCGCCGGGTCACCGCGGACATCGCGCACGAGCTGCGCACCCCGGTGACCGGGCTGCTGACCGCCGCCGAGCTGCTGCCGCCGGGCCGGCCGACGGAGCTGGTGCTGGACCGGGCGAAGGCCATGCGCACACTGGTGGAGGACGTCCTGGAGGTGGCCCGGCTGGACGGGGCCTCGGAGCGGGCCGAGCTGCAGGACATCATGCTGGGCGACTTCGTGTCCCGGCGGGTGGCGGCCAAGGACCCGGACGTGCGGGTGCTGGTGGTGCACGAGTCGGAGGTCACCACCGACCCGCGCCGCCTGGAGCGCGTGCTGTTCAACCTGCTCACCAACGCGGCCCGGCACGGCAGGCCGCCCATCGAGGTCAGCGTCGAGGGCCGGGTGATCCGCGTCCGCGACCACGGCCCCGGCTTCCCCGAGGCCCTGCTCGCCGACGGGCCGAGCCGTTTCCGCACCGGCAGCGCGGACCGGGCCGGCCGCGGACACGGGCTGGGGCTGACCATCGCGGCCGGGCAGGCCCGGGTGCTCGGCGCCCGCCTCACCTTCCGCAACGTCCGGCCCGCCGGGGCTCCCGGGCACATACCGGCCGAGGGCGCGGTGGCGGTGCTGTGGCTGCCGGAACACGCGCCGACGAACACCGGGAGCTATCCGATGCTGCCGGACCGGTCGCCGCAGGGCGTGTCCTGACGGAACCCGTCCGGGCGGCCGACGGCGGCACGCGGCACCGGCACCGCCCGTCCCCCGCCCGGGCACGGGGACGGGGACGGGCACGGGCACGGGCACGGGCATGCCGAAGGCCCCCGGGCAAACACCCCGGGGGCCTTCGGCGGCAGGATCAGACCGCCTCGGTCACCGGCGTCTTCGCCGTCACGGCGTCACCGTCGGCCGGGCCGTCGGCCGGGCCGTCCGCCGCCTTCGGTCCCGTCCCCTTGAGCGGGACCTCCTTGACGAACACGGCCGCGACCAGCGCGAACACGGCCACCGCCGCGCCCAGCAGGAACGCTCCGTGCGTGCCGGCGGACACCGCGTGCTGGTAGGCCTCGCGCGCCGCGACCGGCAGCTTGGCCAGGCTCGGCGCGTCCAGCTGCGCCGACCGCTCGGTCACCGCGGTGCCCAGCGCGCCGGCCTTCTCGGCCATGACGTCCTGGACGCGGTGGTTGAACAGGGCGCCCATGATCGCGACACCGAAGGACGAGCCGAGGGTGCGGAAGAGGGTGGTGGACGAGGACGCGACGCCCATGTCCTTCATCTCCACGCTGTTCTGCGCCACCAGCATGGTGATCTGCATCAGACAGCCCATGCCGAGACCGACGACGGCCATGTACAGGCCGGAGGTGAAGCGGCTGGTGTCGGTGTCCATCAGCGACAGCAGGAACAGTCCGACGGTCATCAGCACGCCGCCGACCACGGGGAAGACCTTGTAGCGGCCGGTGCTGGTCGTCACCCGGCCGGCGATCATCGAGGTGACGAGCATCGCGCCCAGCATCGGCAGCAGGAGCAGCCCGGAGTTGGTGGCCGAGGCGCCCTGCACCGCCTGCTGGTACAGCGGCAGGAAGAGGGTGGCGCCGAACATCACGAAGCCGGTGATGAAGCCGATGAGGGACATCAGCGTGAAGTTCCGGCTGCGGAAGATGTGCAGCGGCACGACCGGCTCGGCGGCCCTGGTCTGCCAGAACACGAACCCGACCAGCGCGGCGACCCCGATGCCGATCAGCTCCATGATGCGCACGGAGGTCCAGGCGTACTCCGTGCCGCCCCAGGTGGTCACCAGCACGATGGCGGTGATGCCGATGGTCAGCAGCACGGCGCCCAGATAGTCGATGCGCGCGTCGCTGCGCCTCTTCGGCAGGTGCAGTACGGCGCTGATGGCGACCAGCGCGACCGCGCCGAGCGGCAGGTTGATGTAGAAGGCCCAGCGCCAGCCCCAGTGGTCGGTGATGGTGCCGCCGACCAGCGGCCCGCCGATCATCGCCAGCGCCATGACGCCGGCCATCATGCCCTGGTACTTGCCGCGCTCCCGCGGCGGGATCAGGTCGCCGATGATCGCCATGACACCGACCATCAGACCGCCGGCACCGAGCCCCTGGACGGCGCGGAAACCGATGAGCTGGCCCATGTCCTGGGCCATGCCGCTGAGCGCCGAACCGGCCAGGAAGATCACGATGGAGGTCATGAACGAGCCCTTGCGCCCGTACATGTCACCGATCTTGCCCCACAGCGGGGTGGAGGCGGCGGTGGCGAGGGTGTAGGAGGTCACCACCCACGACAGGTGTTCCAGACCGCCCAGCTCACCGACGATCGTCGGCATCGCCGTACCGATGATCATGTTGTCGAGCATCGCGAGCATCATCGCGATCATGAGCGCGAGCAGAACCACCCGCACACTCCTCGGCTGTTTCCCGCCGCCGGTGTCGACGGCCTCGCCCGCCGGTGTGTCCGTCATCGCTGCCACTCCCCAGCTACCGCTGCGCATTCGCTACTTACTTGCCGACCGGCAAGTTGACTACACTCGGGAAGGTAGACGCGTAACTAGCCGGGCGTCAAGTAAGTTTTCCGGAACGTGCGCGGAGCAGGAGGTGCGTAGGAGGATGGGCGGCACGATGGACAGCACCAAGCAGCAGCGACGCCGCGGGGACACCCGCCAGCGCATCCAGGACGTGGCGCTCGGACTCTTCGCCGAGCAGGGGTACGAGAAGACCTCGCTGCGCGAGATAGCCGAGCGCCTGGACGTCACCAAGGCGGCGCTGTACTACCACTTCAAGACCAAGGAAGAGATCCTCGTCAGCATCTTCGAGGATCTCTCCCGGCCGATCGAGGACCTGATCGAGTGGGGCCGGCTCCAGCCCCACACCCTGGAGACCAAGCAGGAGATCGTCCGCCGCTACAGCGAGGCGCTGATGGGCGCGGCACCGCTCTTCCGCTTCATGCAGGAGAACCAGGCCGCGATACGGGAACTGCGCATCGGGGAGATGTTCAAGGAGCGCATGATGGGTCTGCGGGACATCCTCATAGACCCGGAAGCGGACCTGGTCGACCAGGTCCGCTGTGTCAGTGCGCTGTTCACCATGCACGCCGGGATGTTCGTCCTCCAGGACGTGGAGGGCGACGCCGAGAAGCGGCGCGAGGCCGTGCTCGAGGTCGCCACCGACCTGGTGACCCAGGCGCACCGGGGAGCCGGGGGCTCCTGACCGGCCGCGTTCAGCCGGTCAGGAGCCGATCGTCCCGACCGGCGGGACGCTTCGTGCTCAGACGGTCACGCCGTGCGCGCGCAGGAAGGCGACCGGGTCGACGGCGGAGCCGTAGTTCGGGGTCGTGCGGATCTCGAAGTGCAGGTGGGGACCGCTGGAGTTGCCGGTGTTGCCGGACAGGGCGATGTGCTGGCCGGTCGTCACGACCTGGCCGATCCGCACGTCGATCCGCGACAGGTGGGCGTACTGGGAGTACGTGCCGTTGCCGTGCTTGATGACGATGGCGTTGCCGTAGGCGGGACCGTCACCGGCACCGTTGCCGCCGGCCTTGACGACGACACCGCCGTGGGCGGCCATGACATTGGTGCCGAGCGGCACGGCGAAGTCCTGGCCACTGTGCTTGTGCGCCCACATGCCACCGTTCTGGGCGAACTTCGCGCTGAGCGCGTACTTCTTGACCGGGTCCACCCAGGAGGCCGCCTTCTTCTGGACGGCGGCCTTCTCGGCGCTCGCGGCGGCCTTCTCGGCCTTCGCCGCCTTGGCCTGCGCCGCTGCCTGGGCCTCCACGGCATGCGCGACGGTGGACGTACCGGAAGCCGCCGGGGTGCCGTTGGCGGCCGCGACCCCTGCTCCCAGTGCGACCGAGGCTCCGAGGCCGGCGGCCATCACGGCGGCGCGGGTGCGGACGGTGGTCGTACGGGAAGAGCGGGACGTGACACGCGAGAACATTCGAACCTCATGGGGACGGGAACACAGGAACGCCCCTCCGGCGGATGCACAGGCACTCACCGGGCGGGCTCCACCTTGGTAACCCGCCGGGCCGTAACCGCACAAAGGTGTGATCTACGACCCTATCTAGTACTTAAGCATGAAACTTCACGTCTCTTGACAGAGATCCCATCTCGGACATAACCAGCTCAGAGCCCTGCAAACAGGCCACCCCCTTGGGGGGATATGCCCTTTTTCGCAGTTCTTGCGAAGTCGACTATTCCTCGTAGTACCGGGCAAATCACCTGTGCGGCATGTCACCGGCGGGCATGATCGGGGGGCCGGTGAATGTGACCCGGGCTACTCCGTTTCCGGTCAAGGCACCCCTCCCTCAAGCCCGTTCAGGCGCCCCCGATCGTGGCCGAGGCCACACCGATCCGGCCTTCCACGAGCCACTACTCACCGGTAACCCGATCGTCGCCGCCACGCCACCTGCCCGGGCGAGCATGCACGCGTCAATTTATGCCGTCAGGCATCCGCGCAGGCATGAGAGGACCCCACCCCCATGACCGAACAGAACGGACGGACCGGGCAGGCAGGACAGGCGGGTCAGGCAGGGCGGGCGAGACGGGCCGGACGCACCTGGAGGCGCGCCCTCGGCACAGCCGCCGTCACCGCGGCCGCGCTCACCGCGGCCGTCGCACCGGCCGACGCGACCCCCGCCACGACCACCCGGACGGCCGCCGCGGCCGCCGCCGACGTCGACCACGCCACCTGGCAGCGGGACTGCCGGGCCGTGATGGACCAGGCCCTGCCGTACCTGAAGGAGCGGATCGCCGACGCCGCCCCCGGCGAGAAGCAGGCGATCGTCCTGGACATCGACAACACCTCCCTGGAGACCGACTTCGGCTTCAGCTACCCGCAGCCCGCCAACCGTCCGGTCCTGGAGGCCGCCCGGTACGCCCAGCGGCACGGCGTCGCGCTCTTCTTCGTGACCGCCCGCCCGGGCATCGTCAAGGCGCCCACCGAGTGGAACCTCGAGCACGCCGGTTACCGGTCCTCCGGCCTCTACGTCCGCGGCTTCCTCGACCTGTTCCGCGACGTGGCCGAGTACAAGACCGCGCAGCGCGCCGCCATCGAGTCGAAGGGCTACACGATCATCGCCAACATCGGCAACACCCCCACCGACCTGTCGGGCGGCCACGCCGAGAAGGCGTTCAAGCTGCCGGACTACGACGGCCGGCTGTCCTGACCCCCGATAGGCTCCCCTCGTCGACCGACCACGGGGGTGGCACATGGAACCGGCGGTACTCGGCGGGAAGTTGGCGTCCAGTCTGGTCGCCCCGCTGGTGAAGAAGCTGTTCGTGACGGGCGGACCGGGGGCCGGGCTGGTCGACAGACCGGTCCGGCTGGCCCGCCTGGTGTCCTTCCGGGGCGAGCAGCGCCACCTCGGCGAGGCGGAGGTGCGAAGGCTCGCCGGGCGGCTGGTCGGGGCGTCCCTGGACTCCCCCGGCGAGCCGCCCTTCCCGTCCGACGAGGAGACCGCCGTCACCGACGCCCTGACGGCCCGTCTCCTCGCGCTCGGCGACCTGGACATGGACGACGTCCAGGCCGTCCGCCTGGGGCACCGGGAGCTGGCCGCCCGGCTGCGGCAGCACGCCGCCGGGTCCGGTGACGGCCTGTCCGCAGACGCCCGCTACTTCCTCGACTCCGCCACCGAGTGGGCCTGCCTGCACATCCTGGAGTTCTTCACCCGGCGCTCGACGTTCGTCGCGCGGACACTGGTGGAGCAGACGCGGACGCAGACGGAACTGATCGCCAAGGTGGACGAGTTGATCGCCCGCACCCCGCGACCCGACGCCCGCGACACCGCCTTCGAGCGCCGCTATCTGCCGTACGTGGCCGAGCAGTACAACCACCTCACCATCTACGGTCTCGACCTGCGCGACTCCCCCGACCGCTGGCCCCTCGAAGTCGCCTACCTGAGCCTGGACGCGACGACCACGGGCGAGGAGCGGCCCACCGCCCTGCCGGAGGAACACCTCGGCGCCCCCGTGGCCGTGCACCTCCCCGCCGAGGACGCCCTCACGGCCCACGACCGCGTGCTGCTGCGCGGCGACGCGGGTTCCGGCAAGACGACGCTCGTGCAGTGGCTGGCGGTGACCGCCGCGCGCGCCGGCGACCGGGTGCCGTACGTCCTTCCCCTGCGCACCCTGATCCGCGTGGGTGTCCTGCCCTCCCCCGCCGCCTTCCTGACCGCCGTGGACTGTCCGCTCACCCCGCCCGAGGGCTGGGCGGAGCGCGTCCTCACGGCCGGAAGGGGCCTGCTCCTCGTCGACGGCCTGGACGAGATCCCCGCCGCCGACCGGCACCGCGCCCGCGACTGGCTGCTCGCCCTGGTCCGCGCCTTCCCCGGCAACCGCTGGCTGCTCACCTCCCGCCCCACCGCCGTACGCCCCGACTGGCTGGCCGCCGAGGGCTTCCGGGAGCTGGCGCTGAACCCGATGCGGCAGGCGGACGTGGCCACGTTCGTCCAGCGCTGGCACACGGCGGCGGAGGCACCCGAGTACGAGGCGAGACTGCTGGACGCCCTGCGCACCAAGCGCGACTTGGCCCGCCTCGCCACCAACCCGCTGATGTGCGGCCTGATCTGCGCTCTGCACCGCGAGCGGCGCGGCTACCTCCCCACCGGCCGCAAGGAGTTGTACGACGCCGCGCTCACCATGCTCCTGGCCCGCCGGGACCGGGAGCGCGGCATGGAGGCGATGGAGCTGGGCGAGGAGGCCCAGCTGGAACTGCTCCAGCGGCTGGCGTACGCGCTGGTGCTGAGCGGACGCACGGAGATGGCGGTGGAGACGGCCGAGGGGATCGTGGAGCGCTGCCTGCCGTCGGTCGCCTCGGCGGCGGGGCAGGGCGACGCGGCGGCGGTCCTGCGGGCCCTGCTCCTGCGCAGCGGCCTGCTGCGACAGCCGGCCGAGGGGGTACTGCACTTCGTCCACCGCACCTTCCAGGACTACCTGGGCGCCCGGTACGCCGTCGCGGAGGGGCACCTCGACGTCCTGGCCGGCCACGCCCACGACACGCAGTGGGAGGACGTCATCCGCATGGCCGTGGCCCACGCCCGGCCCGGCGAGCGGGCGGTTCTCCTCCGGCGGCTCCTGGCGGAGGACACCCCTCGGCTGACCCTGCTGGCCCTGGCCTGCCTGGAACACGCGACCGCGCTGGACCCGGCGGTACGGGCGGAGGTGGAGACGCGGGCGGGAGTGTTGATCCCGCCCCGGTCGAAGGAGGCCGCGCGGGCTCTGGTGGACGCGGGGCCCCTGGTCCTGGAACTGCTGCCGGGCCCGGAAGGGCTGGCGGACGACGAGGCACTGGGCGTCACGGTCACCGCCTCGGTCCTCGGCACCGCGGAACCGGGCAGCGCGCTCGGGGTACTGCGCCGCTTCCGGAACCACCCGGCCCTGGACGTGCGGCGCCAGTTGGTGGGCACTTGGAGCCGGTTCGACGCTGCGGAGTACGCGGTGGAGGTGCTGGACCACCTGGACCGGGACGAGCTCTTCGTTTCCTGCGACACCCCGGAGCAGCGTGCGGCGCTGCGCCTGATGCGTCCTTGGCGGCGGATGGCGTTCACCGGCCCGCAGCCCCCGGCCGACATCGCCGATGCCGTCACCGGGCCGGAAGGCGTCGAGGTGCTGAGCCTGGAGTCCAATCCGCAGGTGACGGGCCCGCGTGAGCTGACGTCCTTCTCCTCGCTGAGGGGCCTGTGGTTGCGTAACTGCCCGGCGGTCACCGGCCTTGAGGAACTCGCCCGCTTCCCCGTCACCGACCTCGCCTTCGACAGCGTTGCCGACCCCAGCGGTCTGCGAGCGCTGGGATCACTCGTCCGGTTGTCCGTCGACCAGCGCTTCATCCACCACAACAGCCTGACCGGCGCCCTTCCCACGGACGCTCTCCTCACGTACCTCTACGTGGGTCCGGCCACCCTGGCCTCCACCGGGCTGCGCGGGCTTTCGCAGTGGAGCACGCTCACCACCCTCGCCATCGGCGCACCGGACCGGGGGCTGACGGCCGCGGACTGGGCCGAAGTGGCCGCGCTTCCGGCCCTGCGCAGCCTCGTCCTGCAGGCGGCGCGGCATGACTACGCCTTTTTCCTCATGCCCGCCCTGCCCACCGTGACGGAACTGCACCTTCCGCACTTCTCGCAGGCCACTCGGGAGGCCTCACTGAGTGCCCTCGCGGCCGGCTTGCCCGGGTTGCGCCACGTGACCGTCAAGACCTACGGCAGACGTGCCGACCCTTCCGTCTACGCGCGGTACTTCCCCGATGCCACCGTGGTCCTGAACTGACCGACGTCGACACGGCGAAAAGAAGGGGGCGCTCCGGGACCGAAGTCCCGGAGCGCCCCCTTCTCACGCTCGTCCCCGGAGGGCTACGCGTCCTTGCTCAGGTTCGGACCGGCACCGCCGGCCGCCTGCTCGATCGGCGGAACGTCGGGGAGGGACGACTTCTCCTCACCCCGGAAGGTGAAGGTCTTGGCGTCGCCCTCGCCCTCGGTGTCCACGACCACGATGTGACCGGGGCGCAGCTCGCCGAAGAGGATCTTCTCCGACAGCGAGTCCTCGATCTCGCGCTGGATGGTCCGGCGCAGCGGCCGGGCGCCCAGCACGGGGTCGTAGCCCTTCTTGGACAGCAGCTCCTTGGCGGACTGGGAGAGCTCGATGCCCATGTCCCGGTCCTTCAGACGCTCGTCCACCTTGCCGATCATCAGATCGACGATCTGCAGGATGTCGTCCTGGGTCAGCTGCGGGAAGACGACCACGTCGTCGACGCGGTTGAGGAACTCGGGGCGGAAGTGCTGCTTGAGCTCGTCCGACACCTTGTTCTTCATGCGCTCGTAGTTGGTCTTCGTGTCGCCCGCGGCGGCGAAGCCCAGGTTGAAGCCCTTGGAGATGTCCCGGGTGCCGAGGTTGGTCGTCATGATGATGACCGTGTTCTTGAAGTCCACGACCCGGCCCTGGGAGTCGGTCAGGCGACCGTCCTCCAGGATCTGCAGCAGCGAGTTGAAGATGTCCGGGTGGGCCTTCTCGACCTCGTCGAAGAGGACGACCGAGAACGGCTTGCGGCGCACCTTCTCCGTCAGCTGACCGCCCTCCTCGTAGCCCACGTAACCGGGGGGCGAACCGAAGAGGCGGGAGACCGTGTGCTTCTCGCTGAACTCCGACATGTCGAGGGAGATCAGGGCGTCCTCGTCACCGAAGAGGAACTCGGCGAGCGCCTTGGACAGCTCGGTCTTACCGACACCGGACGGACCGGCGAAGATGAACGAGCCACCCGGACGCTTCGGGTCCTTCAGACCGGCACGCGTACGGCGGATCGCCTTCGAGAGCGCCTTGACGGCGTCCTTCTGGCCGATGACCCGCTTGTGGAGCTCGTCCTCCATGCGCAGCAGACGCGAGGACTCCTCCTCCGTCAGCTTGAAGACCGGGATGCCGGTGGCGGTCGCGAGGACCTCGGCGATCAGCTCGCCGTCGACCTCGGCGACGACGTCCATGTCGCCGGCCTTCCACTCCTTCTCCCGCTTGGCCTTGGCGGCCAGGAGCTGCTTCTCCTTGTCCCGCAGGGAGGCGGCCTTCTCGAAGTCCTGCGAGTCGATCGCGGACTCCTTGTCGCGGCGGACGCCGGCGATCTTCTCGTCGAACTCGCGCAGGTCCGGCGGCGCGGTCATCCGGCGGATGCGCATCCGGGAACCGGCCTCGTCGATCAGGTCGATCGCCTTGTCCGGCAGGAAGCGGTCCGAGATGTAGCGGTCGGCGAGCGTCGCCGCCTGGACGAGGGCCTCGTCCGTGATGGAGACGCGGTGGTGGGCCTCGTAACGGTCGCGCAGACCCTTGAGGATCTCGATCGTGTGCGGCAGCGACGGCTCCGCGACCTGGATGGGCTGGAAGCGGCGCTCGAGGGCCGCGTCCTTCTCCAGGTGCTTGCGGTACTCGTCCAGCGTGGTGGCACCGATGGTCTGCAGCTCACCGCGGGCCAGCATCGGCTTCAGGATCGAAGCGGCGTCGATGGCGCCCTCGGCGGCACCCGCACCGACCAGCGTGTGCAGCTCGTCGATGAACAGGATGATGTCGCCGCGGGTGCGGATCTCCTTGAGCACCTTCTTCAGGCGCTCCTCGAAGTCACCGCGGTAGCGGGAGCCGGCGACCAGCGCGCCGAGGTCCAGGGTGTAGAGGTGCTTGTCCTTGAGGGTCTCGGGCACCTCGCCCTTGACGATGGCCTGCGCGAGGCCCTCGACGACGGCGGTCTTGCCGACGCCGGGCTCACCGATCAGGACCGGGTTGTTCTTGGTACGGCGGGACAGCACCTGCATGACCCGCTCGATCTCCTTCTCGCGCCCGATGACCGGGTCGAGCTTGGACTCACGGGCGGCCTGGGTGAGGTTCCGGCCGAACTGGTCGAGGACCAGGGACGTCGAGGGCGTGCCCTCGGCAGGCCCGCCGGCGGTGGCGGTCTCCTTGCCCTGGTAACCGGAGAGCAG
The DNA here is from genome assembly GCF_044764905.1 of Streptomyces sp. NPDC093586. NCBI lineage: Bacteria > Bacillati > Actinomycetota > Actinomycetes > Kitasatosporales > Streptomycetaceae > Streptomyces > Streptomyces sp. NPDC093586. Next base: position 133,193 of record NZ_JBIWJA010000015.1, on the reverse strand, counting down.
CTGGATGACCTGCTGCCGCACCCGGTTCAGATCTGCGCCCAGCTTGACCAGGACCTGGGCGGCGACGCCCTCGCCCTCGCGGATCAGGCCGAGCAGGATGTGCTCCGTGCCGATGTAGTTGTGACCGAGCTGAAGGGCCTCGCGGAGCGACAGCTCCAGGACCTTCTTGGCACGGGGGGTGAAGGGGATGTGACCCGACGGGGCCTGCTGGCCCTGCCCGATGATCTCCTCCACCTGCTGGCGGACCGCCTCGAGCGAAATCCCGAGGCTCTCAAGGGCCTTGGCGGCGACACCCTCACCCTCGTGGATCAGGCCCAGGAGGATGTGCTCGGTGCCGATGTAGTTGTGGTTGAGCATCCGGGCTTCTTCCTGAGCCAGGACGACAACCCGCCGCGCGCGGTCGGTGAACCTCTCGAACATCGTTAATCGCTCCTCAGAGCGGTCAGGCAGTAAGGGGAACTTCCCCTCCCTGTCCTTCCGCAGCTTAGTCCCGCAAGCGGGGACCGCTCATTCCAACTGCCGACACCGTCGATGGCCTCCTGACCCCTGACGCCGACATCTGCCACAACCCGATGGTGCGAGACGATGTTCCCGCAGGCCAGGCACTTACCCCGCTCGCCAGTACGCCGATGGCGAACGTGAGACGGCCCATTCTGCGTGTCGCCCCCTCCCACTAGGGATGTCTTACCCGCCGGGACTGACACTCCATGCCGCGCGCACCGGTTCCCTCCGCTACGGGCGAACAACCTTGCGCCACCCCACACCCCCGCGCGCCCCCTTCTTCGGAACCCCACGCGACCGCCTGGCCACCCAGAGTAACCCGAGCACCTTTTCGGCGGTTGCACGTGGCATGGCCCGCGACCTGTCCACGACCCCCACGGTGCCGCTCCCCCGACGACCGCCCGAGGGGGGCGGGGCGTGGGAGCGGGTGCGGTCCTGGTACGAGAGCGGGCTCGGCTGGCCGACGGCGCCCGGGGTTCCCGTACGGCTGCGTACAGGGGTTCGCTTCGACGCCCTCGACGTCCCGGCCGCGGCCGGTCACGCGGCGCTGCGGCGCCGGGCACACCGCTTCCCGGTGGCGCTCCGGGGTGAGCGGATGCTGCTGCTCGTGGCCGTGGGGGGCGCGGACGAGCTGCCCGGGCTGCTGGACTGGCTGGAGTGGGGCTCCCTGGCGCTCGACCTGCGGGCGGTCGGCGCGGGTGGTCTCATGGACGCGCCCCTGCCCCCGGAGTCCGGGCCGGCCGGGCTGCCGTCGTCGGCCTCGCGGTCGCCGTCACCGACGGGCCGTGACGCTTCGCAGGGGGCCGCCGTGTGGCTGCGGCCCCCCGAGACGGGGAGCGAGGTCGAGACCTCGCTGCCGGCGCTGTCGGCCCCGGGCGGCGCCGGGACCGCCCTCGACCTGGCGCGGCTGGTGCACACGCTGGCGACGCAGTGCCACCGGATCCGGCTCTCCCGGGTGCCGCGCTGAGGGCATGCGGGCCGTCAGCAGGCGGGCCGGGTGTGTGCGGGCCGGGTCGGTGGCGCGGCCGGACGATCAGCCGTTGGCCTCTTCGTAGGCCTGTCGGATCGCCGCGGGGACCCGGCCGCGGTCGTTGACGTCGTGACCGTTCGCCTTCGCCCAGGCGCGGATCGCCGCGGTGTCCTGGCTGCCGCCCGAGGAAGCGCGCGTCTTGCCGCGGCCGCCCGAAGCGCGGCCCCCGGTCCGGCGACCGCCCTTCACGTAGGGCTCGAGAAGACCGCGGAGCTTCTCCGCATTGGCGGTGGTGAGATCGATCTCGTACGTCTTGCCGTCCAGCGCGAACGTCACCGTCTCGTCCGCCTCGCCGCCGTCGAGGTCATCGACAAGAAGGACCTGAACCTTCTGTGCCACCGGATTTCCTTTCATCGATAACGTGAGGGCCGGAGGTCCGCCGGCATCCGCCGTATCGCCGTCCCTTGTTATATGCAGTACTGCAGTACGCCGGAAAGCAAACCGCTTTTGCCGGAAAAACACAAACCCCCGGCGGGAACCCGCAGTCCCCCTCCGGTCCGGAAAGGTACGCGTTTCGGACATAGGGCACCCACCTGCGGTCCACCGGTGGAATAAACCCGGCGATGGATCGCGGTTGCGGGGGCGGATGCGGTTGTGGTTCCTCGCGGGTCGGTTCTCGGCGACTCGCGGCGGGTGATCGGAGAGGACGATCACAGATGCAGAAGCATCCGGCTGTTGCCCAAGGTGTTCGGTTTCACTCGTTCGAGGCCCAGGAACTCCGCTACACCCTCGTCATAGGAACGCAGCAGCTCGGCGTAGACATCCGTGTCCACGGGCGTCTCCCCGATCTCCACGAAGCCGTGCTTGCTGAAGAAGTCCACTTCGAAGGTGAGACAGAAAACGCGGCGAACACCCAGCCGGCGTGCGGTCTCCAGCAACTTCTCCAGCAGCCGATGTCCGACACCGGCGCCCTTCAGGCCCGGCTTCACCGCGAGAGTCCGGACTTCCGCGAGGTCTTCCCACATCACGTGCAGGGCACCACAGCCGACCACCTCGGCGTTGTCGTCCCGTTCCGCGACCCAGAACTCCTGGATGCTCTCGTAAAGCGTCACCATCGCTTTGTCGAGCAGGATGCGGTCACGGACGTACTCGTCGAGGAGCCGGCGTACGGCCGGGACATCGCTGGTGCGGGCCCGCCGGACGGTGATGGCAATTGACATGTGGGGACGCTATCGCCCGTCGGCGTCCGTGACCGAGCCGGGGCCCCGCGCGGGTGTTTCCGGGCCCTGCACGATGCGGATGGCGTCCATGAGTGCCTGGCGCTGTTCCTCGCTCATCATGCCGAAGAAGGCGATCAGAGCGGCGGTGGGGTTGTCGCTCTGCGACCAGGCGTCGTTCATCAGCGCGGCGGCGTAGGCGGCGCGGGTGGAGACCGCCTCATATCGATAGGCCCGGCCTTCCGCCTCGCGGCGCACCCAGCCCTTCTGATGGAGATTGTCCAGAACGGTCATGACGGTGGTGTACGCGATCGACCGTTCCTGTTGGAGATCTTCCAGGACTTCCCGAACGGTCACCGGGCGGTTCCACTTCCACACCCGCGTCATGACCGCGTCTTCGAGTTCTCCCAAGGGGCGAGGCACTCTCCCGACAATAGTGGGGGATCAGGGTGATCGCGTGCCGGACGTGCGCCTTTGCCCATTTTCATGGGCGAGCAGGGCGAAAAGGGCGTACGGCTCGTCCGTGCTGGTGCGCGGACGAGCCGTACGTGGGGCCTTCGGCGGTACGGGTGCGGTTTCGGGTGGGCGGCGTGGGTGGCCGGTGCGGGTGACCGGTGCGGGTGTGGCCGGTGGTGTGGCGGCGGGGTCAGGCTTCCGGGTGCACGGCCACCTGGCGGGCGCCCTCCGCCCGCGCGAGGGCGGCGTCGACGGCCGCGTCCTCCTTGGCCTGTCGGGCTCCGCCCTGGGTCTTCACGATCACCCTGACGACGCCGATGAAGAAGGCCGCCATGACGGCCGGGGGGAGAAGCGCGGAGACGTAGTCCATGGACCCAGGGTAGCCAGGCCGGGTCAGCCCGCGGCGAGGTGGTGCCGGGAACCGGCGGGGGGCGGGACCGGCTTGCGGCGGGGGAAGACCTCACCGGGGGTGGGGACGGGGCGTTTCGGGTCGGCCGGGGTGGCCGGGGCGGGACCGGGGGCCGGCTTCTGCGGGGGCTTCGCGCCGGGCCGGGCGGCCGGTTCCTGGTCCGCACAGCGGCCGCCCGGGAGAGCGTGGAGGCGGGTGCGCGCGGCGGGGACGGTGACCGTGACGGTGGTCGTCGGGGGTGCGCAGCGGGAGAGGAGCGCCGCGGCGGCGGGGTTGCCGCGCAGGGCCCGGAGGGCGGCGAGGTCGTCCGCGCCGGGGCGGTGGCCGGCGCCCAGGGCCTCGTCGAGGAGGGTGAGGTAGCCGGTGACGCTGCCGGGGAGGGCTGCGCGGTACCGGGCGAGGTCGGCCATCAGGAAGTCACGCAGCCGGGCACTCTCCCCCATCGCCTCGTCGAGCGACCGCGCGAGGCGGAGACAGTCCTGGACGTCCTCGGCCGAGGCGGGGCTGGGGTTCAGGGCGAGGGCGAGGGCGCGCCGGAGCACACGCAGCTCCTGAGCGCCGAACGCCATGCCGCCTCGGGATCCGTATGGCGTGGGCATGGGGCGACGATACGCGCTAATCGGACAAACTTGGCATAGCGGGAGGGTGTGGCGTGGGGGGCCACTCGTATGCGCCGGCCTGCGGGTGCCTGCGGCGCGTGGGCGGGGTGCCTGCGGGTGCCTGCGGCGCGTGGGCGGGGTGCCTGCGAGTGCCTGCGGCGCGTGAACGGGCGCGCCTGCGGGTGCCTGCGGCGCGTGGGCGGGGTGCCTGCGGGTGCCTGCGGCGCGTGAACGGGCGCGCCTGCGGGTGCCTGTGCGGGGTTGGGTGGGCGCGCCTGCGATGGCCTGTGCGGGGTGGGTGGGGATGCCTGCGGCGGCCTGCGGCGCGTGGGCGGGCGTGCCTGCGACGGCCTGTGCGGGTTCGGTGGGGGTGCGGGGTGTCTGTGGGTGCCTGTGGGTGGGGGGTGCCTGCGGCGGCCTGTGCGGGTTCGGTGGGGGTGCGCGTAGCGCCTTCGGTGGGCTGTGGGTCGGGGCCGCGCCGGGGGGTGTCCGTCCTCGGAACGGCGCGGAATCGGTCGGCCACAGAAGTACCGGCGCGGACGCGCCAACCGCTGCGGGCGGACACCCCCCGACACGTCCCCTTCCCGCCGTACGCGACTGACCGCCGTCACCCACTCGGCTGCGGGCAGTCGTGCCGCTGGGGGCACCCCGGCAGCGCCGGACCACACGACCCACCCCGCACCCGCGCCTGGTGCCTTCGCAGCGCCGGGCCATGTGGCCCGCGCCTACATGCGGGACACGTTGCGTTCGTAGACCAGCCGCAGCCCCATCAGCGTCAGCCACGGCTCGTGCTCGTCGATGACCGACGCCTCGCCCAGCACCATCGGCGCCAGTCCCCCCGTCGCGATGACCGTCACGTCGTCGGGGTCCGTGGCCAGCTCGCGGGCCATGCGGTTGACGACCCCGTCGACCTGGCCCGCGAAGCCGTAGATGATCCCGGACTGCATCGCCTCGACCGTGTTCTTGCCGATCACGCTGCGGGGGCGCGCCACCTCGATCTTGCGGAGCTGGGCGCCCTTGACGCCGAGCGCCTCGACCGAGATCTCGATGCCGGGGGCGATGACCCCGCCGATGTACTCCCCGCGCGCGCTCACCGCGTCGAACGTCGTCGCCGTGCCGAAGTCCACGACGATCGCCGGGCCGCCGTAGAGCTCGACCGCGGCGACCGCGTTGATGATGCGGTCGGCGCCGACCTCCTTGGGGTGGTCGGTGAGGATCGGGACGCCGGTCTTGACGCCCGGTTCGACCAGGACCGCGGGGACGTCGCCGTAGTAGCGGCGGGTGACCTCGCGGAGTTCGTGCAGGACCGAGGGGACGGTCGCGCAGATGGCGATGCCGTCGATGCCGTCGCCCAGCTCGTCGCCGAGGAGCGGGTGCATGCCCATCAGGCCCTGGAGGAGGACCGCCAGCTCGTCGGCCGTGCGGCGCGGGTCCGTGGAGATGCGCCAGTGCTCGACGATGTCCTCGCCGTCGAAGAGGCCCAGGACGGTGTGCGTGTTGCCTACGTCGATCGTCAGCAGCATGGCTCTACTCCGCTTCCCGCAGGTCCAGGCCGATGTCCAGGATCGGGGAGCTGTGGGTGAGGGCTCCCACGGCCAGGTAGTCGACGCCGGTGTCGGCGTAGGCCCTGGCGTTGTCCAGGGTGAGGCGGCCCGACGCCTCCAGGGCGGCGCGGCCGTTCACGAGGGCGACCGCCTCCTCGCACTCGCCCGGCGTGAAGTTGTCCAGCAGGATCAGGTCGGCGCCCGCGTCGAGGACCTCGCGGAGCTGGTGGAGGGTGTCGACCTCGACCTCGATGGGGACGTCCGGGAAGCGTTCGCGGACCGCCTGGAAGGCCGCCGCCACGCCGCCCGCGGCGACCACGTGGTTGTCCTTCACCAGGGCCGCGTCCGAGAGGGACATGCGGTGGTTGACGCCGCCGCCGCAGCGGACCGCGAACTTCTCCAGGGAGCGCAGGCCCGGGGTCGTCTTGCGGGTGTCCCGGACCCGGGTCCTGGTGCCCTCCAGGGCGTCCTCCCACGCGCGCGTGGCGGTCGCGATGCCCGACAGGCGGCACAGGAGGTTGAGCGCGCTGCGCTCGGCGGTGAGGAGGTCGCGGGTGCGGGTGGTGACCGACAGGAGCTTCTGGCCCGGCTCCACCCGGTCGCCGTCCGCCACGTGGCGTTCCACCTCGAACTCGTCCGTCGCGACGATCGACAGGACCGCCTCGGCGACCCTGAGGCCGGCCACGACGCCCGCCTCGCGCGCGGTGAAGTCGGCGGTGGCCACCGCGTCCTCGGGGATGGTCGCGACCGTCGTCACGTCCACGCCGTGGGCCAGGTCCTCCTGGAGGGCCACGTTCGCGATGTCCTCGACCTCCACGGGGTCGAGGCCGGCGTCGACCAGGAGGGCGGCGAGCGCGGGGTCGAGGCCGCACTCCAGGTACGTCTCTTCGTCGGTGTCCGCGCCGCAGGCGCAGCCGTCGCCGCAGCCTCCGCCGGAGGCGAGGGGAAGGTCGGGGGTGTTCACTGTCGTCACTGCTCCTGGGGACGCTGCGCCGGCCGGGCGCCGGGGGTGGTCGGGGGGAATTCTGGCGTGTCCGTGGTGTGCACGGCGAGGGAACGGTCGGAGTTCAGGCGTACGACGATGTGGCGGCGCCACGTCGTGTCGTCGCGGTCCGCGTGGTCCTCACGCCAGTGGCAGCCCCGCGTCTCCTCGCGCCGTGCCGCCGCGGCCACCAGGACGCGGGCCACGCACAGGAGGTTCGTCGCCTCCCAGGTGTCGACGCCCGGCTCGGCCGTCTTGCCGTTCTCGTCCAGGGCCTCGCGGGCCTCGGTGTGGAGGCGGTACAGCCGGTCGGCCGCCCGGGTGAGGGAGTCCGCCGAGCGCAGGACGCCGGCGCCCTCGGTCATGATCCGCTGGATCGCGAGGCGGGCTTCCGGCGGCAGGAGGGGGTGCGCCGGGGGGGCCGTGTGCGGGAGCGGTGCCGGTACGCGCGCGGGGAGCGTGCCGTCCGCGTGGCTCGCCGCGATGTCGGCGGCGATGCGCTCGGCGTAGACCAGGCCCTCCAGGAGCGAGTTCGACGCCAGGCGGTTGGCGCCGTGCACGCCCGTGCAGGCGACCTCGCCGCACGCGTACAGGCCGGGGACCGTGGTGCGGCCCGCGGCGTCGGTGCGGACGCCGCCGGAGGCGTAGTGGGCGGCCGGTGCGACCGGGATCGGCTCGGTGACCGGGTCGATGCCGTGGGCGCGGCAGGCGGCGAGGATCGTCGGGAAGCGGTGCTCCCACATCTCGGCGCCGAAGTGGCGTGCGTCGAGGTACATGTGTTCGGCGCCCCGCTCCTGCATGCGGCGCGTGATGCCCTTGGCGACGATGTCCCGGGGCGCCAGTTCGGCCAGTTCGTGCTGTCCCTGCATGAAGCGCACGCCGTCGGCGTCCACCAGGTGGGCGCCCTCGCCGCGCACCGCCTCGGAGACCAGGGGCTGCTGGCCCTCCGCGTCCGGGCCGAGGAAGAGGACCGTGGGGTGGAACTGCACGAACTCGAGGTCGCTCACCTCGGCGCCCGCGCGCAGGGCGAGCGCCACGCCGTCGCCCGTGGAGACGGACGGGTTCGTCGTCGCCGAGAAGACCTGGCCCATGCCGCCGGTCGCCAGGACCACGGCGGGCGCGTGGACCGCGCCGACGCCGTCGTGCTGGCCCTCGCCCATGACGTGCAGGGTGACACCGGCCGTGCGGCCGTCGGCGTCCGTGAGGAGGTCCAGGACGAGGGCGTTCTCGACCGTGCGGATCCCCCGCGCGCGGACCGCCTCGACCAGGGCGCGGGAGATCTCCGCGCCCGTGGCGTCACCGCCCGCGTGGGCGATGCGGCGGCGGTGGTGGCCGCCCTCGCGGGTGAGTTCCAGGTCGCCCTCGGCGGACTCGTCGAAGTGCGCGCCGGTCGCGATGAGGCGGCGTACGGCGTCGGGGCCCTCGGTGACCAGGAGGCGGACGGCCTCCGGGTCGCACAGGCCCGCGCCGGCCACCAGGGTGTCGTCCAGGTGCTGCTCGGGGGTGTCGCCCTCGCCCAGGGCCGCGGCGATGCCGCCCTGGGCCCAGCGGGTGGAGCCGTCGTCGAGGCGGGCCTTGGTGACGACGACCGTGTTCAGGCCGGCGGCCTCGCACCGCAGGGCGGCGGTGAGGCCGGCGACGCCGGAGCCGACGACCACGACGTCCGCCGGGACGGCCCACCCGGGCGCGGGGGCGTGCAGTCGTATGCCTGTGCTGGTCACGAGGCGGCTCCGAAGGTGAGGGGGACGTTGTCGATCAGCCGGGTCGCGCCGACCCGGGCGGCGACGGCGAGGACGGCCTCACCGGTGTGGTCGTCGCCGATCTCGGTGAAGTCGGACGGGTCGACCAGGGCGAGGTAGTCCAGCTCCAGCGGCGGGTCGAGGCGGGCGGCCTCGTCCAGGACCAGGCGGGCGGCGGCGCGGACGGCCGTGGCGGCGCCCGGCGCCGACGTGGCGACGGCGTGCGCGTCGGCCGCCGCGCGGGACTCGCCCAGGGCGCTGAGGGCCTCGGCACGCGCGCGCGTGGCGGGCACTTCGCGGGCCCGCGCGCGCAGCGCCTCCTGGGCGGCGTGCCGGTCGAGGCCGGCGAACAGGGCCTGGGAGAGCGCGAGGGCGGTGCGGCGCTCGGCGGGCGAGAGGTAGCGGTTGCGGCTGGAGAGGGCCAGGCCGTCGTCCTCGCGCACGGTGGGCACGCCGACGATCTCCACGCCGAAGTTCAGGTCGCGGACCATGCGGCGGATCAGGGCGAGCTGCTGGGCGTCCTTCTGGCCGTACAGGGCCAGGTCGGGGCGGGTGAGGTGGAGCAGCTTGGCGACGACGGTGAGCATGCCGTCGAAGTGGCCGGGGCGGGAGGCGCCCTCCAGGCGTTCGCCCATGGGTCCCGCCGTGACGCGGACCTGGGGCTCGCCGCCCGGGTAGACCTCGTCGACGGACGGGGCGAAGACGGCGTCCGCGCCCGCCTGCTCGGCGATCCTCAGGTCGGCGTCCAGGGTGCGCGGGTAGCGGTCCAGGTCCTCCCCGGCGCCGAACTGGAGCGGGTTGACGAAGACGGTGACGACCACCTCGCCGTCCGGGCCGACCGTCCGCCGTGCCGTGCGGATCAGGGTGGCGTGGCCCTCGTGCAGGGCGCCCATGGTCATCACGACGGCCCGGCGACCGTGACGTACGCGCGCGTGCAGCTCGTCCGCGGTGCGCAGCAGGGTGATGGTCGTGGTCATCGGGCGTCTCCCTCGGTGCCGTCGATCCCGTCGGTGCCGTCGTTGCCGTCGGTGCCGTCGGTGTCATCCGTCTCGCCGGTCCTGCCGGTCCTGCCGGCCCTGTCCGTCCCGCCGGTCCCGTCGGCGAGTACCCCGAGCAGGTCCTCGGCGAGTTCGGGCTTGAGCAGCCCGTGGTCCAGGGCGCGGTCGGCGGTCGCGCGGGCCATCGCCACATAGCCGGCGACGGCCTGCGGGGCGTGGGCGCGCAGTTCCGCGATGTGCGCGGCGACCGTGCCCGCGTCCCCGCGCGCGACGGGGCCGGTCAGCGCCGCGTCGCCGGAGCGCAGGGCGTTGTCCAGGGCGGCGCCCAGCAGCGGGCCGAGCATCCGGTCGGGGGCCCCGACGCCGGCGGCGCGCAGCAGCTCCAGGGACTGGGCGACCAGGGTGACCAGGTGGTTGGCACCGAGGGCGAGCGCCGCGTGGTAGAGCGGGCGCATGTCCTCGGCGATCCACTCCGGCTCGCCACCCATCTCGATGACCAGGGCCTCGGCGGCCAGCCGCAGTTCCTCGGGCGCGGTGACGCCGAAGGAGCAGCCGGCCAGGCGCTGGACGTCCACGGGGGTGCCGGTGAAGGTCATCGCCGGGTGCAGGGCGAGCGGCAGGGCGCCGGCGCGCAGGGCGGGGTCCAGGACCTTGGCGCCGTAGCGCCCGGAGGTGTGCGCGAGCAGCTGGCCCGGGCGCACCGCGCCGGTCTCGGCGAGCCCGGTCACCAGGCCGGGCAGCGCGTCGTCGGGGACGGTCAGCAGCACCAGTTCGGCGTGCTGGAGGACCTCGGCGGGCGTCATGAGCGGCACGTCGGGGAGCAGGGCGGCGGCACGCCGCCTGGAGGCGTCGGAGACCCCGGAGACGGCCACCGGGCGGTGCCCGGCGAGCTGGAGGGACGCGGCCAGCGCGGGGCCCACGCGTCCGGCGCCGACGACGCCTACGGTGAGCCGCGCGGGGCGGTCCTGGGGGTCTGGCTGTGGGGTTGTGTTCACGCGACGGCGGCCTTCCCGTTCCAGTCCGCTCGGGGTACCGGACGATTTCTCGTCATGTTAACGCGATCGGTTCCACGGGCGTCCGGTCGTCCACAGGCTGTGGGGTTCCGCGGGCCTTCGCGCCGGACCGGGCGCCTCCCTCACGCGGGCCGAAACCCTGGTGCCCCGGCTGTTCCCCGCACGGCATGATCCCGGCATGACTGACACAGGGGAAGCCGCGGAACAGGCGGACACGGCCCAGCGGCCGGAGGGTCCGGAGCAACGGGAGCAACGGGAGGAGCGGTGGCGGCGGACGCGCGAGCGACGCGTGGCCGTGCACCGCGGCGCGAAGCGCCTGCTCGCCCGGCCGGGCTTCACCGCCCCCCTCCGGGAGCGGCTCGGCCTGCTGGCCGGGGCCGAGGAGCTCTACGACCTCGACGAGCCGTCGGACGTGTACGGCAACGGCATCGTGACGGCGCTGGAGGAGCGGACGGCCGCCCTGCTCGGTCACGAGGCCGCCGTCTTCTTCCCGACCGGCACCATGGCCCAGCAGGTGGCGCTGCGCTGCTGGGCGGGCCGCACCGGCAACCCGGTCGTCGCCCTGCACGGGCTCGGCCACCCCGAGGTGCACGAGCGGAACGCCTTCAGCCGGGTCAGCGGCCTGCACCCGGTACGGCTGACGAGCGAGCCCCGGCAGCCGTCCGCCGACGAGGTGCGCGACTTCGAGGAGCCGTTCGGCGCGCTGATGCTGGAGCTGCCGCTCAGGGAGGCCGGCTGGCTGCTGCCCACCTGGGAGGAGCTGACCGAGCTGGTCGGGGCGGCCCGGGAACGCGACGCGGTGGTGCACTTCGACGGGGCCCGGCTGTGGGAGTCGACCGTGCACTTCGGTCGCCCCCTGGACGAGATCGCGGGTCTCGCGGACAGCGTGTACGTCTCGTTCTACAAATCCCTCAAGGGCTACGGCGGTGCCGCCCTGGCCGGTCCCCGCACGCTGGTGGAGGAGGCCAGGGCCTGGCGGCACCGGTACGGCGGTGCCGTGTTCCAGCAGTTCCCCACGGTCCTGTCGGCGCTGGCCGGCCTGGAGCGGGAGCTGCCGCGGCTGCCGGAGTACGTGCGGCACGCGCGCGTGGTGGCCGCCGCGCTGCGCGAGGGCTTCGCGGCGGCCGGGCTGCCGTGGGCACGGGTACACCCGGAGGTGCCCCACACGCACGAGTTCCAGGTCTGGCTGCCGTACGACGCCGACGCCGCCGGGGAGGCCGCGCTCCGGCAGGGCGAGGAGACGGGCACCATGCTCTTCTCGCGGCCCTGGGACGGGATCGGGCCGGGCATCGCCGTCACCGAGGTCGGGGTGGAGGCGGCGGGCCTGGAGTGGACGGCCGACGACGTGAAGGCCGCGGTCGCGGACTTCGCCGCCCGGCTTCCTCGCTGACCCGGCGTTCGTCCGCCGGCCGGCTGCCGGCCCGCTGACCTGCCGCCTCGGTGCCCCGGTGTCTCGGTGCCCCGCCGGCCCGCCGGCCGGACTACCGGCCGCGCCGCTGACCAGGCGACCGGCAGGCCAGCAGCCGGCGGGCACGGCAGCCTGCGGCGCGAGGCGGCACGTCCGGGCCTGCCGGTCCGCGGCGGCGTCCGCCCGGTCGGCCGCCCCCGCGGTCAGCCCACAGAACCCGGTCGCGGGGACCACCACCGGCGCAGGGCCCGCCGTACGCGGCCGTGCACCGGGCGGCCGGCCGGGACCGCCCGGAACCGGCGGTGGTCGCGCCACGCGCGCAGGACCTGCCGGTCGTGGGTGCCGGGCGCGGGCGGCGCGGGCTCGCCGAGCCGCCGGGCGCGGTAGGTGTCGAGGAGGTACTGCTGCGTGATGCTCATGGCGGATCGCCTCTCAGGGCACGAGGACTGACGGTTCGGTACACGGGCTCCGCGGCTGCCCCGGTGGCCCCAGGCTGCTCCGGCGGGGCCGGCGCCGTCGCGCCGATTGACGGCGCCGGTCAATCGACGACGGCGTTGTCGGTGGCGGCGTGCACCATGGGGGCATGAGCGTGCGCATCGACATCACGGGGCTGCGGCCGGAGAGGGTCGCCGTCGTGCCCTCCCCCCTGGCCGAGCTGTGCATGGCGCTGCACGCGCTGTCCGAGCCGGGACACCATCCGGGGCTCCAGGGCTGGGTGACCGGTGTCACCGCCCGGCTCGACCCGCACCTGGCCGACCGGATGTGCGAGGCCGACTTCCTGTGGCGGACGACGTTCTCGGACCTGTTCCTGCCGTTCGCCGGCCTCCCCGGCCGCGGCACGCTGCCCGGCGCCACCCTCGCCGAGGACCTGGACCTGCTGGACAAGCTGTCGGACGAGCAGTTCGTGGACGCGGCGCTGGAGTTCACCTGCGCCATGCCCTACGGCACCGAGGGCTCCTCCGCGCTCTCGGACGCCGTGGTGCGCCGGCGCGCCCTGGACCTGGCCGCCGCGCGCGGGCCGCGGCAGCTGAGGTTCAGTGAGCGGCTGCTGGCCGATCCGCCCCGGATCCGGGGCTGGCTGCGCCAGTTCCTGCACGACTGCGACGAGGCGTTCTTCGCGGACGCCTGGTCCCGGCTGCGCCACCAGCTCGCGGCCGACGCCCGCCACAAGACGGAGCTGCTGCGGCGCCGGGGACTGGCCGAGGCGCTGGCCGCGGTGTCCCCGGCGGTGGCGCTGGACGAGACGGCCGGCGTGATCACGATCGACAAGCTGGGCGACGGCCGTACGGCCACGGGGGACGGCGGCCTGCTGCTCCTGCCCACCAGCTTCGGCTGGCCGCACCTGTCGGTCCTGCACCGGTACGGCTGGCAGCCCGTCCTGCACTACCCCGTCGGCGCCGCCGAGCCGGTCTCCCCGCCGTCGGTCGAGCAGCTCGCGCTGCGGATGTCCGCGCTGTCCCACCCGGTGCGGATGCGGATCTGCCGCCACCTGGCCCGCAGCGCGTACACCACGAGCGAGCTGGCGCAGGCGCACGGGATGACGGCCCCGGAGATATCCCGGCACCTGGGGGTGCTGAAGAAGGCGGGCCTGATCACCACGCGCCGCCGCGGGCGGTACGTCCTGCACCAGCTGGACGTGACGGTGGTGGCCCGGCTGGGCAGCGACTTCCTGGAGGGCATCCTCCGGTAGCCCGGCGCCGCCCGCGCCGGGGCCCGCTCAGCCGCGTCCGCCGCCGGCCCGCACCAGCCCGGTCTCGTAGGCGAGGACCACCACCTGCACCCGGTCGCGCAGGCCGAGCTTGGTCAGGATGCGGCCGACGTGCGTCTTCACGGTCGCCTCGGACAGCACGAGCCGGTTCGCGATCTCCCGGTTGGACAGGCCCTGCGCGACCAGCACCATCACCTCGCGCTCGCGCTCGGTGAGCCGCTGGAGCTCCGCGTGCCGGGGCTCCTGGCCGGTGGCCGGCAGCATCGGGGCGAACCGGTCGAGGAGCCGGCGGGTGGTCGAGGGGGCCACCACGGCGTCCCCGCTGTGCACGGAGCGGATCGCGGCGAGCAGCTCACCGGGCGGCACGTCCTTGAGCATGAAGCCGGAGGCACCCGCCTTCAGCGCCGAGAAGGCGTACTCGTCCAGGTCGAAGGTGGTCAGGATCAGCACCTTCGGCGCGGCCGGGTCCACGCAGATCCGGCTGGTGGTCTCCACCCCGTCGAGCTTGGGCATGCGGACGTCCATCAGGACGACGTCCACGGCGATCGAGCGCAGCACCTGGAGGGCCTCGACGCCGTCGCCCGCCTCCGCGACGACCTCCATGTCCGGCTGGGCCGCGAGCACCATCCGGAACCCGGTGCGCAGCAGCACCTGGTCGTCGACGAGCATCACGCGGATCGTCATCGGGGTCTCTTCCGTTCTCCGCCGGAGTGCCGGCCGGGGGTTGTGACAGGTGTCAACGCCGTACGTGCGTAGGCGCGCGGAGGTCAGTGTGCGGGTTTCAGCGGCAGCAGCGCACTGATGCGGAATCCGCCGCCGGGCCGCGGACCCGCGTCCAGGGTGCCACCGACCATGCCGATCCGTTCCCGCATGCCGATCAGTCCGTGGCCCTGGCCGTCGTAGCCGCCCTCCTCGTACAGCTCGTGGGGGGCGCCCTTGCCGTCGTCCTCGATGAGCAGGCCGAGCCCGTCGTCGAAGTAGACGAGGCGCACGCTCGCGCCCGCGTTGGGCCCGCCGTGCTTGCGGGTGTTGGTCAACGCCTCCTGCACGATGCGGTACGCGGTCAGCTCGACGCCGCTGGGCAGTTGGCGCGGGGTGCCCTCGACCTTGAAGTCGACGGGCAGTCCGGAGGTGCGGCACTGCTCGACCAGCTCCCCGATCTGCTGGACGTCGGGCTGCGGGACGTACTCCCCGGCCTCCTGGTGCTCGCCGGTGCGCAGCACGCCGAGCAGGCGGCGCATCTCGGCGAGGGCCTGCCGGCCGGTGGAGGAGATGGTCTCCAGGGCCTTCTTCGCCTGGTCGGGGGCCGCGTCCAGGACGTAGGCGGCGCCGTCGGCCTGCACCACCATGACGGAGACGTTGTGCGCGACGACGTCGTGCAGCTCCCGGGCGATGCGGGCCCGCTCGGCGGCGACCGCGACCTTGGCCTGCGCCTCGCGTTCCTTCTCCAGCCGGGCGTTGCGTTCCTCCAGCTGCGCGAAGTAGGCGCGGCGGGTGCGGATGGAGTCGCCGAGCACCCAGGCGAGGGCGAACGGCACCGCCTGGAAGACCGTGACGGCGATGTTGCCCGCGATGCCGGTGTGCTCGCTGGGCCAGCGCAGCTGTGCGAGGGGCGCGGCGCACAGGCCCATGGTGAGCGCGGCCCGGGAGGCCCAGCGGGCACCGGTCGTGGCCACCGTGTAGACGATCACCAGCAGGGCGAAGTCGGCGGACATCGTGGGGATGTCCAGCGCCAGCTGGCCCACCCCGAGGGCAACGGCCAGCAGCAGCATCTTCTCCGGCATCCGCCGACGCAGCGCGATCACCAGACACAGCAGCACCACGAACGGAACGACCAGCGCCGTGACGTTCCTTCCGTGGGCCTCCTGCTGCGTGGTCACGGACATCAGGGAGATGCCGAGCAGGACGAGGGCCCAGAAACAGTCGACCCCGGTCGGGTGTCTGCGGAGGAAATCGTAGAGGCGCTGCACGTAACCCAGCGTAGGGAAGCGGAATAGGTGCATGGGTCAACCGGAGGGCCGATCCGCGTCCGGCGCGCGTACTCCGCAAGGTGGAGGCTCCGTTCTCCTGTGCGCATAGCCTGGGCCTGTGACGGCGAGGGCAGCGGGAACGGCAGGGGTCGGCGGGACGGGCGACGACCGATGTGGCTGGCGTGGCTGGCGGGAGGCCTCGGCGGACGCCCTGTACGGGCCGGCGGGGTTCTACCGCGGTCCCGAGGGGCCCGCCGGGCACTTCCGTACGTCGGTGCACGCGTCGCCGCTGTTCGCCGGGGCCGTAGCGCGGCTGCTGTGCCGGGTCGACGAGGCGCTGGGCCGGCCCGCGTCGCTCGCCTTCGTGGACATGGCCGCCGGGCGGGGCGAGCTGGTCACCGGTGTGCTGGCCGCGCTGCCCGCGGACGTGGCCGCCCGCACGCGCGCGTACGCCGTCGAGGTCGCCGGCCGCCCCGACGGGCTCGACCGGCGGATCGCGTGGCTGGCCGAGCCGCCGCGCGGGGTGACGGGGCTGCTGTTCGCCAACGAGTGGCTGGACAACGTGCCGGTGGACGTGGCGGAGGTGGACGCCGACGGCGTGGCACGGCGGGTGCTCGTGCGGGGTGACGGGTCGGAGCGGCTCGGGGAGCCGGTGGACGGGGCGGACGCCGAGTGGCTGGCGCGCTGGTGGCCGCTGCCCGGCGAGGAGGGGCTGCGGGCGGAGATCGGGCTCCCCCGGGACACCGCGTGGGCGTCCGCCGTCTCCACGCTCGAACGGGGCTTGGCCGTCGCCGCCGACTACGCCCACACGCGGGACACCCGCCCGCCCTTCGGAACGCTCACCGGCTTCCGGGAGGGCCGGGAAACGGCACCGGTCCCGGACGGTACGTGCGACATCACGGCCCACGTCGCCCTGGACGCGTGCGCGACGGCCGGCGCCGCGAACGGCGCCGGGCGCGGTACGGGGCCCGGCACGGGCGGTACGGGGCCCGGCACGGGCGGCAGCGGGTCCGGCACGGGCGGCAGCGGGTCCGGCACGGGCGGCAGCGGGTCCGGCGCGGTGCGCACGGGCCGCGATACGAGCGCCCCCGTGTCCCACCCGGGCGGCACCGGGCGCGGGGCGGCCGAGGCCGTCGAAGCGCTGCGGAGGCCCGGCCGGCCAGCGTGCGCACCGGCGCGCACGCCCCCCGGGGCGCGGTTGCTCCCCCAGCGCGACGCCCTGCGCACCCTCGGCGTCACGGGCGCGCGCCCCCCGCTCGCGCTCGCCTCCACCGACCCGGCGGCGTACGTGCGCGCCCTCGCGAGCGCCTCCGAGGCCGCCGAACTGACCGCGTCCGGCGGACTCGGCGACTTCCTGTGGCTGCTCCAGCCGGTCGGACCCGTCGACGCCGGGCGGCTACTTGTCGATGTCCCCGACGACGAAGAACAGTGACCCCAGGATCGCCACCATGTCCGCGACCAGCGTCCCGGGCAGCAGCTCGGTGAGCGCCTGGATGTTGTTGTACGAGGCCGAGCGCAGCTTCAGCCGGTACGGGGTCTTCTCGCCCTTGCTGACCAGGTAGTAGCCGTTGATGCCGAGCGGGTTCTCGGTCCACGCGTACGTGTGGCCCTCGGGCGCCTTCAGCACCTTCGGGAGCCGCTGGTTGACCGGCCCGGGCTCCAGCTCGGCGAGGCGGTCCAGGCAGGCGTCGGCGAGGTCGAGGGCGTTGTGGGTCTGCTCCAGGAGGCACTCGAAGCGGGCGAGGCAGTCGCCCTCGGTCCGGGTGACGACCCTCAGGGTGTCCTGGAGTTCGCCGTAGGCGAGGTACGGCTCGTCGCGGCGCAGGTCGAAGTCGACGCCGGAGGCGCGCGCGATCGGCCCGCTGACGCCGTACGCGTGCACGGCCCCGGCGCTCAGGACGCCCACCCCGCGCGTCCGCCCCCGGAAGATCTCGTTGCCGAGCACCAGGTCGTCGAAGACGTCCATGCGCGAGCGCACCGCGGCGACGGCACCGCGCGCGCGTGCGGCCCAGCCGGACGGCAGGTCCTCCTTGAGGCCGCCGACGCGGTTGAACATGTAGTGCATGCGCCCGCCGGAGACCTCCTCCATGACGTTCTGGAGGACCTCCCGCTCCCGGAAGGCGTAGAAGACGGGGGTGATGCCGCCCAGCTCCAGGGGGTACGACCCCAGGAACATCAGGTGGTTCAGCACCCGGTTCAGCTCCGCGAGCAGCGTCCGCGTCCACACCGCGCGCGGGGGGACCTCCATGCCGAGCATGCGCTCCACCGCGAGGACGACGCCCAGTTCGTTGGAGAACGCGGACAGCCAGTCGTGCCGGTTGGCCAGCACGATGATCTGCCGGTAGTCACGCGCCTCGAACAGCTTCTCCGCGCCGCGGTGCATGTAGCCGATCACGGGCTCCGCGCTCGTGATGCGCTCGCCGTCCAGGACGAGCCGCAGCCGCAGCACGCCGTGCGTGGACGGGTGCTGGGGGCCGATGTTGAGCACCATGTCGGTGCTCTCCGCGGCGCCGCCGATACCGACCATGGTCTCCGTCGTAGGAGTCATGGCCACAGTCTCCCCTACGTACGCTGGATCCATGGAGACGGGGAGCCCTGACCACACGGGCACGGCGGGGACGGCAGGGGCGGCAGGGGCCGGGGCCGGCACGGTGGCGGACGAGCCGGTGTGGACCGGCCTGCCGCCGGGACTGCTGCGGATGCGACGGCTGTTGCTGGTGGTGTGGCTGGGGCTGCTCGCTCTCGCCGCCGGCCTCCTGCCCGGACTGCTCGCGGGACCCGTCTGGGCGCTGTCCGCACTGCTGCCGCTGGCCGTGCTGGCCTGGGGCTGGGTGGTGCTGGAGCGCAACTGGCGCTCCTGGCGGTACGCCGAGCGCGCCGACGACCTGCTGATCAGCCGGGGCGTGCTGTGGCGGGAGGAGACCGTCGTGCCGTACGGCCGGATGCAACTGGTCGAGGTGACCTCCGGGCCCGTCGAACGGTACTTCGGGCTGGCCAGCGTGCAGCTGCACACGGCCGCCGCCGCGACCGACGCGACCATCCCGGGCCTGGACCCGGCCGAGGCGGAACGACTGCGCGACCGGCTCACCGAGCTGGGCGAGGCCCGATCGGCGGGGCTGTGAGCACCACGGGCGCCGAGAAGGAGGTGATCGAGCGCCGGCTGCACCCGGTCACCCCGCTGCGACGGGCCTGGGCACCGGTCGCCGTGATCGTCGGGTGGGCCGTGCACGACCCCGACCAGGCGCAGCGCCAGCTGACGAGGCTGACCACGACCACGCTGCTGATCGGCCTCGCCGTGCTGATCCCCGCCGCCGCCCTGTACGGCTTTCTGACCTGGTGGTTCACCCACTTCGCGGTGACGGACGCCGAACTGCGCATCCGTACCGGCCTGCTGTTCCGGCGCACGGCGCACATCCGGCTCGAACGCATCCAGGCCGTCGACGTCACCCAGCCGCTGCTCGCCCGCGTCGCCGGGGTCGCCAAGCTGAAGCTCGACGTCGTCGGAACCGACAAGAAGGACGAGCTGGCCTTCCTGGGCGCCGCCGAGGCGCGTGCGCTGCGGGCCGAGCTGCTCGCGCGCGCGGCGGGCTTCGCGCCCGAGACGGCGCACGAGGTCGGTGAGGCACCGTCCCGGCACCTGCTGCGCGTGCCGCCCGGCGTCCTCGCCGTGTCCCTGCTGCTGACCGGCGCGACGTGGGGCACGCTGGCCGCCGCCGTGGTCGTACCGACGCTGCTGTGGCTGGTCACCCACAGCCTGTGGACGGTGCTGGCGACCGCCCTGCCGCTGGTGGGCGCGGCCGGTGCGAAGAGCGTGGGGCGGTTCGTCGGGGAGTACGACTGGACGGTGGCCGAGTCGCCGGACGGGCTGCGCATCGACCGCGGGCTGCTGGACCGGTCCCACGAGACGGTGCCGCCTGGCCGGGTGCAGACGGTGCGGATCGTGGAGCCGCTGCTGTGGCGCCGGCGTCAGTGGGTCCGGGTGGAGCTGGACGTGGCCGGGTCGTCGAACTCCGTGCTGCTGCCGGTCGCCCCGCGCGAGATCGCCGAGTCGGTGGTGGCGCGCGTGCTGCCCGGGGTGACCGTGCCGGCGGCGACCGCGCTGGCGCGCCCGCCGCGGCGGTCCCGGTGGTGCCTGCCGCTGTGGTGGCACGGCCACGGGCTGGCCGTCACCGACGCGGTGTTCGCCGCCCGCCACGGGCTGCTGCGGCGGAGCCTGGCGCTGGTGCCGCACGCCAAGGTCCAGAGCGTCCGCCTCACCCAGGGCCCGTGGCAGCGGGCCCGGCGGGTCGCCGACGTACGGGTGGACACGGGGGCGGACAAGACCGTGACCGCGCGGCTGCGGGACGCGGACGAGGCGGCGGAGCTGCTGCGCGGCCAGGCGGAACGGTCCCGCACGGGCCGGCGGGACGCGCGCCCGGACCGGTGGATGGCGTGACACGGACCGTGGCGCGGAACGGTGCCGCCACCTGGTGACGGTGCCGGGCCCCGCCCGACCGGCGCCGGTCAGGACGCCGCGCTGCGCAGCCCCTGTACGTCGATCTGCTCGGTCTCGTCGTGGGCGGTCAGGTCGATCACCCGGCCCGCCCCCCGGGGCTCCTCGCCGGCCGGCTCGAGGGCGGCCTCCGTCTCGGCCTCGTGCAGGGCGAGGGCCTCCTGGCCGACGACGTCGGCGAGGTCCTCGTGCTGGACGGCCTCCAGGGCGGCGGGCGACGCCGTCGCGTCCTCGGTGTTCTTCGTGCCGAAGAAGTCGAAGCCGCCCTCGACCACCGGGCGCCGCGCGGGAGCGGCCGGCACGACGGCCACCGCGGTCGGCACCGCGTGGGTCCCGGCGGGCTGCCGGTCGAGCGACTGCCCGGGCTGCTGGGCGGACTCGTCGGCCCGGTCACCGGACCGGCCCGGCGCGGTGGTGGGCGCGGCCTCGTGCCCGTCGGCCGCCGCGGCGGTCTCGCCGCCGTCACCGTCATCACCGCCGCCGTCGCCCCCGAGGGGCTCATGACCCTCACCGGCGGGCGCCTCGGCACCGAGCCGTGCCAGTGCGACGCTCGCCGCCAGGAACAACCGGGAGCCGGCCGGGGAGAAGAGGGCAGGCGTCTCGGGCGCCGCTCCGGCGGACTCCGCGGCCTCTGGGCTCTCGGCCCCCGGCGGGCGTGTCTCCCGCACCGGCGCCGGCCGGGCCGCGGGCAGCGCGGGGGCCGTCGGCGCGGTCTCGATCTCCAGCAGGCGGCGGCCCTCCAGCGCGCTGGCGCGCTCGGTCTCCGCGGTGGCGTACCGGCGCAGCAGGGAGGCGTGTTCGTTGCGCAGCCCCGCCAGCTCCGCGCGCTTGGCGCGCAGCCGGTGCTCCAGCTTCCTGCGCAGCTCGCGCGACTCCTCCAGGTCCGACTCCAGTTCGGCGACCCGTTCCTCGTGACGCCACTCGTCGCTCGCACGCGCGCGCGTGAGGTCGGCGACGCGCTTGCCGGCCTGCGCGTCCCAGTGACGCATGACGACCGCGCCCGCGACCGCCGTCACCGCGGCGGCCGCCGCGAGCGCGCGGAGGATCACCGCCTCGCTGAACACCCAGGGGCCGATCGCGCAGACGACCGATACGCCTGCGATCGCCGACGGAGGAAGCAGCCTGTGCAGAGGCGGGGAATGACGGTGACGTCCACGTGGCATGGCCAGAAACTTACCGCGCGTAGGCGAATGTTGGCGCCCCACCCCCATGAAAACACGGCCGCTTCCGCCGCGTTCACACGGCATCGGGATTCCGCCCGCTCACCGACGGCGGAATTAACTCAAGATCATTTCCAGAAAGCCCGGCCGTCGGCCGGCGACCACGCGTCAGCCGCCGCTCAGCCGCCCGCTGAGCCACTGCAGCGTCGCGGGGATCTCGCGCCGCCAGGTATTGAAGTTGTGCCCGCCGCTTTCGAGGATGATCGACGAGATCCGCGTCGGCTTCTTCTCCTTCACCCGCTCTATGAACTTCAGGGTGTCCTTGTAGTTCGTCTCGCCGGACTTGCTGCTGGTGACGAGCAGCGAAGTGTCGGCAGCGGGCATGTTCTTGACGTACCACCAGAGGTTGGCCCGATTCCGCAGCTCCTTGTCGCCGTGGAAGAGGTCGCCCGTGGTCGGGTCGCTGGGGGCGTTGTAGTACGGGGACAGGCCGCCGCCGGCGGCGTAGACGCCGGGATGGTGCAGGGCGAGCTTCAGCGCGCAGTAACCGCCGGTCGAGTTGCCGATGACTCCCCAGCTGCCCGCTTTCCGGCCCACCCGGTAGTGGGCGGTGACGGCCTCGGGGAGGTCCTTGGCGAAGAACGACTCCGTCTGCGGACCGCCGGGCACGTCCACGCACTCCGTGTCGCGCGGCGGCGCCACCGTGGGCCGCAGCATCACCAGCACCATCGGCTGCATGCGGCCGTCCCTGGCCAGGTCCAGCGCCGTGCGCGGATAGTGGAGCTTGCCCACCAGCGCCTCGGTCGTCCCCGGGTAGCCGGTCAGGACGACGGCCGCGGGAAAGGTACGGGTGCGGTACTGCGACTGGAAGTACTCCGGCGGCAGGTACACCTCGGCGGGCGTCGCGATGTGCGTCGTACGGCCAACGATCCTGACGCTCTGGATCTGACCGCCGATCTCCGGCCGGGCCCCGCCCGCCTGTCGCACCCGTCGTTCGCCGACCACCTTGAGGGGGCCGCCGGTGCCTGCCGCGTGGTCGACCACCACGCCCTGCCCGGTCTCCCGCCCGAACAGGTCGGCCCAGCTCGCGTAGAACCCGAAGGACTGGTTGGCGGCGAGAGCGACCGCGACGAAGACCGCCAGCTGGGTGGCGAACAGCAGACCTATCCTGCCTATGAGAGCGCGCCAGTTCCGCCCGGCCAGACGTGGCCACAGCCACACCGTGCCGACGAACAGCAGCACGCCGCACAGAACCGCCAGCGCCAGCACCTTGTTGCTTGTCAGACCCATGCCTTGCTACCTGCCTACGCTTTCCCACGCGGAGCCCGGCCCCCCGTCGTTCGCGAGGGGTTGTCCCGTAACTGTCCTCTGCCTGTGACGTGGCTTCGAGGAGGGGAGTGAACCTCTCTCCCCGAGACACCGTCTTAGAGGACGCAATGTCGCCGGATGCCCGAAACGGGCCCGGATCCACGGTCTCTCGCAGAACTACGGGTGCGATGTCTGTCAGGACAGATGAGGAAATGTCGGGTGCGGTTCCGGGGGCTGCCCCCAAGACCGCCGGCCCCACGCGCGCGGGCCGGGTGCTGCGCGGGCCGCGTCCGGAGGCCGTGCCCGTCCTCGTCGGCAGAGCCTGCACGCTGGTCGGCCTGCTGAACATAGCCTCGGGTGTCTTCCCCCGCTTCCGGCACAGCCGTATGCACGCCGTCGCCGAGGTGCTTCCCGGCACGGTCGGCCCGTTCGCCGCGGCGCTCTCGCTCAGCACGGGCGTCCTGCTCCTGCTGCTCGCGCACGGACTCAAGCGCCGCAAGCGCCGGGCCTGGCGGGCCGCCGTCGCCCTGCTGCCGCTGGGCGCCGTCGCACAGTTCACCTACCGTCATTCCCTCGTCGGGGTGCTCATCTCCCTGGCGCTGCTCGCTCCGCTGCTGCGCCACCGCGACCAGTTCGCGGCGCTGCCCGACCCACGCAGCCGCTGGAAGGCGCTCGCCAACTTCGTCCTCATGGGCGCCGGCTCCCTCGCCCTCGGGCTGGTCATCGTCAGTGCCCACCCGAACCGCATGGTCGGCGACCCGAGCCTGGCCGACCGCATCACCCACGTGCTGTACGGCCTGTTCGGCTTCGAGGGGCCGGTCGACTACCGGGGCAACACGTCCTGGACGGTCGCCTTCTCCCTCGGCGCCCTCGGCCTGCTCACCGCCGTCACCACCATCTACCTGGCCTTCCGCCCCGAGCACCCGGCCGCGCGCCTGACCGAGGAGGACGAAGAGCGCCTGCGCGCCCTGCTGGCCAAGCACGGCAGCCGCGACTCCCTCGGCCACTTCGCGCTGCGCCGCGACAAGGCCGTCGTCTTCTCCCCCAGCGGCAAGGCCGCCGTCACCTACCGCGTCGTCTCCGGCGTGATGCTCGCCAGCGGCGACCCGATCGGTGACGTCGAGGCCTGGCCGGGCGCCATCGAACGCTTCATGGACGAGGCCCGCGCCCACTCCTGGACGCCCGCCGTCATGGGCTGCTCCGAGACCGGCGGCGAGGTGTGGACCCGCGAGACCGGGCTCGACGCCCTCGAACTGGGCGACGAGGCGGTGGTGGACGTCGCGGATTTCTCTCTCGCCGGCCGCGCGATGCGCAACGTGCGCCAGATGGTCAAGCGCATCGAGCGGGCCGGTTACGAGACCCGGGTACGACGCGTGGCTGACCTCGGCGACGCCGAGCTGAACCGGATCCGCCGGGCCGCCGACGGCTGGCGCGGCACGGACACCGAGCGCGGCTTCTCCATGGCCCTGGGCCGCATCGGCGACCCCGCCGACGGGGACTGCCTGATCGCGACCGCGCACAAGCAGGACGCGGAGCCCGGCGAGTACGGCGACCTCAAGGCGATCCTGCACTTCGTGCCGTGGGGCACCGACGGGGTCTCCCTGGACCTGATGCGCCGCGACCGCTCGGCCGACCCGGGCATGAACGAACTGCTGATCGTGGCCGCGCTCCAGGCCGCCCCGAAGCTGGGCATCGCGCGGGTCTCCCTGAACTTCGCGATGTTCCGCGCGGCGCTCGCACGCGGCGAGAAGATCGGCGCGGGGCCGGTGCTGCGGGCCTGGCGCGGGCTGCTGGTCTTCCTCTCGCGCTGGTTCCAGATCGAGTCCCTGTACAAGTTCAACGCCAAGTTCCAGCCCCGCTGGGAGCCTCGCTTCGTGGTCTACCGGGCGTCGGCCGACCTGCCCCGCATCGGCTTCGCCGCCATGCAGGCGGAGGGCTTCGTCACACTCACCCCGCCGCTCCCCCGCTTCCTGCGCCGCCGGGCGGCCGGTGGACGCCCGTGCGCGCACGGGGTGACGGAGCGGGAGGCACGGGCGGCGTGACGGGGCCGGGTGCGCGGTGGGTCGCGTGGCCCGGCGCTGCCGGGGTGCCTCCCCCGGAGGGGGTCCCCCCCGCTCGGCTCCGCTCGCGCGGGGGCCCCGATTTCGGTCTCCAGCCGGGCGCCGAGAACGGCCTCGGCTTCGCTCGCGCGGGGGGACCCCCATCGCCCCTGGGGGTACCTCCCAGGCCGTTCAGGCACTGGAGGAGGCACGACTGCCCGCAGCTGGGGCGGCGTAGCGCGACAGGTCTTGGCGGACGGGGTGACGGCGGTCAGCCGTGTACGGCGGGAAGGGGACGTGTCGGGGGGTGTCCGCCCGCAGCGGTTGGCGCGTCGACGCCCCGCCTGCTCGTAAGGGACCGATTCCGCGCCGTTCCGAGGACGGACACCCCCCGGCGCGGCCCCGACCCACAAGACCACCCAACGCGCCACCCGCACCCCCACCGAACCCGCACAGGCCGCCGCAGGCACCCGCAGGCACCCCCACCCGCACAGGCGCCGCAGGCACCCACAGGCACCCCCACCCACCCCGCACAGGCCGCCGCAGGCACACCCGCCCACGCGCCGCAGGCACCCGTAGGCACGCCCGCCCACGCGCCGCAGGCCAACGCAGGCATCACCCCACCGCCGCCGGAGGCACCCCCCTCTGGGCCTAGGCTGAACACATGAGCAAGCAGACCGGCCGCCGCCACCTGGCGGGACTGACCGCATGGGACCGCTGTGCGGTCATGGGGGTCGTCAACGTGACCCCCGACTCCTTCTCCGACGGCGGTCGCTTCTTCGACACCACGGCCGCCATCAAGCACGGCCTCGACCTCGTCGCCCAGGGCGCCGACCTGGTGGACGTCGGCGGCGAGTCCACCCGCCCCGGCGCGACCCGCGTCGACGAGGACGAGGAACTCCGCCGGGTCGTTCCGGTCGTGCGCGGCCTGGCCTCCGAGGGCGTCACGATCTCCGTCGACACGATGCGCGCCTCGGTCGCCGAGCAGGCCCTCGCCGCCGGCGCCGCCCTCGTCAACGACGTCAGCGGCGGCCTCGCCGACCCCCGGATGATCCCGGTCGTGGCCGACGCCGACGCCCCCTTCGTCGTCATGCACTGGCGCGGCTTCCTGGAGGGCGGCAACGTCCGCGGCACCTACGCCGACGTCGTCGCCGAGGTCGTCGACGAGCTCCACGCCCGCGTGGAGGCGGTCCTGGAGGGCGGCGTCGCCGCCGACCGCATCGTCGTCGACCCCGGCCTCGGCTTCTCCAAGGACGCCGAGCACGACCTCGTCCTCCTCGCCCACCTCGACCGCCTGCTCGCCCTCGGCCACCCCCTGCTCGTCGCCGCCTCCCGCAAGCGCTTCCTCGGCCGCGTCCTCGCCGGCCCGCAGGCCGCCCCGCCGCCCGCGCGCGAGCGCGACGCGGCCACCGCCGCCGTCTCCGCGCTCGCGGCGCACGCCGGCGCGTGGGCGGTGCGCGTGCACGAGGTACGCGCGACGGCGGACGCGGTACGGGTCGCACGCGCCGTGGAGGGAGCCCGCGCCGTGGAGGGAGCCCGCGCCGTGGAGGGAGCCCGGACGACGGCCCCGGCAAGCGCACCGGCGACGAAGCCGCACCCGAATCCGAAGCCGCACCCGGAGACAGCACCGGCGCCGCAGGCACCGGCGGACAGAGGCGGCCCGGAAGGTGCCCGGTGAACGCCCCTCACGTCGACGTCGAAGAGGTCGAGGCCACCAACACCGCCTTCTACGAGGCCCTCGAGCAGGGCGACTTCGAGAAGGTGTCGGATCTCTGGCTCACCCCGTCCGACCTGGGCATCGACGAGAGCTACCACGACCCGGCGGACGCCGGCGTGGTCTCCTGCGTGCACCCCGGCTGGCCGGTGCTCACCGGCCGCGGCGAGGTCCTCCGGTCGTACGCGCTGATCATGGCGAACACCGACTACATCCAGTTCTTCCTCACCGACGTGCACGTCTCCGTCACCGGCGACACCGCCCTGGTGACCTGCACGGAGAACATCCTCAGCGGCGGCCCCGCCCCCGAGGGCGGTGACGAGCTCGGACCGCTCGTCGGCCAGCTCGTGGTCGCCACCAACACGTACCGGCGCACGCCCTCGGGCTGGAAACTCTGGTCGCACCACGCCTCGCCCGTCCTGGCGGAGAACGACGAGGGCGGCGAGGGCGGCGGGGACACACCCCCCTGACCCGGCGGAAGACGAGAAGTGGCGGGAATCACGGTCCGCCGGGCACGGGAGGCCACCGGCCCGTGAGCCACCGGGTCCGCCAGGGCAAACGCACGGTGAAACCTCCGGACGTCCGCCCGGACCCGCGCCATCCGTGGCCCGGCGCTGTCAGTGCCCGCGGGTAGATTCGACTGAGGCCGGCGCACCACCCGCACGTGGTGCGCACCGGCCGTGACCGACGACTGCAGGAGTGATTCGTGTGGATCGTGTCGCGCTGCGCGGCCTGAAGGCCCGTGGGCACCACGGTGTGTTCCCCAAGGAGCGCGAGGAGGGCCAGACCTTCCTCGTGGACATCGTCCTGGGCCTGGACACCCGGTCGGCCGCGGCCGACGACGACCTGGCGAAGACCGTGCACTACGGCATCGTGGCCGAGGAGGTCGTGGCCGTCGTCGAGGGCGAGCCCGTCAACCTGGTCGAGACGCTCGCCGAGCGCATCGCCCAGGTCTGCCTGAAGCACGAGGGGGTCGAGGAGGTCGAGGTCTGCGTCCACAAGCCGGACGCGCCGATCACGGTGCCCTTCGACGACGTGACCGTCACCATCATCCGGAGCCGTGTATGAGTGTCCCGTTCACCAACGGTCCCAGCGACCCGACCGTCCAGCCGGTGCCCGCGTCCGTCGTCGAGAGGGTGGACGCCGCCGACAGCACGCTGTCCAACCCCCAACGCGCCGTGATCGCCCTCGGCGCCAACCTCGGCAACCGCCTGGAGACCCTCCAGGGCGCCATCGACGCCCTGGAGGAGACCCCCGGCGTGCGGATCAAGGGCGTCTCGCCGGTGTACGAGACCGAGCCGTGGGGCGTCGAGCCCGGCACCCAGCCGTCGTACTTCAACGCGGTCGTGGTCCTGAAGACCACCCTGCCCCCCTCCTCCCTCCTGGAGCGGGCGCACGCCGTGGAGGAGGCCTTCCACCGCGTCCGGGACGAGCGCTGGGGCCCTCGCACCCTCGACGTCGACATCGTCGCCTACGCCGACGTGGTCTCCGACGACCCGCACCTCACCCTGCCCCACCCGCGCGCCCACCAGCGCGCCTTCGTCCTCGCCCCGTGGCACGACGTGGACCCCGAGGCACAGCTGCCCGGCCACGGCCCGGTCGCCGACCTGCTGGACGCGGTGACGCGCGAGGGCGTCGTCCCCCGGGCCGACCTGGAACTCCACCTGCCCGAATAGTCGTTAAGGTCGAGACGACCGAAGTCCGCCGCCGGACGCCCACCGTCCGGGCGTGCGGCAGCCGGCGCCTGAGCCGGACATCCGGGGGAGCGAAGGGGCACCGTGAAAGAGTTGCGCATCAGGATGCTGGCCGGCGTGTTCGTCGTCGCCGGAGTCCTGTCCTGGGCGGGCGCCCGCCTGTGGAACTCGGTCGGAACCCTCCCGAGCGTCCCCCTCGCCGCCCCCATCGTGCTCGCGCTGATCGCCGTGGTCCTGCTGGCCACGGCGCTCTCGATCCGCGCCCGTCTGAAGGCCCAGCGCGACCGCGTCCCCGGCGCCAAGGGCGTCGACCCGCTGATGGCGGCCCGCTCGGTCGTCTTCGGCCAGGCCAGCGCCCTCGTGGCCGCCCTGGTCGCCGGGATGTACGGCGGCACGGGTGTCTTCCTGCTGGAGTACCTCGACGTCCCCGCCCGCCGCGACCAGGCCGTCTACGCCGGCTTCTCGGTCCTCACCGGCATCGGCGTCATAGCGGCCGCCGTGTTCCTGGAGCGGGTCTGCAAGCTCCCGGACGACGAGGACGACAACTCGGGCACGGCCCCGACGACCTGACCCGTCACGGCCCCGGCGATCCCGGCTCGCGCCGTGATCGGCGCACCGGGGTCAGCGCGCCATGATCAGGCTCATCGCCTCGTTACGGGTGGCGGAGTCGCGCAGCTGGCCGCGCACCGCCGAGGTGATGGTCTTCGCGCCGGGCTTGCGGATGCCGCGCATCGACATGCACATGTGCTCGCACTCCACGACGACGATCACGCCGCGCGGTTCCAGGATCTCCATCAGGGAGTCCGCGACCTGCGTGGTGAGACGTTCCTGCACCTGCGGGCGGCGGGCATAGACGTCCACGAGGCGGGCGAGCTTGGACAGGCCGGTGATCTTCCCACTGGTGGACGGGATGTACCCGACGTGGGCGACACCGCGGAAGGGGACCAGGTGGTGCTCACACGTGCTGAACACCTCGATGTCCTTCACCAGGACCATCTCGTCGTGACCGAGGTCGAACGTGGTCGTCAGGACGTCCCCGGGCTCCTGCCACAGGCCCGCGAATATCTCCTTGTACGCCCGCGCCACCCGCGCCGGCGTCTCCTTGAGGCCCTCGCGGTCCGGGTCCTCGCCGACCGCGATCAGCAGTTCGCGGACGGCGTTCTCGGCCCGCTTCTCGTCGAACTCACCGATCGGTTCCTGGCCGTCCAGGGTCACGGGGTCGGTCATCGGGTGCCTCGTTCCTGTCTTCTCGCGTGTCGGCATACGGAAATGCCGCGCCCCCCAGGCTAGAACCTGGGGGGCGCGGCTTACATTCCGGGCCCGGTGGAGCCGCGGGGAGGGCCTGGATCAGCTCTCCGGGCGGTCCTCCGGCGCTCGCTCCGGTGCCGGGGCGGGCTCCGTGGTGGTGCTCTTGGCGGTGGAGATCGCCGCCGTCGCGCCGTTCGCCCCGTTCGTCAGCGCGAGCTCCTTGGGGGAGAGCACCGGCGGACGGGTCGAGGGGGTGCGGCGGGAGGAGCCGGTCCAGGCGGGCCGGGGCGGACGCTTGACGATCGGGGCGAAGATCTCGGCGATCTCCTCCTTGCCGAGCGTCTCCTTCTCCAGCAGGGCGAGGACGAGGTTGTCGAGGACGTCGCGGTTCTCGACCAGGATCTCCCAGGCCTCGTTGTGCGCCGTCTCGATGAGCTTCTTGACCTCTTCGTCGACCAGCGCGGCGACCTCTTCCGAGTAGTCGCGCTGGTGCGCCATCTCACGGCCGAGGAAGGGCTCGGTGTTGTCGCCGCCGAACTTGATCGCACCGAGCCGCTCGGTCATGCCGTACTGCGTGACCATCGCGCGGGCCACGCTGGTGGCCTTCTCGATGTCGTTGGCGGCACCGGTCGTCGGGTCGTGGAAGACCAGTTCCTCGGCCGCGCGGCCACCCAGCATGTAGGCGAGCTGGTCGAGCATCTCGTTGCGCGTGGTCGAGTACTTGTCCTCGTCCGGGAGCACCATCGTGTAGCCGAGGGCACGGCCGCGGGAGAGGATCGTGATCTTGTGGACCGGGTCGGAGTTCGGCGAGGCCGCCGCGACCAGGGCGTGACCGCCCTCGTGGTACGCGGTGATCTTCTTCTCCTTGTCCGACATGATCCGGGTCCGCTTCTGCGGGCCCGCGACCACACGGTCGATCGCCTCGTCCAGCATGTGGTTGTCGATCAGCTTCTGGTCGCTGCGGGCCGTCAGCAGGGCGGCCTCGTTCAGCACGTTGGCCAGATCGGCACCTGTCATGCCGGGCGTACGGCGGGCGACGGCGGCCAGGTCGACGTCCGGGGCGACCGGCTTGCCCTTCTGGTGGACCTTGAGGATCTCCAGACGGCCCTGCATGTCCGGCCGGTCGACGGCGATCTGCCGGTCGAAGCGGCCCGGGCGCAGCAGCGCCGGGTCGAGGATGTCGGGCCGGTTCGTCGCGGCGATGAGGATCACGCCGCCCTTGACGTCGAAGCCGTCCATCTCGACGAGCAGCTGGTTCAGCGTCTGCTCGCGCTCGTCGTGACCACCGCCGAGGCCGGCACCGCGGTGGCGGCCGACCGCGTCGATCTCGTCGACGAAGACGATCGCCGGGGCGTTCGCCTTGGCCTGCTCGAAGAGGTCACGCACTCGGGAGGCACCGACACCGACGAACATCTCGACGAAGTCGGAACCGGAGATCGAGTAGAACGGCACGCCCGCCTCGCCCGCGACGGCACGCGCGAGCAGGGTCTTGCCGGTACCGGGCGGGCCGTACAGCAGCACGCCCTTGGGGATCTTGGCGCCGACGGCCTGGAACTTCGCCGGCTCCTGGAGGAACTCCTTGATCTCGTGGAGTTCCTCGACGGCCTCGTCCGACCCGGCGACGTCGGCGAACGTCGTCTTCGGGGTGTCCTTGGTGATGAGCTTCGCCTTGGACTTGCCGAAGTTCATGACCCGGGAGCCGCCGCCCTGCATCTGGTTCATCAGGAACAGGAAGACGACCACGATCAGGACGAACGGCAGCAGGGACAGCAGGATGCCGACGAACGCGTTCTGCTTGGACGGCGACACGGTGTAGCCGTCGGGGATCTGCTTGTCCTGGTACTTGTTCTGCAGGGTGCCGGCGATGGTCACACCCTGGTCGCCGATGTAGCTCGCCTGGATCTTCGAGCTGCCCTTGATCTTCTCACCGTTCTTGAGCTGGACCTTGATGGTCTGCTCGTCACCGGTGGTCAGCTTGGCCGACTCGACCTTGTTGTCGTTGATCGCCTGGACGACCTGGCCGGTGTCCACCGTCTTGTAGCCGCCGGACGAGCCGACGACCTGCATCAACACGACCACGGCAAGGACGGCCAGCACGATCCACATGACCGGCCCACGGAAGTATCGCTTCACGTCCATCCACACGGAGCGGTGCCGCCCCGTCCCTCCTGCCATAGTGAGTTTGATAAGACAGTTCTTCTGACGGTACCCCAGCCTGGTGGCCCGAAGCCGCACAGGACGGCCGACGTCCCGTCTTCATGCTCCAACGGCGCGCGGGCCGCGAGGGTTCCCGTCCGCCCTGCGGGGGCTGTGCTAGCCCCCGTAGACGTGGGGCGCGAGCGTACCGACGAACGGCAGGTTCCGGTACTTCTCGGCGTAGTCGAGTCCGTAGCCGACGACGAACTCGTTGGGGATGTCGAAGCCGACCCACTCCACGTCGATGGCCACCTTGGCGGCGTCGGGCTTGCGCAGCAGCGTGCACACCTTGAGGGAGGCGGGCTCGCGCGAGCCGAGGTTGGAGATCAGCCAGGACAGGGTCAGGCCGGAGTCGATGATGTCCTCGACGATCAGGACGTGCCTGCCCTTGATGTCGGTGTCGAGGTCCTTGAGGATCCGCACCACGCCGGAGGACTGGGTGCCCGCGCCGTACGAGGACACCGCCATCCAGTCCATGGTGACGGGGGTGGACAACGACCGGGCCAGGTCCGCCATGACCATCACGGCGCCTTTGAGGACACCGACGATCAGCAGGTCCTTGCCCTCGTACTCCGCGTCGATCTTCGCGGCCAGTTCGGCCAGCTTCGCGTCGATCTCTTCCTTGGTGATGAGCACCTTCTCGAGGTCGGCACCCATGTCGTTCGCGTCCACCCGCATCACTTTCGGTCGTCCCACCGGCCACTCCGGAGCACCCCCGGCGACCCGGTCGGGTCGGTGGGAAGGTCCGGATTCAGCCTTGCCGAATCACCAGTCTGCCACCCTGGCGCCGGGCGACGACTTTGCCGGGGAGGTTGATGGCCCCCTGACCGCGCCAGCCGGTGATCAGCCGGTCGACTTCCTCGATGTGGCGGGCGAACAGCGCGCCGGCCGGGGCACCGGCCTCGATGGCGGCACGGCGCAGGATCCTGCGGCGTACGGCGGGTGGCAGGGCGTAGAGCTTGGCGCACTCCAGTACGCCGGTGGCGTCGCGGACGCCGGCCTCGGCCTGGCGGGCCCAGGTGTCGAGGGCGTCGGCGTCGTCCCGGGAGAGCTGGGCCGTACGGGCGAGGGCCTCGACGACGCCCTTGCCGAGGGCCTTCTCCAGGGCGGGCAGGCCCTCGTGGCGCAGCCGGGAGCGGGTGTAGGCCGGGTCGGCGTTGTGCGGGTCGTCCCAGACCGGGAGGGACTGGACCATGCAGGCCTTGCGGGCGGTCTGCCGGTCGACCTGGAGGAAGGGGCGGCGGTAACGGCCGCCGGCCCCCGAGACCGCGGCCATGCCCGACAGGGAGCGGATGCCGGAGCCGCGGGCGAGGCCCAGCAGGACGGTCTCGGCCTGGTCGTCGCGGGTGTGGCCGAGCAGGACGGCGGCGGCCCCGTGGCGGGCGGCCGCGGCGTCCAGGGCGGCGTAGCGGGCGTCGCGGGCGGCGGCCTCGGGCCCGCCCTCCCGGCCGACGGTCACGGCGGTCGCCTCGACGGGGTCGAGGCCGAGTTCTCGCAGGCGCAGGACGACCTCTTCGGCGCGCAGGTCGGAGCCGCTCTGCAGGCCGTGGTCGACGGTGACGCCGCCGGCGCGGATGCCGAGCCGGGGGGCCTCGAAGGCGAGGGCGGAGGCGAGCGCCATCGAGTCGGCGCCGCCGGAGCAGGCCACGAGCACGAGCGGCGACGGCGGACGCCCGGGCGCGCGCTCGGCGGCCGTCCCGGCGGGGACGCCTGCCGTGGTGTTCAGTTCGGTGAGGATGTCGTGGAGGACGCGGCGGACCGCCAGGCGTATCGCCGCGACCGCAGGATGGGGACCCATGTCCGGTGCCCTTCATGAAGTTTTTCGGGGGGTGAGACCCGAGGTTCGGTCACGTAGAGTGTGTAGATGGTGACAGAAACGGGCCGTTCCCCGAGCATCGCACGCCCGCCGAGGGGTTTCGGTCCCTCGGACGGGTGATTGAAGGGGCGTTCGCCTGCCGTCGGCCGGATTCGTTCACGACCCGCCCGCGGGGCTCACGCTTCCGGCTTGCGGTGCACCCGCGCGATCCAGTCCGCCGGTTTGGCGATCTCCGCCTTGGTGGGGAGGGTGTTGGGCGAGGTCCACACGCGGTTGAAGCCGTCCACGCCGCACTCGTCGACGACGGCCCGTACGAAGCGCTCGCCGTCCCGGTACTGGCGGAGCTTGGCGTCCAGGCCGAGCAGCTTGCGCAGGGCCAGGTCGAGGCGGGACGCGCCCTTGGCGCGGCGCTGCTGGAACTTCTCGCGGATCTCCCCGACACTCGGCACGACCGCGGGACCGACCCCGTCCATCACGAAGTCCGCGTGGCCCTCCAGCAGGGACATCACGGCGGTGAGACGGCCGAGGACCTCCCGCTGGGCGGGGGTCTGCACCAGCTCGACGAGCGACCGGCCGCCGTCGTCCTCCTCGCCCTCGGGACGGCCCCCGGCGAGCGTCTGGGCGGCCTCGCGGACGCGCTCCAGCACGGTCATGGGATCGACGTCGGTCTCCGCGAGGAACGACTGGATCTCGCCCTCGAGGTGGTCGCGCAGCCACGGCACGGCGGTGAACTGCGTGCGGTGCGTCTCCTCGTGCAGGCACACCCACAGCCGGAAGTCGTGGGGGTCGACGTCGAGTTCGCGTTCGACGTGGACGATGTTCGGCGCGACGAGCAGCAGCCGGCCGCCGCCGTTCGCGCCGGCGGGCAGCTCGCGGGAGGCGGGGGCGAAGGTCTCGTACTGGCCGAGGACGCGGGAGGACAGGAACGACAGCAGCATGCCCAGCTCCACGCCGGTGACCTTGCCGCCGACGGCGCCGAGGACCGCGCTGCCGGGGGAGCCGCCGCGGCGCTCCTGCATCTTCTCCAGCAGGGGCTTGAGGATCTCCCGGAACCCGGCGACGTTCGCCCGCACCCAGCCGGGGCGGTCGACGACGAGGACGGGGGTGTCGTGGGTCTCCTCGGTGGCCATACGAGTGAAGCCCCGGACGTGTTCCTCCGAGGCTTTGGCGTGGCGGCGGAGCTCCGCGACGACGGCCCGGGCCTCGTCGCGGCTCACCTCGGGTCCCGGCCGTACGAGCCGGGTCGCGGTCGCCACCGCGAGATTCCAGTCGACCATGCCGGAAGATGCGCCGATGCTCGTCATCCCTCAACGGTACGTGAGCGCTGCCGCTGGGGGCAGGCCGTGCGGGGCGGTGGGGTGGGCGCCGGGGGGCCGGTGCCCGTGGGGACCGCCGCGAGGGCGCCCGGCACGGCGGAACGGCGGCACGACCGCCCGCGGCTACGGCCGCTACGACGTCAGGGCCGTCGCCGCCCGGTCCAGGGCTTTCTGGGCCGCCTGGGGGTCCGTCGTGTCGTGGGCCAGGAAGGCGAAGGCCAAAAGGCGGCCGTCGGGGGTGGCCACCGTGCCGGCGAGGGTGTTCACGCCCGTCAGGGTGCCGGTCTTGGCGCGGACGAGGCCGGCCGCGCCCTCCGTGTAGCGGCTGCTCAGCGTGCCGGTGAAGCCGGCGACGGGGAGTCCGGTGAGGGCCGGGCGCAGCTCGGGCCGGGCCGGGTCGGCCGCCTCGGCGAGCAGGGCCGTCAGGAGGTCCGCGGTGATCCGGTCGGTGCGGTCCAGGCCGCTGCCGTCGTGGAACACCGCGCCCCGCACGGGCAGGCCGAGCTGCTTCAGCCGGGCGGTGAGGGCGGCGGAGACGCCGTCGAAGTCGGCGGATCGCCCGGTCGCCAGGGCGGTGTGGCGGGCGAGTGCCTCGGCGATGTCGTTGTCGCTGTCGGTCAGCATCCGCTCGACCAGGGCGGACAGCGGGGGCGAGGAGACGGTGGCGAGGGTGGCGGCGCGGTCCGTGGCCTTGGAGGGGCCCGGGGCCGACGTGGTGACGCCGTGCTCGCCCAGGAAGCCCGCGAAGGCGCGGGCAGCGTCCGCCGCCGGGTCCGCCGAACGCGGGGCCGGGCCGCTGGTGGAGACGTCCGTGCGGGCCTCGTCGGCCATCAGGGCGGTGATGGGGGCGAGGTTCTCGTTGACCCCGATCGGGTGCGTCTGCGTACCGGCGTAGAGCGTCGTGTCGTACGACAGCGTCACCTCGCGCACGCCGCGCTTCTCCAGGGCGGCGGCGGTCTTCTCGGCGAGGGCGCGCAGGCTCGCGGGGCCGGGGCCGGGGGCGTCCGGGCGGGCGGTGAGGGTGGGGTCGCCGCCGCCGACCAGGACGAGTTCGCCCGTGTCGGCCTCCAGGGCGGTGCGGGTGGTGAGGCGGTGGTCGGGACCGAGGGTGCCGAGGGCGGCGACCGCGGTGGCGATCTTGGTGGTGGAGGCGGGGGTCAGCGGTGTCCCGGCGCCCTGCCCGTACAGGCGCTCGCCGGTGGTGAGGTCCACGACCGCCGCCCCGCGCCGGGTGCCGAGCGCCGGATCGGCGAGGAGGGGCCCGAGGGCGTCGGCGAGGGCCTCGCCGCGCGGTGCCGCCTTGACGCCGCCGGGGGCGGCGCCGGGGGTGCCGGCGAGGGCGGTCAGCACGGACGCGGCGCTGGGGGCGGGCCGGGGCGTCCCCGAGGCCGCGCCGGGGCCGGCGGATCCGCGACCGTGATCTGCGCCACCCGTGCGCTCCAGGGCGACGGCCCGGTCCCGCTCGGCCGTACGCTGACCCGTGGAGTCCCAGGGACCGGCGGCGGTCACCACACCGGCGGCCAGTGCCAGCCCGGCGGTGGCGGCGCCGGCGGTGTACTGCCAGGTCTTCGGCCCGCGGGTGAGCTGCGGTGCCGTGGCCCGCGCGAGCCGCGTCAGACGCGGGCCGGCGGACCGGGCGGCGCGTGCGAGACGCGGACGTACGGCGCCCGCGGCCCGCGCCACGCGCGGTCCCGCGGTCCGCCAAGGCCTCAGCTCCGGCACTACCACCAGCCCCTTTCGCGATCACACACCTGCGTGAGGGACACTTAACCACCAGAACTATGTGCTGATCATGGAGGAGCGTCCGGTGGAGTTCGACGTCACGATCGAGATCCCGAAGGGTTCGCGGAACAAGTACGAGGTGGACCACGAGACCGGTCGTATCCGCCTGGACCGCCGCCTGTTCACCTCGACCGCCTACCCGACCGACTACGGCTTCGTCGAGAACACCCTCGGCGAGGACGGCGACCCGCTGGACGCGCTGGTCATCCTGGACGAGCCGACCTTCCCGGGCTGCCTGATCCGCTGCCGCGCGATCGGCATGTTCCGCATGACCGACGAGGCCGGCGGCGACGACAAGCTGCTGTGCGTGCCGTCGACCGACCCGCGGGTGGAGCACCTGCGGGACATCCACCACGTGTCGGAGTTCGACCGCCTGGAGATCCAGCACTTCTTCGAGGTCTACAAGGACCTGGAGCCGGGCAAGTCGGTCGAGGGCGCCAACTGGGTCGGCCGTGTCGACGCGGAGGCCGAGATCGAGCGGTCCTACAAGCGCTTCAAGGAGCAGGGCGGCCACTGAGGCAGCGCCCCTCTCGTCACGGGCCGCACGCGAGAGCGTGCGGCCCGTTCACGTTTGGGTGCGCATACTGAGGGTTACAGGAGGGTGTGTTCGTACCAGGGAGCGTTACGCAGGTGACGGAGGCCGAGGACCGCAAGCCGCAGTCGGACGAGGCGCACAGCGCCTTCCGGCAGCCCCAGGGGGTCGCGGCGTCGTCCGACGGCGAGTCGTCGACGACGTCCGAGTTCGAGATCCCCCAGGGGCTGGCCGTCCCGCGGCCCACCGGTTCGGAGTCCGAGACGACGTCGGAGTTCGCGCTGCCGGAGGGGCTGGACGTGACTCCGGCGCCGCCCGCCGAGTCGGAGGGGTCGGCGTTCAGCACGCCGAGCACGTACAGCGCGTGGAGCGCGCCGGCCGCGTTCACCCCGGCGAGCGGGTTCCCGGCGGTGAGCCTGACCAAGGACGTGCCGTGGCAGGACCGGATGCGCCTGATGCTGCGCATGCCGGTGGCCGAGCGGCCCGCGCCGGAGACGGCGCAGCGGCACGACGACGAAGCGGGCCCCGCCGTGCCGCGCGTGCTCGACCTGACGCTGCGCATCGGGGAGCTGCTGCTGGCCGGCGGTGAGGGCGCCGAGGACGTGGAGGCGGCGATGTTCGCCGTCTGCCGCTCCTACGGCTTGGACCGCTGCGAGCCGAACGTCACCTTCACGCTGCTGTCGATCTCCCACCAGCCGTCCCTGGTCGAGGACCCGGTGACGGCGTCGCGGACGGTGCGCCGCCGGGGCACCGACTACACACGGCTCGCGGCCGTGTTCCGGCTGGTGGACGACCTCAGCGACCCGGACACGCACATCTCCCTGGAGGAGGCCTACCGGCGCCTCGCGGAGATCCGCCGCAACCGGCACCCGTACCCGACCTGGGTCCTGACCGCGGCGAGCGGATCGCTGGCCGGCGCGGCCTCGCTGCTGGTCGGCGGTGACGTGATCGTGTTCTTCGCGGCGCTGTTCGGCGCGATGCTCGGCGACCGGCTGGCGTGGCTGTGCGCGGGGCGCGGGCTGCCGGAGTTCTACCAGTTCGCGGTGGCCGCGATGCCGCCGGCCGCGATCGGCATCGCGCTGACGCTGACGCACGTCGACGTGAAGGCGTCCGCGGTCATCACCGGTGGCCTGTTCGCCCTGCTGCCGGGAAGGGCGCTGGTCGCGGGCGTGCAGGACGGTCTGACCGGCTTCTACATCACGGCCGCCGCGCGTCTGCTGGAGGTCATGTACTTCTTCGTCAGCATCGTCGGCGGGGTGCTGGTGGTGCTGTACTTCGGCGTCCAGCTGGGCGCCGAGCTCAATCCGGACGCCGCGCTGGGCACGGGCGACCAGCCCGTCGTGCAGATCTTCGCGTCGATGCTGCTGTCGCTGGCCTTCGCGATCCTGCTCCAGCAGGAGCGGTCCACCGTGCTGGCGGTGACCCTGAACGGCGGCGTCGCCTGGTGCGTGTACGGCGCCATGCACGTCGCCGGCGGCATCTCGCCGGTGGCCTCCACGGCCGCCGCGGCGGGACTGGTGGGCCTGTTCGGGCAGCTGATGTCCCGGTACCGGTTCGCGTCGGCGCTGCCGTACACGACCGCGGCGATCGGTCCGCTGCTGCCCGGTTCGGCGACGTACTTCGGGCTGCTGGCGATCTCGCAGAGCGAGGTGGACGCGGGGCTGCTGTCGCTGTCGAAGGCGGTGGCGCTCGCCATGGCCATCGCCATCGGGGTGAATCTCGGCGGGGAGATCTCGCGGCTGTTCCTGAAGGTGCCGGGGGCGGCGAGCGCGGCGGGCCGGCGGGCGGCCAAGCGGACGCGGGGCTTCTAGCGCCGGGTGCCCACGAGCTCGGGGCCGCGGGAGCGCGGGCGGCCGCAGGCCCGGTGCGGGCTGGTCGCGCCCGCACGGCGGGGCCGCACGTCGATGCGGCCCCGCGCCCCTGCGGAGCGCTTCAGCGCCCCTGGTCGTACGGGTACTGGCCGCTCTGCTGGTCGCCGTAGGGCTGCCGGCCGTAGCCCTGCGGGTACTGCTGCGCGTACGGCTGCTGCCGGCCGTCGTACGGCTGCTGCCCGTCGTACGGCTGCTGGTCCCCGTAGCCCTGGTCGTACTGCTGGTCGTACTGCTGGTGGGGCTGCTGCGGCTGCTGGTACGGGTCCACGCGGCGGAGCTGGGTCGTCGCGTCGTCCATGACCGGGTACTGCGGCTGCTGGGGCTGCTGGGGCTGCTGCGGGGCCGACGGCGGGGCGGCCGCGGCGGCGCGCTTCTTCTTTCCGCGCTCGCGCAGGAACTCGATGCCGATCGGGACGACCGAGACCAGGACGATCAGGACGAGGATCGCCTCGACGTTGGTGCGGATGAACTCGATCTGGCCCAGCCAGTAGCCCGCGAGGGTGACGCCCGTGCCCCAGGCCACGCCGCCGATGACGTTGTACGTGAGGAAGGTTCGGTACTTCATGCGGCCGGCGCCCGCCACGATGGGCGCGAAGGTGCGCACGATCGGCACGAAACGGGCCAGGACGATCGCCTTGGGGCCGTACTTCTCCATGAACTCGTGGGCCTTCTCCAGGTTCTCCTGCTTGAAGAGTCTGGAGTTGGGCCGACTGAAGAGCTTGGGGCCGAGGAACTTGCCGATCATGTAGCCCACCTGGTCGCCGAGGACGGCGGCGGCGACGATCAGGGCACACACCAGCCACAGCGGCTGGCTGATGTACTGCCCCTGGGCGACGAACAGGCCCGCGGTGAACAGCAGCGAGTCGCCGGGCAGGAACGCGAAGAGTCCGGACTCGGCGAAGACGATCAGCAGGATGCCGGCCAGGCTGAAGGTCTCGATCAGGTAGTCCGGGCTCAGCCACTCGGGGCCGAGCGCAAGCGTGGTCACGGGATTGTGGCTCCTGCACTGGGGGTGGGCTGGGGTCTGGCTGCCCCAACGTATCAACGCGGCCGTCGGGGCCCAGGTTCCACGGAGATCCAAGGGGTGCGCTGTGCGCCCGGCCGGGGAACCCTGTGAACCATGGGCATTGAAGAATACGGCGGCGGACAGGGCCCTCAGCCCGACGTACTCGTCGTGACCACGAACGACCTGCCCGGCCACCGGGTGCAGGAGGTGCTCGGGGAGGTCTTCGGACTGACCGTACGCTCCCGGCACCTGGGGAGCCAGATCGGTGCCGGGCTGAAGTCGCTGGTCGGCGGTGAGCTGCGCGGGCTCACCAAGACCCTCGTCGAGACCCGCAACCAGGCCATGGAGCGGCTCGTGGAGCAGGCACGCGCGCGGGGTGCCAACGCGGTGCTGGCGTTCCGCTTCGACGTGACGGAGGCGGCGGACGTGGGCACCGAGGTGTGCGCGTACGGGACGGCGGTGGGGGGGGGGGGGGGGGGGGGGGGGGGGGGGCGGCCCCCCCCCCCCCCCCCCCCCCCCCCCCCCCACCGCTCAGGAGGTGTGCCGGGCGGCGTTGGCGAGGATCGCGTCGCGCATGTAGGCGGCGAGGCCCGGCTTGGCGGCGTCGATGTTTCGCGTGAAACGTTCGTCCGAGACGTACATCTCGCCCAGGCAGGTGTGCATCTCGTACCCGCAGTCGTAGTGGTTGCGGACGATCCCCTGCCGGTGGTCCTCGGCGGCGTCCATGGCCGCCTCGGAGTCGGCGGGCTCACCGGCGTCCATCAGCGCGACGAAGCGCCGGGTGAGCTCGTCGGCCTCGTCCTGGATGCGCTGCCAGTCCTCCTTGGTGTACGAGGCGGCCTTCTGCTGCGACTGGCGGTAGGCGTCGGTGTCGCCCCAGCGTTCCTGCACCTCCTCCTGGTACTGGTCGGGGTCGAAGTCACCGAAGACCTCGAACTTCTCCTCGGGCGTGAGGTTGATGCCCATGCTGCGTGCCTCCATGGCGTGCTCCACGGCCGCCGCCATCTTCTGCAGCTTCTCGATCCGGGCGGTCAGCAGTTCGTGCTGGCGGCGCAGGTGCGCGCGCGGGTCCGCGGCCGGGTCGTCGAGCAGGGCGGCGACCTCGTCGAGCGGGAAGCCGAGCTCGCGGTAGAACAGGATCTGCTGCAGCCGGTCGAGGTCGGCGTCGCTGTAACGCCGGTGGCCCGCGTGGCTGCGCTCGCTCGGTACGAGCAGGCCGATGTCGTCGTAGTGGTGCAGGGTGCGCACCGTCACCCCGGCGAAGCCGGCCACCTGTCCCACGGAGTAGCTCACTTCCGCTCCCTTCTGTGACGCCGTCCACGCTGCCCCCTCACGTGACGTGAGGTGCAAGCCCGGGTGCGCGGTCCGGACCTACCGTCGGACGCATGCCACTGCACCACGGGCGCCACCCGCCCCGCGAGGACGCCCGCCGACGCCGGCTCGCCGCGAACCCCGCAACGGTTTCTCGGCCGACATGGCCGGCCTGCTCATGGCCGACCTGGAGCGGCAGCAGCACCCCCTGACCCACGGCAAGGGCGCGGCGACCGGCTTCCACCACTAGTGCCGCGGCAGGCGGCGTTCGCCCCGTCGCGACGCCCGGCACGCACCTCGAAGGGGGTGCCCCCACTCGCCGCACCGGACGGAAGCCCGCGTACGTCCAGTACGGGGGCTTCCGGCCGGCACTCCCCCAGCCTCCG
Organism: Streptomyces sp. NPDC093586; assembly: GCF_044764905.1. Taxonomy (NCBI): domain Bacteria; kingdom Bacillati; phylum Actinomycetota; class Actinomycetes; order Kitasatosporales; family Streptomycetaceae; genus Streptomyces; species Streptomyces sp. NPDC093586. Next base: position 91,808 of record NZ_JBIWJA010000015.1, on the reverse strand, counting down.
GCCGGGGGGACCCCCGGAGCACGCACCGGACGCCGCTCCTCACCGGGCGAACGTCGCCCGCCGCGGCACCAGGGCCTACCGGCTCAGGCGCGCGAACCCGCGTACGGCCAGCGGGAAGAACACGGCGAGCAGGGCCAGCGGCCAGGCGACGGCCGCCCAGAGGTGCCCGGGTTCCCCTCCGGGGCCGTCGAACAGGTCGCGGACGGCCGTGGCGGTCTGGGACATGGGGTTCCACTCGACGGCCGTGCCCAGCCAGCCGGGCATGGAGTCCGGTGCGGCGAAGGCGTTGGAGAGGAAGCCGACCGGCCAGACCAGGATCTGCACCGCCTGCACGAGCTCGGGCTTGCCCGCCACCAGGGCCAGGAAGATGCCGATCCACAGCATGGCGAACCGGAGGAGCAGGAGCAGGCCCATCGCGCCCAGGAACGCGCCGGCCCCGCCGTGGGCGCGCCAGCCGAGCGCGTACCCGACCGCGGTCAGCACCACGAGCCCCGCCGCCGACTGGAGCATGTCGGCGGCGGAACGGCCCACCAGCACCGCACCGTCGGCCATCGGCAGCGAGCGGAAGCGGTCGATGACGCCCTTGTCGAGGTCCCGGGTGACGGCGATCATGGTGCCCTCCAGGCCGAAGGCCATGGTGAGCGCCAGCATCCCGGGGACCAGGTAGTCGACGTAGTCGCCGCTCACCCCCCGGCCGCCGCCGACCAGGTGACCGAACATCAGCAGCAGCATGACGGGGAAGACCAGGTTGACGACGACCGTGACGGGCTGCCGTGCCCAGCGGGCCAGCTCGCGGCGGGTCATGGTCCAGGAGTCGGTCAGGGCACAGGCGGTCACGCGGCCTCCTCGGTGTGGTCGGTGAGGTGCAGGAACACCTCGTCCAGGGTCGGCCGGCGCAGGGCCACGTCCTCGGCCTCGATCCCGGCCTCCCGCAGCGCCCGTACGACGCCGGAGAGCGCCGCCATGCGGTCGGTGACCGGCGCGCTGAGCAGCCGGCGGTCGGGGTCGACGCGGACGCCGGTGAGCGGCAGCAGGGCGACGACGGCCTCCAGTCGGCCGGCGTCGCGCAGGACGACGTCGATGCGGTCGCCGCCGGTGGCGGCCTTCAGTTCGTCCGCCGTGCCGTCGGCGACGACCCGGCCGGCGTCGACGACCGAGATGCGGTCGGCGAGCTGGTCGGCCTCCTCCAGGTACTGGGTGGTGAGCAGGACCGTCGTACCGCCGCCGACCAGGGAGCGGACCGAGTCCCACACCTCGGCGCGGCCCCGCGGGTCGAGTCCGGTGGTCGGTTCGTCCAGGAAGAGCACCTCCGGGTCGGTGATCAGGGACGCCGCGAGGTCCAGGCGGCGCCGCATGCCGCCGCTGTACACGCCGACCGGCTTGCGTCCGGTGTCGGTGAGGCCGAAGCGTTCCAGCAGTTCGCCGGCGCGCGCGCGTGCCCGCCGGGCGCCCAGGTGGTGCAGGCGGCCGAACATCTCCAGGTTCTGCCGGCCGCCCAGTTCCTCGTCGAGTGCCGCGTGCTGGCCGAGCAGGCCGATGCGCAGCCGTACGGCGTACGCGTCGGTGACGACGTCGTGGCCGGCCACCTCGATCCGGCCCGCGTCCGGCCGCAGCAGGGTGGACAGGATCCGGACCAGGGTGGTCTTGCCCGCGCCGTTGGGACCGAGCACCCCGTGCACCGTGCCCCGCGTGACCGTCAGGTCGAGCCCGTCCAGCGCGTTCTTGCCGCCGTACTTCTTGCGTGCCCCTTCGACGGTGATCGCCGCGTCGGCCACTGCGCCTCCCTTGTTAGTCAAATTTGACTACTTGATGCGGGAAGATAATCCCCGCTCCTCCTCTTAGTCAAACTTGATCAGTCGGCGTCCTCGGGATGCCGGTCCCCCGTCGCGTACGGGTTCTCCTCGCCCTCCGCCAGGACGCCGACGAACGGCTCGCCCTCGCCCGCGAAGGTGTACGCGCCTCCGCGGATGCGCTCCACGAGCGCGCGGGTCCACTCGGCTCCGGTGTCGGCGGAGTGCACCCAGAAGTTCATGATCTCGCCGATGTGACCGAGCTGACCGGGGCCGTCCTCGGGCGTGTAGTACGTGGTGACGGACTCGCGCCACTCCCCGATGGCCCGGATCCGCTCCTCCAGGAGGGCCAGCACCTCCTCGCGGCCGAGGTCGACCATGAAGCCGAGCCCGGCGGAGAGCACGTCCGGTTTCTGGTCGTAGGCCGTGAGGGACTCCCGCAGCAGGGCGAAGTACTCCTCGGTGCCCTTCTCGGTGATCTCGTACTCCGTGCGCGGCGGGCCGCCGGCGGTCGACGGGGCGATCTCGTGCGCGTGCAGCAACCCCTGCTTGGCCATCTGCTTGAGCGCGTGGTAGATCGAGCCGGGCTTGGCGTTGGACCACTCGTGCGCGCCCCAGTACTCCAGGTCGTTGCGCACCTGGTAGCCGTGGGCCCGCCCGTGCTGCCGCACCGCGCCGAGCACCAGGAGACGGATCACTGACATGGGGTCCAGGTTAGGCGCGGGCGGGGGCGGCTCGTGCGGCCCGCCCCTCGCCTCCGCGAGGGGATGCCCGGCGGACCCCCGTCCGGCGCGCGGCCGCACGGGTGTCCGCCGACGGGGTACCCGGCACCGTCAGGGCACTCGGAACGTCAGAACGGGAACCCGCTCCGGCCGTGCTGGACCGAGATCCACTTCTGCGTGGTGAAGGCGTCCAGCATCGTGTCGCCGTTCAGCCGACCGATCCCGGAGTGCTTCTCGCCGCCGAAGGGCACGATCGGCTCGTCGTGCACCGTGCCGTCGTTCACGTGGAACATGCCGGTGTCGATCCGCTTGGCGAACGCGACGCCCCGCTCGACGTCCGCCGTGTGCACGGCGCCGCTCAGGCCGTAGGGGGTGTCGTTGACCAGGCGCACGGCCTCCTCCTCGCCGTCGAAGGGGACGAGGAGGGCGACCGGGCCGAAGACCTCCTGCCGGAGCAGCGCGGAGCCGGCCGGGATGTCGGTCAGGACCGACGGTGTGACGAGGTTGTCGGTGGTCGTGCCGCGCACCAGGGCGGTCGCGCCCTCGGCGAGCGCCTGCTCGACGAGTCCCGTGAGGGCGTCCGCCTGCGAGGAGTTGATCACCGGGCCGATGACCGTCGACGGGTCGCGGGGGTCGCCGGCCTTGAGGGACTTCACCTTGGCGACGAACTTCTCGGTGAACTCGTCGGCGACCGCGCGGTCGACCAGCACGCGGTTGGCGGCCATGCAGACCTGGCCCTGGTGGACGAAGCGGCTGAAGACGGCGGCGTCGACCGCGTAGTCGACGTCGGCGTCGTCGAGGACCACCAGGGCGCTGTTGCCGCCCAGTTCGAGCACCGAGCGCTTGAAGTGCGCGGCGCAGACCGTGGCGACGTGGCGGCCCACCGCGTCCGAGCCGGTGAAGGAGATCACCTTCGGGACCGGGTGCTCCAGGAAGGCGTCGCCGATCTCCGCGATGTCGGTGACCACGACGTTGAGCAGACCGCCCGGCAGTCCGGCGTCCTCGAAGAGCTTCGCGACCAGGGTGCCGCCGACGACGGGCGTGTTCTGGTGCGGCTTGAGGACGACGCCGTTGCCGAGGGCGAGGGCCGGGGCGACCGACTTCAGGGAGAGCAGGAAGGGGAAGTTGAAGGGGCTGATGACGCCCACCACGCCGACCGGCACCCGGTAGACGCGGTTCTCCTTGCCGTCGACCGGCGAGGGGATGATCCGCCCCTCGGGACGCAGCGCCAGGTGGACGGACTCGCGCAGGAACTCCTTGGCGAGGTGCAGCTCGAAGGCGGCCTTCAGGCGCGTACCGCCCAGCTCGGCGACGATCGCCTCACTGATCTCCTCCTCGCGCTCCTCCACGAGCCGCAGCGCCTTCTCGAACACCGCGCGGCGCGCGTACGGATTCGTCTCCGCCCACTTCTTCTGCGCACGCTCGGCCGCCCGGAACGCGGCGTCGACCTCGTCGACGGTGGCTATCGTGATCGAGGCCAGCTTCTCGTTGTCGTACGGGTTGAAGTCGATGATGTCCCAGGAACCGGTGCCCGGACGCCACTCGCCGTCGATGTACTGCTGGGCGAGGTCGGTGAAGTACGACGACATGTGATCCCTCAATCCCCATAGCTGCCGCAGCCGCCGCCGGCGAGCCGCCTGATGGGGCGTCATCGTACTTATGTTTCAGGAGAGTTGGAGGAGACCCCGCAGGATGTCCCGGCTCTCGTCCGGCCCCGGACTGTCCTTCTGGAGCTCCCCCAGCGCCGTCTCGTACTGGGTGACGTCCTCGCGCTTGTCCAGGTACAGGGCGCTGGTGAGCTGCTCCAGGTACACGACGTCCGAGAGGTCGGACTCGGGGAAGCTGAGGATCGTGAACGCGCCACTCTCACCCGAGTGTCCGCCGAAGCCGAACGGCATGACCTGGAGCCGCACGTTGGGGCGTTCGGACATGTCGATCAGGTGCTGGAGCTGGCCGCGCATCACCGTGCGACCGCCGTACGGGCGGCGCAGCGCGGCCTCGTCCAGGACGATGTGGAACTCGGGGGCGTTCTCGGCGACGAGGTGCTTCTGCCGCTCCAGGCGCAGCGCCACCCGCCGCTCGACGTCCGCCTCGCTCGCGCCCTTCATGCCGCGCCGGACGACCGCACGGGCGTACTCCTCGGTCTGCAGCAGGCCGTGGACGAACTGCACCTCGTACACGCGGATCAGCGACGCCGCGCCCTCCAGGCCCACATAGGTGGGGAACCAGCTGGGCAGCACGTCGGAGTAACTGTGCCACCAGCCCGCGACGTTGGCCTCCTTGGCCAGGGCGAGCAGGGAGGCGCGCTCCTGCTCGTCCGTGATGCCGTACAGCGTCAGCAGGTCCTCGACGTCCCTCGTCTTGAAGCTCACCCGGCCCAGTTCCATCCGGCTGATCTTCGATTCCGAGGCGCGGATCGAGTAGCCCGCCGCCTCGCGCGTGATCCCCCGCGTCTCACGCAGTCGCCTGAGTTGTGATCCGAGCAGCATGCGCCGCACCACCGATCCGGGCTCTCCCGCGCTCACGTTCGCCAGCCTCCCCAGCCGTCTCCAAGGGCCGAAGTCTGCCACTAAAACACTCCGAGCTGTACTCGTCCGGTTACGGAAACGGAATCGAGCCGGAGGGAACGCGCGGGAACGGCAGGGGTGTTGGCGCCGCCAACTCCCGATACGAAGTGAAGGGGACGCGAAGATGACGGAAAAATTGCCCAACAAGCGGCACGGGCAGGTCCATTTCGGTCACGTGCACGTGCATCTGCCCTTGCATCTGCGGAACGCATCCGAAACCATGGTCCCGCACCACCGCGCCGCATCGCTACGACCGCGAACTCCCGGGAGTGCCTCGCATGGGGACGAATGGATCGACCATGCTCGAGCCGTTACGGCAGGGCCTTCCCCCACTCGACCCCTCGGCCGTCTCCAACGCCGCCTCCTGCGCCCTGCCGCCCCGCTACGAGGCCGTGCGCGAGGCTCGGCGGTTCACCAGCAGGACGCTCGACGGCTGGGAGATGAGCGACCGTTTCGACGACGTCTGCCTCGTCGTGTCCGAGCTGGTCACCAACGCCCTGCGGCACGCGCTGCCGGCCGACACCCCGCGACCGGCCGACCAGAACGGTCCCGTACGGCTGCACCTGATGCGCTGGACCGAGCGACTGGTGTGCGCGGTGCGCGACCCCAGTCACGACAGCCCGGTCACCCGGGACACCGACGACTTCTCGGCGGAGTCGGGCCGCGGCCTGTTCCTCGTCGACTCCTTCAGCGACAGCTGGGGCTGGCACCCGCTCGCCGGCGCGCTGGAGGGCAAGGTCGTCTGGGCGCTGTTCCGGCTCCAGCGGTCCGCCGGTTGACCGTCCGCGGGCTCCCCGCGCCATGCCCCGCGCCACACCCCCGCGTCGTGGCCGCGCGCCGGTCCGGGCGCGGTCGGGCAGCGATCGGCCCGCGGTCAGCTCGCGATCAGGTGGTCGAACTCGCCGTCCTTGACGCCCAGCAGCATGGCCTCGATCTCGGCGCGCGTGTAGACGAGCGCGGGACCGTCGGGGAAGCGGGAGTTGCGCACGGCGACGCCGCCGTCGGGCAGTCGCGCGAACTCCACGCAGGAGCCCTGCGAGTTGCTGTGCCGGCTCTTCTGCCAGGCCACGTCGTGCAGCTGCGTGGCGGCCATGCCGTTGTACACGCCGGACGCGTCGTCAACGTCGTACACGTCGTGGTCCACAGGTCGCTCCCCGGTGGTGCACTGGCTGGTGTGGCCATTGATGCAGTGGTCAACTGGTCCGGATCATAACTCCGTTCGCGTGCATCTGCCTGAGCAAATGCACGTGCACGCGCGGTGTTCCCGTGGTTACAGCGTTGACGGCCGCTTCACCGAAGCCCTTGCCCCTTTTGACGCCCGCTCCGAAGAAGTCGTTCCCGCGTATGCCCCGGATTCGGGAGAACATGCGACGACACCGGGGACCGATCCGTCGGATCGGTCCCCGGTGTCGTCGGTGTGCCGCCGAGGACGCCGCCGGTCAGCGCGCCGCGTACGGCAGCAGCGCCATCTCCCGGGCGTTCTTGACCGCCCGGGAGAGCTGCCGCTGCTGCCGGGCCGTCACACGGGTGACGCGACGGCTGCGGATCCTGCCGCGGTCGGAGAGGAACTTCCGCAGCAGGTCGGTGTCCTTGTAGTCGATGTACGTCACCCCGTCCCGGGCCGGCGGATCGGGCCGGTGCCCGGCGGGCTTGCGGTCGCTCGTGCGGGGCATGGGGGTCAGGCCTCCAGGAGGGTGTCGAAGGCGGACGGCAGCCGCCGCCAGGCATCGCGCCCGGCGGCGTACTCGGCGTCGGTCAGCAGGCAGGACTCCAGGAGCCGTTCGAGGCCGTCGCGGTCGAGTCCGGGCGACGTGAAGACCAGGTGCTGGCAGCGGTCGCCGTGCTCGGGGTGCCAGTCCAGGGCGGCGGCGGCGCGGCGCACGGGCGGGACCAGTTCCCAGGCCGCGTCGGGGAGCGACGCGAGCCACGGCCCCGCGCTCTCCACGCACAGGGCACCGCCCGCGGCGTCCCAGTGCAGCAGCGCGTCCGCCTTGTCGGCGAGCCAGAACCGGCCCCGGCTGCGGGCGGCGGCGCAGGTCAGGTCCTCCAGCGCCGCGTACAGCCGCCCCGGGTGGAAGGGACGGTGCCGGCGCCAGACGAAGGTGGCGACGCCGTGCGCGTCGGCCTCCGCGGGCAGCAGTGCACAGGCCGGGTGCTGGGCGGCCGCCGCGGCCTCCACGTCGAAGCCGGCGAGCGCCTCCCGCGCCAGGGCGGAGGGGGCGCCCGCCGGGTCACCGTGGCCGATCGGGACCCGGCGGGCCGTCGGGTGCAGCTGGGAGAGCAGCTCGCGGTCCTCGTCGTCGGCCTCCGGGGAGTCGGCGACGGCGAGGACGGGGGCGTACTCCAGCTGGCGCGCGAAGGTGTCGGCGACGGTGCGCCGGTCGGTGGCCGCGGCGGCGAGGCCGCCCTCCGCGAGGTCGTCGCCGTTGCCGAGGTACGGCAGGACCAGCGCCGGGTCGACGGCCGTGATCACGCCGGTGACGGTGAAGCCGCCGGCCGTCACCGCCTCGGCCATCGCCCTGGGTTCGACCGAGTCCCACAGTTCGACCACGGCGAGCGGGGTGCCCCCGGCGTCCGCCAGCCGTTCCAGCTCGGGGACGAGGTCCTCGCGCAGGGCGCAGCAGGCGCAGTCGTCGACGAGGGGGGCCTCGCCGGCGGACAGGACGCCGCCGGCGTCCCGGACGGTGCGCACGACCGTGCCCGCGGTGGCCGTCGCCAGGTCGTGGTGGAGGACCACACAGCCGGGCACGTCGGCCAGCAGCCGCGCCACGGCGGCGCGGCGGGCGTCGGCGTGCAGCCCGCCGACGACCACCACCGGCAGGTCCGCCCGCCGGCTCACGCCCCGCCCCGCTTCCCGTACCGGCGCTCGAAGCGCTCCACGCGTCCGGCGGTGTCCAGGACGCGGGCGGTGCCGGTGTAGAAGGGATGGCTGACGTTCGAGGTCTCGACGTCGACGACCGGGTAGGTGCGGCCGTCCTCCCACTCGACCGTCCGGTCGCCGGTCATCGTGGACCGGGTGAGGAAGGCGTGGCCCGCGGCGCGGTCGCGGAAGACGACCGGGCGGTACTCCGGGTGGATTCCCTTGCGCATGGCGGCGGTCAGCGCTCCTCTCGGAAGTCGACGTGGCGGCCGGCGACCGGGTCGTACTTGCGCAGCGTCAGGCGGTCCGGGTCGTTGCGGCGGTTCTTGCGGGTCACGTAGGTGAAGCCGGTCCCGGCGGTGGACCGGAGCTTGATGACCGGACGGAGTTCGTTGCGTGCCATGCTGGTACCTTACTGAAAATGAATTCCATTAATAGCTGAATCCGACGAGAGGTACGTCACCGTGTCCGCGCACTGCATGCTGACCGGCGCCCGGCCGGGCTTCGGCAACCGCGTCTCCCACTCCCACCGGCGGACTTCGCGCCGCTTCGACCCCAACATCCAGACGAAGCGCTACTGGCTCCCGAGCGAGGGCCGGCACGTGCGGCTGCGGCTGGGCACGAAGGCGATCAGGACGGTCGACGCGATCGGCGTCGAGGCGGCCGTGGCGCGCATCCGCGCACGGGGGGTGCGGATCTGATGGCGAAGAAGAGCAAGATCGCGAAGAACGAGCAGCGGCGGGAGACCGTCGCGCGGTACGCCGCGCGACGGTCCGAACTCAAGGAGGTCGTCCGCAGGCCGTCGTCCACCGAGGCCGAACGGCTCGCCGCGCGGCGGGAGCTGCGCCGTCAGCCCCGCGACGCGAGCCCCACGCGGGTGCGCAACCGCGACCAGGTCGACGGGCGCCCGCGCGGCTGTTTCCGCGCCTTCGGCCTGTCCCGGGTGAATCTGCGCGAGCAGGCACATGCCGGACATCTGCCGGGGGTGCGCAAGTCGTCCTGGTAGCTTGCGGCTGACGTGGGGCCCACCCGGCCGTCCGGCAACAGCTTGGAGCTTGCGGTGACACTGGTGACTGCGCGGAGCACGACGAGTACGGCACACACGGCGGACGCGGCGGACGCGGCTCGTGCGCCTGCCCGCGTGGACGGCCCCGGTGGCGTCCGCGGCCCCGCGCGGCGGTCCGTCCGGGCGGCCGCCGCGGCCGTCGCCCTGGTGGGCGCGCTGACGCTGACCTCGTGCAGCGACGACGGCGGCTCCGACGGCGGCTCGGACAAGGGCGGCACCCCCTCGGCCGCGCCCAGCGCCTCGACGGGCGCGGACACGGGCGGTAGCGGCGGCGGCTCGCCGTCCGCCGCCGGTGAGCTGGAGGGCAGCTGGCTGGCGGCCGCCGACGGCCACGCCGTCGCCCTGATGGTCACCGGCGACAAGGCCGCCCTCTTCGCCACGGGCGGGTCCGTGTGCAGCGGCACCGCGGGCGAGGCGTCCGGCACCCGCACCATCCGCCTGAAGTGCACCGACGGCAGCGACGACCGGGTGGACGGGACGGTCGAGTCGGTCGACGCGACGTCGCTGAAGGTGAAGTGGCGGGGCGCCGTGGGCGAGGAGACGTACACCAGGTCCGAGGGCGGTACGCTGCCGCCCGGACTGCCGACGGCCGGTCTGGGGTCCTGAACCGCATCCACGAAGGAACCACGCCCATGCGCACCACCAAGTCGGCCGCCCTCGCGACGGCCGCCGTCACCGCGGCCCTCCTCCTCACCGCCTGCGGCGGCGGTAGCGGCAGCGGCAGTCGTGACGACGATGCCGACAAGGGCGGTACCGGCGACCGCGGCCCCGCCGCCTGCCGGATCGGGGAGATGGGCGTGGAGTTCGCGCCGAGCCCCGCACCGGCCGCCGGGGACACGGGCACCGTCGCCGTGAACCTCACCAACCAGGGCCCGGCGTGCACGCTCGACGGCTTCCCGGCCGTCACCCTCACCGCCGACGGCTCCTCCGACGCCGCCCCGGCCGAGGTCCCCGCGGACGAGGCCGCCACCGCTCAGCGGCTGGACCTCGCCGCGGACGGCACGGCCACCTTCACCCTGACCTACGTCCGCGGCGGCGCCGACGGCCTCGCCGTGCGGTCGGCACAGTTCGCCCTGCCCGGTGACGCCGCCACCCATCGCATCCCGTGGTCGTACGGCGAGGTGGCGACGGAGGGCGGGGCGCCGGACGCCACGGTGAGCGCGTTCCAGCCCGCCGGGGACTGACCGGCGCGACCGCCCGGGGTCACTGCCCGGACAGTGGTCGCCGGCGGCCGACCTGGGCCCGGTCGGCCGCGCGGGTGCCCTCCGTCCAGCCCGCCGCGTCGCCGACGCCCCGCAGCCGGGTCGTGGTCGTCTCCGGGAACATCCGCTCCAGACGGTCGGTGACCGCGACCTGGCGGGATGCGAGTACGGGCAGCAGATCGGCGTCCGCCGCGCCGGCCCCGGCGGCCGTCCGCTCGGCGACGGCCCTCAGCCGGGTGCCCGCGCGATGGGCGTAGGCCGCGAGGAAGGACTGACGGAAGGTCTTGGTCCGCCTGCGCCCGCCGGCCCGCTGGGCGGCCTCCGCCCCGGTCATCGCGGTCTCGGCCTGCACCAGCAGGGAGGTGTAGAGGAGCTCGACCGCCTCCAGGTCGGTCTCGAAACCGACGACGGTCGAGAAACCGAAGGCCTCGTTCCACACCGCCCGGCAGTGGTTGGCCTCGGCCACCGCGTCCAGGAGCACCGCCTTGGCCTGCTCGTACGGCGGCTCCACCCCGATCCGGCAGGCGCCCGGCGCGTCGGGCGAGGGCGCGTGGGCCGACAGCAGCGCCTCGTCCACGCTGTGCCGGGCCATCAGCTCCTGCGCCTTGGCACTGAGCGCCTCCGCCTCCTGCGGGTAGCCCGTCGCCTCCGCCTTGGCGAGCAGCGCGCGGATGCGGGCGAGGGCGCGGGACTCCGGCCGGTGCTCCTGACGGGGCGTCCCCGCCTCCAGCGGTTCCAGCACGGGCAGGCGCAGCAGCAGGCGGTAGAGCTCCAGTACGGCGGTGGCGTGCGAGAAGCGGTCGGTGCGGGGCGCCGCCGCACGGTCCGGCAGGCCGTCCAGCTGCGCGGCCCAGCGGGGACCGCGCGGCCGGTCGTGCGCCGCCTGGGCCCGGATCAGCGCGGCCACCAGCCGGACGTGCACGTCGTCCAGTTCGCGCCGCACGATCCGCACGAGGTCGGCGGGCTGCCAGCCGCGCCGCCAGGCCGTGGTCACGAACTCCTCGCCCCGCCGGGCCAGTTCGGCATCCGCCGCCGGATCGGCCGCGAGCAGCGAGGCCGCGGTGTCGAGGGCGGTGTCGGCGGTGTCGTACAGGGCGGCTTCGAAGGCACGGTCGACGGTGCTGGACGTACTCACCCGGTGATGGTGCCACGGCCCCCGGACACCGGGCCGCGGCGTGCCCCGCCCGCACGGAAGAGCACTGTCAACCATCGGTTGACAGCGCGGGGGGCGCAACCTACGGTTGACACATGACGACGAATTCGAGCATCACGTCATCCGTCCGTCTCGACGAACTCATCAACGCCATCAAGAAGGCGCACGCGGAGCCGCTCGAACAGCTCCAGGACGCCGTCATCGCCGGGGAGCACCTCGGCGAGGTGGCCGACCACCTCATCGGCCACTTCGTGGACCAGGCCCGGCGTTCGGGCGCGTCCTGGACCGACATCGGCAGGCGCATGGGCGTCACGCGGCAGGCGGCGCAGAAGCGCTTCGTGCCCAAGGAGTCGGCCGACCTCGACGCGAGCCAGGGCTTCAACCGCTACACGCCCCGCGCGCGCAACGCGGTGATGGCCGCGCACAACGAGGCCGTGGCCGCGGGCGCCACCGAGGGCCTGCCCGAGCACCTGCTCCTCGGCGTGCTCACCGAGCGCGAGGGCCTCGCCGCCAAGGCGATCGCCCAGCAGGGCGTCCCCCTCGACGCGGTCCGCCGGGCGGCCCTCGCGGCGCTCCCGCCGGCCGCCGGGGAGGTCCCGGAACTGGTGCCCTACGGGCCGGCCGCCAAGAAGGTCCTGGAGCTCACCTTCCGCGAGGCCCTGCGCCTCGGCCACAACTACATCGGCACCGAGCACATCCTGCTCGCCCTGCTGGAGCACGAGCACGGCGAGGGCGTGCTGAGCGGCCTCGGCATCGGCAAGGAGGCGGTCGAACGGTACGTCACCGAGACGCTGGCCCGGTTCCTGAAGACGGCCGAGGAACCGGACCGGGGGACAGCCGGGGCAGCGGGCGACTGAGCCCGTCGCCGCTTCCGCGGCAAGGGCTCCTGAACAGGGCCGGCGCCCGAACCGCGCTCCCCGCCCGGGGGCCGTTGTCAGACCCCCCTGTCACACTCGCGGCATGGCCGACCGATGGGCGCTCGCCGTGGCCGAGGACGGTGGCGTGGACGTCGCCCCCCTCGGCCCCGACGGGCTGCCCGCCGGACCGGTGCGACGGGAGCCCGGCCTCGCCGAGGCCGTACGCGCCCGGCCGGACGTCGCCCGGTGGGTGTGGCGGTCCACCGCGGAGGTCTACCCGCGCCTGCTCGCCGCGGGGGTACGGGTGGAGCGGTGCTACGACATCGAGGCCGCCGAGACCCTCCTGCTCGGCCACGAGGGGCGCTACGGGCAGCCCCGCTCGGCCGCCGCGGCCCTCGCCCGCCTGCGCGGCGGCCCCGTGCCGCCCGACCCGCCCCAGCGGTCCGCCGCACCGGGCGCGCAGTCCCCGCTGTTCGAACCGCAGGACGCGCACCTGCCCCTGGACGACCTCCTCGCCGTCTACGCCGAGCAGCAGCGCCGCCACGACCGGTCCGCGCACCCCGACCGGCTGCGGCTGCTGACGGCGGCCGAGTCGGCGGGGACGCTGGTCGCCGCCGAGATGAACCGCGCCGGCCTGCCCTGGCGGGCCGACGTGCACCGCGAGGTGCTCCACGACCTGCTCGGCGAGCGGTACGCGGGCGGGGGCGAGCCGCGCCGCCTGGCCGAGCTGGCGGAGGAGGTGTCCGCCGCGTTCGGGCACCGGGTGCGGCCCGACCTGCCCGCCGACGTCGTCAAGGCGTTCGCCCGGGCCGGGATCAAGGTCGGCTCCACCCGCCGCTGGGAGCTGGAATCGGTCGACCACCCGGCCGTGAAGCCCCTGCTCGCGTACAAGAAGCTGTACCGGATCCGGGTCGCCCACGGCTGGTCCTGGCTGCAGGACTGGGTGCGCGACGGCCGCTTCCGCCCCGAGTTCCTCGCCGGCGGCACCGTCACCGGACGCTGGGTGACCAACGGCGGGGGCGCGCTGCAGATCCCCAGGGTGATCCGGCGGGCCGCCGTGGCCGACCCGGGCTGGCGCCTCGTCGTCGCCGACGCCGACCAGATGGAACCGCGCGTCCTCGCCGCGATCTCCCGCGACCCCGGGCTGATGGAGGTGGCCGGCCGGGAGAGCGACCTCTACCAGGCGGTGTCCGACCGCGCCTTCTCCGGCGACCGCGCCCAGGCCAAACTCGCCGTGCTCGGCGCGGTGTACGGACAGACCTCCGGCGACGGCCTGAAGAACCTCGCCGCCCTCCGGCGCCGCTTCCCCAGGGCGGTGGCCTACGTCGACGACGCGGCCCGCGCGGGCGAGGAGGGCCGGCTCGTGCGGACCTGGCTGGGGCGCACCTGCCCGCCGGCGGCCGGGACGTCCGGCGACGATCCCGCCGAGGAGGCGGGCATTCCCCAGGACGGCCCCGGTACGCAGGAACGGGTCCCTGGCCACACATCCACCGACGCCCGCGCGCGTGGCCGCTTCGCCCGCAACTTCGTCGTCCAGGGCAGCGCCGCCGACTGGGCCCTGCTGATGCTCGCCGCGCTGCGGCGGGCCTGTGCGGACATGGCGGCGGAGCTGGTCTTCTTCCAGCACGACGAGGTGATCGTGCACTGTCCGCGGGAGGAGGCCGACACGGTCGTCGCGGCGATCCGAGAGGCGGCCGACCTGGCGGGGCACCTCACCTTCGGGCGGACACCGGTGCGGTTCCCGTTCACGACGGCGGTGGTGGAGTGCTACGCGGACGCGAAGTGAGCGCGTACGGCGCCGCTTCGTGCCCCGTGGCGCCCGGCGAGGTCGTCGTCACGACCGGGCCCGGCGCGCAGGTGCGCGCCGGGCCCGGATCCGGATCGTCACGCCCGAGGGCGCCGGCACCCGCACCGTGGTCGGCACGGTGCCGGCGGCCGGCTTCGAGTCGGCGGTGTTCTTCACCGCCGCCGAGGCCGCGCGCCTGTCACCGCGGATCGACCGGGTGACGGTGGACGCCGACCCGGCGGCCGTCCGCGCGGTGCTCGGCACCGGCTCGGGCATGGCCGTCCTCACCGGCGACGACCGGCGGCGCGCCGACCCCGCCCCGGACCGCGACAAGGAGGCCCTGGTCTCCGTGAACGCCCTGCTCGGCACCGCGGCCGGCATCACCGCGTTCGTGTCGGTGTTCGTGGTCGCCTCGACGTTCACCTTCGCGGTGGCGCAGCGCAGGCGGGAGTTCGGCCTCCTACGGACGGCGGGCGCGACGCCCGGTCAGGTACGGCGCATGGTCTGCGCGGAGGCCCTGGTGATCGGGGTGCTCGCATCGGGCACGAGGTGCCGGCTGGGCCGGTGGGCCGCGCCGCGGCTCACCTCGTGGATGACGGGACAGGGCATCGCCCCGGCCTGGTTCCGGATCGGCGAGCAGACCTGGCCGCTCCATGTCGCCTTCTGGACCGGCCTGACGGTGGCCCTGTGCGGCGTCGTCGTGGCGTCCTTCCGCGCGGGCCGGACCGGCCCGACGGCGGCGCTGCGGGGGTCCGCCGTCGACAGCGGCACGATGCCGTGGAGCCGCCGCCTGGTGGCCGTCGCCGTGCTGCTCACGGGCCTCGGCCTGCTGGTGACGGCGCTGGTGGATGACCCCGGCGACGTGCTGAAGCGCAAGACGTACATCACCCAGCCGATGCTGCTCATCGTGGCGACCGCCCTGCTCGCGCTGGTTCTGGTGCGGCCGCTGACCCGACTGCTGGCCTGGCTGCCCGCCCGGCTGCCGGGCGCCGTGCTCGCGGTCCTCTCGGCCACTCTGCCCGCGTCGTTCGCCCTGCGCACCCGGCCGGTGGAGCCGGCGGGCATGCGCGAACAGCCCCACCGGAGAGGCATCGACCGATCCCTGCGAGCCCGAGAGGCACAGACGTCGACGAGTGGGACCGCGGCGCCCGGATCGATGCCAGGAGAGTCCCCGCGCTGTCCCCGGCGGATCGGCGCCATGGCTCCCGGGTCGCACCGGCCGGTCACCGGGGTGGTCCTGCCCGTGCCCGAGCCCGGCCACCCGATGATCGTCGGAGCGGGGCCGGTCCCCCTCCGCTCGCGCATCGCTCACGCGAGCGGTCCCACGGCGTCCCGTCCGTGTGACACGTCACGCCCCGAGCAACAGCGAACCCCAGGGCACGGGAAATGTGACCTGGGGTTCCGGTTGAGCCGCCTTCGGGATTCGAACCCGAGACCTACGCATTACGAGTGCGTTGCTCTGGCCATCTGAGCTAAGGCGGCGCGCTGTGCGCACCATGGTGCGATCAGCAACGACGGTAAGTCTACACAGTTTCCGGGGGTGCTTCGCACCCGCCCCGGAGGCCGGGCCTCCGGGGCGGGTGGAGCAGGCAGGGCGCGTCAGGAGCAGCGCTTGCCCTTCGCCGGCGGGGTGCCGCGCAGCAGGTAGGCGTTGATCGCCGAGTCGATGCAGGTGCTGCCGCGGCCGTACGCGGTGTGGCCGTCGCCCTCGTAGGTGAGGAGGCGGCCGGAGGAGAGCTGGCCGGCCAGGGCCTGGGCCCAGCGGTACGGGGTGGCCGGGTCACGGGTGGTGCCGACCACGACGATCGGGGCGGCACCGGCGGCCCGGATGCGGTGGGACTCGCCCGTGGGGTGGACCGGCCAGTACGTGCAGTTCAGGGAGGACCAGGCGAGGCCCTCGCCGAAGACCGGGGACGCCTTCTCGAACTCGGGCAGCGCGGCGCGCACCTCGTCCGGGGAGGAGAAGGCCGCCGGGAGGTCCAGGCAGTTCACCGCCGCGTTGGCGGACATCAGGTTGCTGTAGTCGCCGTCGGCCTCGCGCTCGTAGTAGCTGTCGGACAGGGCCAGCAGGCCGGCGCCGTCGTGGTTCTTCATCGCCGACGTCAGTGACTCGCGCAGGTGCTGCCAGGCGCTCTCGTCGTACATCGCCGCGATCACGCCGATGGTGGCCAGGGACTCGGTGAGCCTGCGGCCGTCGGCGTCGCCGGTGGGGACGGGCTCGGCGTCCAGGTCGTCGAAGAACGCCTTCAGGTTCCTGCCCACCTGGTCGGGTGACGTGCCCGGCCCGCCGAGGGGGCAGCCGGACCGGCGCACGCAGTCCTTCGCGAAGGACCGGAACGCCGTCTCGAAGCCCTCCGTCTGCTCCAGGTTCAGGCGGCGCGCGGACAGGGACGGGTCCATCGCGCCGTCCAGGACCAGGCGCCCCGCCCGGCTCGGGAACAGCCCGGCGTACGTCGCCCCGAGGAACGTGCCGTACGAGGCGCCGACGTACGTCAGCTTCCGGTCGCCCAGCACCGCCCGCAGGATGTCCATGTCCCGGGCCGTCTCGACGGTCGAGACGTGGCGCAGCAGTTTCGGCGCGGCCGCTCCGCAGCCCTCGGCGAATCCCTTGAAGGCGCCGACCAGCCGGTCGGTCTCCCGCGCGTCGTCCGGGGTGACGTCCGTCTGCGTGTACGCGTCCATCTTCCGCCCGTCGAGGCACTTCACGGGCTCGCTGCGGGCCACGCCCCGCGGATCGACCGCCACCATGTCGTACCGGGCACGGACCTCCGCCGGGTACCCGATCCCGGCGTACTGCTGGAGGTAGCCGATCGCGGAGCCGCCCGGCCCGCCCGGGTTCACCAGCAGCGAGCCGAGCCGCTTTCCGGGGCCGGTGGCCTTCTTGCGCGCCACGGCGAGGCGTACGTCCCCCTCGGCCGGCTTCGCGTAGTCGAGCGGCGCCTTCATCGTGGCGCACTGGAAGCCGGGGACGCCGCAGTCGCGCCAGCTCAGCTTCTGCCCGTAGTACGGGGCCAGCGACGACGGCGTGGGCTCGGGCAGCGCGGCCAGGGTCGCCTGCACCGCCTTGGTCGCTCCGGCCGCCTCCTCCGCGGCCGCCGGACCGGCCGATGTCGAGGCGCTCCCGGCCGAACAGGCGGTGGCGAGCAGCGCGGCGGCGAGCAGCGTGGTTCCGGTACGGGTCCTGCGATGGGTGCGCCTTGTCTCCATCCTGCGAGCGTAACTCTCCGCGACCATGCGAACGCTTAAAGTACTCTCCGTGCCTCGAACGAGTTCCCCGGTCAACCGCCGTCGGTGTACTTCGTCAGCCCGATCTGAGCGCCATCGTCATGGCCTCCACCGCGAGCAGCGGCGGCACATTGCGGTCGAGTGCCTCCGCGCAGGCGGTGATCGCTTCGATGCGGCGCAGGGTGGACTCCGGCGAGCCGGCGCGGGCGAGGCGCTCCAGGACGTCCATGGAGTCGGCGTTGGCGATCGCCACGCGGGAGCCGAGCTGAAGGGCCAGGACATCACGGTAGAAGGTGGTGAGATCGGTCAGGGCGACGTCGAGACTGTCGCGTTGTGTGCGCGTTTTGCGGCGTTTCTGGTTCTCCTCCAGATCCTTCATCACACCCGCCGTGCCGCGCGGCAGGCGACCGCCCTGGGCCGCTCCCAGGGCGGCCTTCATCTCCTCGGTCTCCTTGGTGTCCATCCCCTCGGCGAGTTCCTTGGCATCCGCCGCCGCCGCGTCCACCAACTCCTGCGCGGCCTTGAGTGCGCTGCCGATGTCGTCGACCCTCAGCGGCAGCTTCAGCACGGCCGCCCGGCGCTCTCGGGCAGCCGGGTCCGTGGCCAGGCGGCGGGCCCGGTCGACGTGGCCCTGGGTGGCCCGCGCCGCCGCGGCGGCGACGTCCGGCTCGACGCCCTCGCGGCGCACGAGCATGTCGGCGACGGCCTCGACCGACGGCGTGCGCAGGTTCAGGTGGCGGCAGCGGGAGCGGATCGTGGGCAGGACGTCCTCGACGGACGGGGCGCACAGCATCCAGACCGTCCGCGGGGCGGGCTCCTCGACGGCCTTGAGGACGGCGTTGGCGGACTTCTCGTTCAGCCGCTCGGCGTCCTCGACGAGGATGATCTGCCAACGGCCGTTCGCCGGCGAGGTGAACGACTTGCGGACGGTGTCGCGCATGTCCTTCACCAGGATCTCGGCGCCCACGGCGGTCACCGTGCTGACGTCCGCGTGGGTGCCGACGAGTGCCGTGTGGCATCCGTCGCAGAATCCGCAGCCGGGGACGCCGCCGAGGGCGCGGTCGGGGCTCACGCACTGCAACGCGGCGGCGAAGGCCCGCGCCGTCTGCGTCACCCCCGCACCGGGCGGGCCGGTGAACAGCCACGCGTGCGTCATGCTCGACGCCTCGGGGAGGGGGCCGTCGGTGGCGGCGGCGGTGACGAAGGCGTCGGCGTCCCGGGCGGCGGCGGCGAGCTGTTCGCTCACCTTCTCCTGTCCGACGAGGTCGTCCCACACGGTCATGGGTCACGCCGTCCTTCCGTCACTCTCCGCCGCGCGCTCTGCGCCACGCCCTCCATTGTGGGGGCCGCCTCTGACAACCGGTGCCGACCGGCCTGCGGACGCCGGTCAGCGCCGGCCCCGGCCCCTCCGACGGTCCTCCCCGTCGCCGTCGCGGCCGTCGTCGCGGTCGTCGTCGCGCGGGCCGAGCAGTTCGTCCGCCAGCGTCGGCAGGTCGTCCAGCGGTGTCTCCTCGGCCCAGTCGGAGCGACGCCTGCGGGGCGGCGCCTGGTCGGGGTCGATCCGGGGCAGCTCGCGCGTGGTCTCCCGCGTGGTCTCCCGGGGCTCCCCGGACCGGTCGGCACCGGCCGGGTCCTCCTCCCGGAAGTAGCCCGGCGGGACCCGGTCGGCGGGGTCGTCCCCGCGCACGGGGGGCAGCACCGCCGTCTCGTCGGCGGCTCCCGGCGTCACGGGCGGCAGAACCGCCGTCTCGTCCGCGGCACGTGGGTCCACCGCCGGCAGCACCGCCGTCTCGTCCGCCGCGCCGGGCGGCACCGGCGGCTTGGGCAGCTCGGCCGTCACCTCGGACTCGGACACGCCGGACGTCCTGCCGTCGTCGCCGTGCCCGTCCCGGGCCCGGCCGTCGGCGTCGCCGCGGTCGTCGTCCCGGTCGTCACCCCGTGTGTCCCGCACCGGCCGCAGTACCGCCGTGTCCTCCCCCGTCCCGCCGGGGGCGTTGGCCGGCGTCACGACCGGCGTCTGAACGGTCATCGCGTCCGAGGGGTCCGGCGTGGCCGGAGTGGCCGGTGCGGCCGGAGTGGCCGGTGCGGCCGGAGTGCGCCGGGGGGCGTCCGCCGCGGGCGGGGCCGCCGGTCCGGGGCCCGCTGCGGCCGCGGCCGCCGCCTGCTCCGCCGCCCGGCGTGCCTCCTCGGCGCGCATCAGGGCCTCCTCGGCCTTGCGTTGCTTCTCCAGGCGCCGGGCCTCGGCCTCGGCGCGCAGCCGGGCCTCCTCCTCGGCCCGCTTGCGCAGCCGCTCCTGCTCGGCCCGCCGACGTGCCTCCTCCTCGGCGCGGGCCTTCTCCTCCGCGAGGAGCCGGGCCCGCTCCTCCTCCGCCTTCCGGCGTGCCTCCTCGGCCCGCCGCCGGGCCTCCTCGGCCTGCCGCTCGGCCTCGCGCCGCTGCGCCTCCTCCAGCTCGCGCCGCTTGCGCTCCTCCTCCTCGGCGCGCAGCCGCTCCAGCTGCTCGAGGCGCTCACGCTCCAGGCGCTCCTCCTCGGCCTTGCGCGCGGCCTCCTCCTCGGCCTTGCGCCGGGCCTCCTCCTCGGCCTTGCGGCGCGCCTCCTCCCGGGCCTCGATCTCGGCCTCGGACAGCGGCAGCACCCGGTCGAGCCGGTGGCGTACGACGGTGGTGACGGCCTCGGGCTCCTGGCCCGCGTCCACGACGAGGTAGCGGCCGGGGTCGGCGGCGGCCAGCGTGAGGAAACCGGCCCGCACGCGCGCGTGGAACTCGGCGGGCTCCGACTCCAGGCGGTCCGGTGCCTCGGTGAACCGCTCGCGCGCGGTCTCCGGCGGAACGTCCAGCAGGACCGTCAGATGCGGGACGAGACCGCCGGTCGCCCAGCGGTTGATCCGGGCGATCTCGGTCGGCGACAGGTCGCGGCCGGCGCCCTGGTAGGCCACCGAGGAGTCGATGTACCGGTCGGAGATGACCACGGCGCCGCGCTCCAGCGCGGGCCGGACCACGGTGTCGACGTGCTCCGCCCGGTCGGCGGCGTACAGCAGCGCCTCCGCGCGGTGCGACAGACCGGCGCTCGACACGTCCAGCAGGATCGACCGCAGGCGCTTGCCCACGGGCGTCGCACCCGGCTCGCGCGTCAGCACGACCTCGTGCCCCTTGCCCCGGATCCACTCGGCGAGAGCCTCCGCCTGGGTGGACTTACCGGCACCGTCGCCGCCCTCCAGGGCGATGAAGAAACCGTTCGCCGCGGGGGTCGGCACCGGGTCGTCACCGCCGAGCAGCGCGTCCCGCAGGTCGTGCCGCAGCGGCACCCCGGAACGGTCGTCGACCTTGGCCAGCACCAGCGCGGCCACCGGCAGCAGCAGCGCGCCGACCAGCATCAGCACGAACGCGGCGCCACCGTGCGCGAAGACGAACTTCCCGTTCTCCAGCCGGTGCGGCCCGATCCCCGCCGCCACGACGGGCGCGATCACCGCGCCGAGCGCCACATAGACCCGGACGACGGCGTGCAGGTGCTCGGTCGTCCGCGTCCGGCGGTGCTCCTCGGTCTCCTGGTCGAGCAGCGCGTGCCCGGTGTTGGCGGCCACGCCCGCGCCGACGCCGGCCAGGACGAGGAGCAGCAGCACCGTGGTGACGTCCGGGACGAGGCCGGCGGCCAGCAGGGCGATGCCGACGAAGGCGATCGCCAGGGCCAGCAGCCGCCGCCGCGACAGGGAGGGCAGCAGGGCGGGGGCCGTGCGGATGCCGACGACCACCCCGCCGGTCAGCGCACCCACCATCAGCCCGTACAGCACCGGGCCGCCGCCCAGGTCCCCGGCGTGCAGCACCGCCACGGCGACCGCGGCGGACACGGCCTCGGCGACGGCCGCGCAGGCGAACACCAGCAGCGGCAGGACACCGGTGCGGCCCTTGTCGACGCCGGCGGCCGTCCGCGGGCGGCGCATGCCCTCCAGCGGCGACCGCGCGCGCGGGGTGCGGGTCGCGGGCAGTTCGAGGAAGGTCACCAGGGACAGCGAGGCGGCGAACAGTCCGGCCGCGACGTACGAGCCGAGGGCCGCCTGGTGCTGGGCGAACCAGTCGACGCCGGCGCCCAGCAGGTTGTTCAGCAGGCCGGCGACGACGAGCACGGCGCCGGCGAGGGGGATCGCCACGAAGCCGGTGCGCAGCGACAGGCGGCGCAGGGCGTCCATGTGGTCCGGCAGGGGCCGTACCGTCGCGCCCTCCGAAGGCGGCGGGGGCAGCAGCGCGGGGGCCGCGCTCTCGCGGCACACGGTCCAGAAGCGCTCGGCGACACCGGTGAGGAAGACGGTCACCAGGAGGACGGTGAGGGCGTTGTCCGGCGTCCAGTCGATCCACAGCGGCGCCACGATCAGCAGCGCCGCCCGCAGGCCGTCCGCGCCCACCATGGTCCAGCGGCGGTCGAGGGGACCGCCCTGCGCGGTGAGCGACGTGAGCGGGCCGAGCAGGACCGCGCCGAAGAGCAGCGTCGCCAGGATGCGAACACCGAAAACGATCGCCACTGCGAACGCCACGCCCCGGGAGCCCCCGCCGAACGAGTCCGCGCCCAGGGCGGCCTGCACGGCGAGGAGGACCAGCACCAGCAGGGCGAGGGTGTCGCCGACACCCCCCACGAGCTGTGCGCTCCACAACCGCCTCAGCTGCGGTCGCCGCAGCAGGGCGCGGACGGCACGCTCGCGGGAGTCCGCGACCAGGGCGTCGTCCGGGGCGGGGTGAGGGGCCGTTGGCTGGTCGGCTCGCGTCATGCGTTCAGCCTATCGGGCGTCACCGGCAGACCGCGGTACCCGGCCGAACGTACGCACGCCCCGACACCGAATCGATGCCGGGGCGTTCGCTCAGCGAACGGCAGCGCGTGCCGCGCGAGGGTCTGAGGCCGGCTCAGTCCTCCGTCACCGGGGAAGCGGTCGCCTTCCTGGCGGCCGTCTTCGTCGCGGTCTTGGCCGTCGTCTTCTTCGCCGTCGTCTTGGCGGCCGTGCTCTTGGCGGTCGTCTTGGCCGCGGTCTTCTTCGCCGCCGTCTTCTTGGCCGGGGCCTTCTTGGCGGTGGTCTTCTTGGCCGCGGTCTTCTTCGCCGTCTTCTTGGCGGGCCCCTTGGCGCGCTTCTCGGCGAGCAGTTCGTAGCCGCGCTCCGGCGTGATGTCCTCGACGCTGTCGCCGGAGCGCAGGGTCGCGTTGGTCTCGCCGTCGGTGACGTACGGGCCGAAGCGGCCGTCCTTGACCACGACCGGCCTCTCGCTGACCGGGTCGGTGCCCAGCTCCTTCAGCGGCGGCTTGGCCGCCGCCCGGCCACGCTGCTTGGGCTGGGCGTAGATCGCCAGCGCCTCCTCGAGCGTGATCGTGAAGAGCTGGTCCTCGGACGTGAGGGACCGCGAGTCCGTGCCCTTCTTCAGGTACGGGCCGTAGCGGCCGTTCTGCGCGGTGATCTCGACGCCCTCGGCGTCGGTGCCGACGACGCGCGGCAGCGACATCAGCTTCAGCGCGTCGTCCAGGGTCACCGTGTCCAGGGACATCGAGGTGAAGAGCGAGGCCGTCCGCGGCTTCACGGCGTTCTTGCCGGTCTTCGGGGTGCCCTCGGGCAGTACCTCGGTGACGTAGGGGCCGTAGCGGCCCTTCTTCGCGACGATCGTGTGGCCGGTGGCCGGGTCGGTGCCCAGCTCGCGGTCGCCGCTGGGCTCGGCCAGCAGCTTCTCCGCCAGCTCGACGCTCAGCTCGTCCGGTGCCAGGTCGTCCGGGACGTCGGCGCGCTGGTGCTCCTCGGCGTCCTTCTCGCCCCGCTCGACGTACGGGCCGTAGCGTCCGACGCGCAGCACGATGCCGTTGCCGACGGGGAAGGACGACACCTCGCGCGCGTCGATCGCGCCGAGGTCGGTCACCAGTTCCTTGAGGCCTCCGAGGTGGTCCCCGTCGCCGTTGCCGGCGTCGGCCGCGCCGCCCTCGCCCGCGCCCTCGCCGAAGTAGAACCGCTTCAGCCACGGCACGGCCTGGGCCTCGCCGCGGGCGATGCGGTCGAGGTCGTCCTCCATCTTGGCGGTGAAGTCGTAGTCGACGAGCCGGCCGAAGTGCTTCTCCAGGAGGTTGACCACGGCGAAGGACAGGAAGGACGGGACGAGGGCCGTGCCCTTCTTGAACACGTAGCCCCGGTCGAGGATCGTGCCGATGATCGACGCGTACGTCGAGGGGCGGCCGATCTCCCGCTCTTCGAGTTCCTTGACCAGCGAGGCCTCGGTGTAGCGGGCCGGGGGCTTGGTGGCGTGGCCGTCGACCGTGATCTCGTCGGCGGTCAGCGCGTCGCCCTCGGCGACCTGCGGCAGGCGGCGCTCGCGGTCGTCCAGCTCGGCGTTCGGGTCGTCGGCGCCCTCGACGTAGGCCTTGAGGAAGCCGTGGAAGGTGATCGTCTTGCCGGAGGCGCTGAACTCGACGTCCCGGCCGTCGGAGGCCGTGCCGCCGATCTTGACGGTGACGCTGTTGCCGGTCGCGTCCTTCATCTGGGAGGCGACGGTCCGCTTCCAGATCAGCTCGTAGAGCTTGAACTGGTCGCCGGTCAGTCCCGTCTCCGCGGGCGTGCGGAAGCGGTCGCCGGAGGGGCGGATCGCCTCGTGCGCCTCCTGCGCGTTCTTGACCTTGCCGGCGTACGTCCGCGGCTGCGCCGGCAGGTAGTCGGCGCCGTACAGCTGCGTGACCTGGGCGCGGGCGGCGGTGATCGCCGTGTCGCTCAGGGTCGTCGAGTCCGTACGCATGTAGGTGATGTAGCCGTTCTCGTACAGCTTCTGGGCGATCTGCATGGTCGCCTTGGCGCCGAAGCCGAGCTTGCGGCTCGCCTCCTGCTGGAGCGTCGTCGTACGGAACGGGGCGTACGGCGAGCGGCGGTACGGCTTGGACTCGACGGAGCGGACGGCGAAGCGGGTGTCCTCCAGCGCGGCGGCGAGCGCGCGGGCGTTCGCCTCGTCGAGGTGGAGGGTGTTCGCGCTCTTGAGCTGCCCCAGGGAGTCGAAGTCGCGACCCTGCGCGACGCGCCGGCCGTCGACGGTCTGCAGGCGGGCGACCAGCGACGACGGGTCGGAGGCGTCACCGGCGCGACCGGTCGCGAAGGTGCCGGTCAGGTCCCAGTACTCGGCGGAGCGGAAGGCCATGCGCTCGCGTTCCCGCTCGACGACGAGCCGGGTCGCCACGGACTGGACGCGGCCGGCCGACAGGCGCGGCATGACCTTCTTCCACAGGACCGGCGAGACCTCGTAGCCGTAGAGGCGGTCGAGGATGCGGCGGGTCTCCTGGGCGTCGACGAGCTTCTGGTTGAGCTGGCGCGGGTTGGCGACGGCGGCCCGGATCGCGTCCTTGGTGATCTCGTGGAACACCATGCGCTTGACCGGGATCTTCGGCTTGAGGACTTCCTGCAGGTGCCAGGCGATGGCCTCGCCCTCGCGGTCCTCATCGGTGGCGAGGAAGAGCTCGTCGGAGTCCTTCAGCAGGTCCTTGAGCTTCTTGACCTGGGCCTTCTTGTCAGCGTTGACCACATAGATCGGCTGGAAGTCGTGTTCGACGTCCACACCGAGGCGGCGGACCTCACCGGTGTACTTCTCGGGCACCTCGGCGGCGCCGCTGGGGAGGTCGCGAATGTGCCCGACGCTCGCCTCGACGACGTAGCCAGGACCGAGATAGCCCTTGATCGTCTTCGCCTTGGCAGGCGACTCGACGATGACGAGTCGGCGGCCGCCGTTCGCGGTCTCGCTGGTCGGGGACAACTTCGCTCTTCTCTCCGGTCGACGCTGGGGCCTGACCCAGGCGGTGCTCCCGGGGTCGGGTCGTGCTGCATTTCGGTCGTGACGCTGCGGAGTGTGACGGTACCTCCCGCCCCCTTGTCAAACGGGAAAAGCCCGCAACGGCCACTCGAACGGTAACCCGACGAACCCCGTTCCTGCCGCCCGGAGTGTCCAGCGGCCCGGATGCGCGTATCCGGAGCGCGATCCCCCGGTTACCTGGGCGGGGGCGTGGGCGCCGTCCGGATCCGGCCTGTCACACGCGCGTCAGGCACCATGTACCGGCGGCCAGCGCGACCACGGCGACGACGCCCGCGACGGTCGCCGATGCGACGGGCCTCACACCCAGCGCGACGGGCCGGCCGTGCCGCACCCGTGTCACGGTCCACACCAGCAGGCCGCCCCCGAACAGGGCGAACACCATTCCCGCGAAGATCGCCGGCCCGCTCTCCATGGTCCCCGTGCCCCTTTTCCCCGTCCGCGAGTGCTCAGCCTCCGGGAGGCTGACACGCGTGGGCGGCGGGCAGGCGAACCCGAGGTGAACGGGGAGCCGACGGGCCCCGCCCGTGGCTCGTTCCGCCGGGTCCGCCCTCGGTGCCGGGGCGCACCGGGACGGTCGGCCGCGTCCTCGCGCCGCTGGGAGAAATCCCTACGCCGGTTCCAGGAAGCCCTGCTCCACCAGCAACCGGATCTGCGCGGGCGTGCGGTCCCGCAGCGCCACCGGGTCCTCGCCCACCAGCTGCGCGATGGCGTCCAGGATGCGGCCGGCGCTCATCGTGCCGTCGCAGACGCCCGCGAAGCCGGCGCCGACGGTGTCGACCCGGGTGGCCCGGCGCATGCCGCGGTTCTGGCGCAGCACGACGTGCTCCGGGTCCTCGGCGCCGGGCAGGCCGACCTGCTCCTGGACGACCTCGGCGGCCAGGGTGAAGCGAGCCTCGAGCAGGGCCGCGTCGTCGTGCTCGCGCAGGTAGTCGAGGCGGGCGAAGTGCGCCCGCACCGTCTCGCCGAGCGGCTGCTCGATCGGATGCGGCCACTCCTCCGCCGTGATCGACGGCTCCGCGGCCGCCGTCCTGCGCAGCGTGATCCAGCCGAAGCCGACGGCCCGGACCTTGCGCGCCTCGAACTCGTCCAGCCACGCGTCGTAGCGTGCCTGGTACTCGGTCTCGTCGCCGCGGTGGTCGCCCGCGTCCCTGAGCCACAGCTCGGCGTACTGCGTGACGTCCTGCACCTCGCGCTGCACGATCCACGCGTCGCAGCCGCGCGGCACCCAGGAGCGCAGCCGGTCCGTCCAGTCCTCCCCCTCCACGTGCTGCCAGTTGGCGAGGAAGTGCGCGAACCCGCCCTCGTTCAGGCGCTCCCCCGTCCGCTGAACGAGCGTGCGGCACAGATCGTCCCCGCCCATCCCGCCGTCGCGGTAGGTGAGGCGGGCGCCCGGGGAGATCACGAACGGCGGGTTGGAGACGATCAGGTCGTACGTCTCGTCCTCGCGGACCGGCTCGTAGAGCGAGCCCTCGCGCAGATCGGCGGCCGGGGCCCCGGACAGGGCGAGCGTGAGCGCGGTGATGTGCAGCGCGCGCGGGTTGACGTCCGTCGCCGTCACGCGCGTGGCGTGCCGGGAGGCGTGCAGCGCCTGGATGCCGGAACCGGTGCCGAGGTCGAGGGCGGCGGAGACGGGGGTGCGGACGGTGAGGCCGGCGAGGGTCATGGAGGCGCCGCCGACGCCGAGGACGACGCCCTCCGCACGGCTGCCGGTACCGCCCTCCCGTCGCCCGCCACCCCCCTTGGCGGGAGCGCTGACGCGCACACCCCCTGATCCCCCGACCGCGCAACCGAGGTCGGACACGATGAACCAGTCCTCGCCGCCGGGCCCGCCGTACGGCCGTACGTCCACGGTGGCCGCCAGCTCGCCGTCGACGGACACGAGCCATCCGCTCTCCAGGCACGCGTCGACGGGCAGGACGTCCGCCGCGCGCGCGTGGGGCACCGGTTGCTGGAGGAGGAACAGCCGGGCGAGCAGTTCCAGCGGCGTGTCGCCGCGGGTGGCCCGGAGCGCGGGCACGATCTCGCCGCGCGACAGCGCCGCGTAGGCGGGGGCACCGAGCAGCTCCAGCAGCCCGTCGGCGGTGAAGGAGGCCCCGAGCAGGGCGTCCCGCAGCCGCGCGGTGACGTCGGGGCGGTCGGCGGAGGGCAGGGGGGAGAGGCTGGCGTTACTCACCTCCCCATTGTGGCCCGCCCTCCGCCTCGCGCCCGCCGGGCGGAGGGCGGAAACGGAGGGCGAAGGGCTGCCGGACCCGGCCGCCGTCCCGGTCGCGCCGTGGTGTCAGCTCTTGGCCGACGGCGACGCGGTGGCCGACTTGCAGCTGGGCTGCTTGGCCATCGCCGTGCCGACGTCGCCCTCCTCGAGCGTCTTCAGCGCGTCGCTGCCGGACTTGCTGAGCTTGTTCAGCTCGGTGGCGACGTCCTTGAGGCCGTCGGCGAACTTCGCCTGGTTCTTGGTGTCGAGGCCCGCCACCTGCGTCTTCAGGGAGGCGTAGGAGGACGAGAGGCCGTTGAGTTCCTTGACCGCGTCCTGCTGCTTCTTCTCGCCGTCGTCGACGTTCGGCGCCCCGGCCTTCTGGACCGCGCCGCCCATCGCCCGGTAGGCGTCGGACATGTCCTGGAAGGCCTTCGCATCGGTCTTCTGGACCTGCTCCGGCGTGCTGTTGTCCGAGGTCTCCCGCTGGATCGCGGCGTTGGCGGCCTCGATCTTCTTCGCCTGCGGCTGCACCGCGTCGCAGACCTGCTTGGCCCAGGAGTCCAGCTTGTCGTTGCCGTCGTCGCTGCTGCCGCATCCCGTCAGCGCCAGTACCAGTACCGCACCGCCGGACAGTGCGGCCGCGAGCTTCTTGTTCACCGGATTGGTCCCTTCCATGGCTCTCGGCCCCGGAACATACACGCCGGACGGAGGGCACTCGCAGGACGAGCATCCATTAAGACCGTATTGCAGCCATTTGCACCAAGAGAGAGAAGGGTCACGGTGAGGGCGCGCGAACGGCCGCACGGGCGGACCACGCGTCAGTACGCGCTGTCCGCCCGTGCCTTGTCCGGGACTTCCCGCCGGTGCCGGAGACGACGTCTACGAAACCACCGCCGCGTCGGGCGACTTGGGTTCCTGACCGGCGTTGTCCTCGTCACCCACCGCGATCCCGCGCCGCTTGGACACGTACACCGACGCGGCGATGACGACGAACGCGACGACCGCGATCAGCACCCGCACGCCGACGCTCCTGTCGTCGCCGTAGGAGAACTTGATGACCGCCGGTGCGATGAGCAGCGCGACCAGGTTCATGACCTTCAGCAGCGGGTTGATGGCGGGTCCCGCGGTGTCCTTGAAGGGGTCGCCGACCGTGTCGCCGATGACGGTGGCGGCATGGGCCTCGCTGCCCTTGCCGCCGTGATGTCCGTCCTCGACGAGTTTCTTGGCGTTGTCCCAGGCGCCGCCGGAGTTGGCGAGGAACACCGCCATCAGCGTGCCCGCGCCGATCGCGCCCGCCAGGAACGCGCCGAGCGCGCCCACGCCGAGCGTGAACCCGATGAAGATGGGCGCCATCACGGCGAGCAGCCCGGGCGTGGCGAGTTCCCGCAGGGCGTCCCTCGTGCAGATGTCGACGACCTTGCCGTACTCGGGTTTCTCGCTGTAGTCCATGATCCCGGGCTTCTCCCGGAACTGCCGTCGCACCTCGAAGACCACCGAACCCGCCGACCGCGACACCGCGTTGATCGCCAGCCCCGAGAAGAGGAAGACGACCGCCGCGCCCGCGATCAGCCCGACGAGGTTGTTGGGCTGCGAGATGTCCATCATCAGGGTCATCGGAGCGCCCTCGCCGCTGAGTTTCTCGCCCACGTCCCGCGCTCCGGTGGTGATCGCGTCGCGGTACGAGCCGAACAGCGCCGATGCCGCGAGGACGGCCGTGGCGATGGCGATGCCCTTGGTGATGGCCTTGGTGGTGTTGCCGACGGCGTCCAGGTTGGTGAGCACCTGGGCGCCGGCGCCCTCGACGTCGCCGGACATCTCGGCGATGCCCTGGGCGTTGTCGGAGACCGGCCCGAAGGTGTCCATGGCGACGATCACGCCGACGGTGGTGAGCAGTCCGGTGCCGGCCAGCGCCACCGCGAACAGCGCCAGCATGATCGACGTACCGCCGAGCAGGAAGGCCCCGTAGACGCCGAGGCCGATCAACAGGGCGGTGTAGACGGCGGATTCCAGGCCGACGGAGATACCGGCGAGGACGACGGTGGCGGGGCCGGTGAGCGAGGTCTTCCCGATGTCCCTGACGGGCCGCCGGGTGGTCTCCGTGAAGTAGCCGGTGAGCTGCTGGATCAGGGCGGCCAGCACGATGCCGATCGCCACGGCGACGAGCGCGAGGATCCGCGGGTCGCCGCTCTTCCCGGTGATCGCCGCGTCGGTGACGCCGTCGAGGTCGGCGTACGTGCCGGGGAGGTAGACGAAGACCGCCACCGCCACCAGCACCAGCGAGATCGCCGCGGAGACGAAGAAGCCCCGGTTGATCGCGCTCATTCCGCTGCGGTCGGCTCGGCGGGGCGCCACCGCGAAGATGCCGATCATGGCGGTGATGACGCCGATCGCCGGCACGAGCAGCGGGAACGCCAGTCCCGCGTCGCCGAAGGCCACCTTGCCGAGGATCAGCGCGGCCACCAGCGTCACGGCGTACGACTCGAAGAGGTCGGCCGCCATGCCCGCGCAGTCGCCGACGTTGTCGCCCACGTTGTCGGCGATGGTCGCGGCATTGCGCGGATCGTCCTCCGGAATGCCCTGCTCGACCTTGCCGACCAGGTCGGCGCCGACGTCGGCGGCCTTGGTGAAGATGCCGCCGCCGACCCGCATGAACATCGCGATCAATGCGGCGCCGAGGCCGAAGCCCTCCAACACCTTCGGCGCGTCGGCCGCGTAGACCAGCACCACGCAGGAGGCGCCCAGGAGGCCGAGCCCCACCGTGAACATGCCGACGACGCCGCCCGTGCGAAAGGCGATCTTCATCGCTTTGTGCGAGACGAGGGTGAGATCCTTTTCCGGTTCGCCCGGGGCCGGTGTCGCTTCCCGCGCCGCCGCGGCGACGCGCACATTGCTGCGTACGGCGAGCCACATGCCGATATAACCGGTGGCCGCCGAGAAGACCGCGCCGATCAGGAAGAACACCGACCGCCCGGCACGCTGATTCCAGTCGTCCGCGGGCAGCAGCATGAGCAGGAAGAACACGACGACCGCGAATACGCCGAGCGTGCGCAACTGCCGGGCCAGATAGGCGTTCGCGCCTTCCTGGACGGCCGCCGCGATCTTTTTCATGCTGTCGGTTCCCTCGTCCGCCGAGAGCACCTGACGCACCAGGACTCCCGCGAGCACCAGCGCGGCCAGTGCGACGACCGCGATGACCGCGACCAGGGCGCGGTTCCCGTCGGTCAGTACGGCGGCGGCGACGGTCGAGGCGTCGCCCGACCGATGAAGGATGGAAAGCTCCGCCATTCGTCCTCCTTGACGCTTGGGCTGAGCTCAAGATGTGGACGGGACTGCAGGTACCGGAACCCGATCGAAACAGTGCACGACAAATGGAATCCACCTGTCAACCGGAAGGACCACGGACGTAGTAATGCCCTTCCGGCATTAATCCGCGACCCTCTTTCTTGATCCCCTTACCTGATCCTTTTCCGCATCCTTTTCCGCGGGATCGATCGTGAATGAATTCACTTATCGTCCGCACGGCACCACTGTAAGCGCGGCCCTCGTCTTCCGCACATGACGAAGGGCCCTACGAGGTAGGGCCCTTCGGATGATGCGGGGGGTGTCAGACCGATGGCAGCACCGCGGACGCGGTCGGCCACGTCATGCGGATCCGTCCGCCGTCCTCTCCGGCCGTGACCTCCACGTCGTCGACGAGACCGCTGATGACCGCGAGGCCCATCTCGTCCTCCTCGGTCTCCGCGTCGTCGGCGACGGTGCCCGGCGTTCCGGCCCCGGGGGCCGCGTGCGGCGCCCGGTCGCCGACCTCGATGGAGAACTGCTTCTCCTCCTCGATCAGCGACACGTTGACCGGCGCCGTGATGCCGCCGTGCTGATGCAGACCCACGGCCCGGGTGCAGGCCTCACCGACGGCGAGCCTGACCTCGTCGAGGACGGCCTCGTCCACTCCGGCCCTGCGTGCCACCGCCGCCGCCACCAGACGAGCGGTGCGGACATGCTCGGGCAGCGCACTGAAACGGAGTTCGACGGTGGCCATGCATCCCCCTCGGAACTACGGGCGTGCTGTCGAGGGGCCGGGCCGCCGAACAGCCCGGCCCCTCCTTGGTTCGGTCGTCCCGGGCCCACGGCCCGGGACCGGTCGTCAGTCGGTGGCCGCCACCGCTTCCTCGACCGAGGTGTGAATGGGGAACACCTTGGTGAGGCCGGTGATACGGAAGATCTTGAGAATGCGCTCCTGGTTGCAGACCAGGCGCAGCGAGCCCTCGTGGGCGCGCACCCGCTTCAGTCCGCCGACCAGCACGCCGAGCCCGGTGGAGTCGAGGAAGTCCACGCCCTCCATATCGACGACGAGGTGGAAACTCCCGTCGTTCACCAGCTCGACCAGCTGCTCGCGCAGCTTGGGCGCGGTGTATACGTCAATTTCGCCACCGACCTCGACGACCGTACGATCGCCGACGGTACGGGTCGACAGGGACAGGTCCACGGATCCTCCAGCACCTTGCTATCGAGCGGTCGTCCCTCGGGACACCTCGGCTTGAAGCCCCCAGGACGGTTCGCCAGCCGCGATGGCATTCAATCACTTACCGGCAGGCGTGCACGACGCCTTGGTCCCATTGTCCGTCACGCCAGTGACACACTCGATGCCGATGGCCGAGAATCACCGATCCGATCGACCCCCGGCGGGGCCCGGCTCCCGGCCGGATCCGGGCACGGTCCTGGGCCGGCTCGCCGCGGGACCGAACCGGGCTGCGCGCATCACTCATACGGAGCACTTGCCCCCGCGTGCGGGCCGTCATGCCCGCTGGCCGGACCGGATTCGCCCGGAGGTCGTCGCGGCGGTACGGGCCGCGGGCATCGAACACCCCTGGGCCCACCAGGCACGGGTGGCGGAACACGCCCTGGACGGCGACTCGGTGGTCGTCGCCACCGGCACCGCCTCCGGCAAGTCCCTGGCCTATCTGGTGCCGGTCCTGTCGACGCTCCTGGACGGCTCCGAGGCCCCGAACGGGCGTGGTGCCACCGCCCTCTACCTGGCCCCCACCAAGGCGCTGGCCGCCGATCAGTGCCGGTCCGTGAAGGAACTCGCACAGCCGCTGGGCACATCTGTGCGAACCGCCGTGTACGACGGCGACACGCCGTTCGAGGAACGCGAGTGGATCCGTCAGTACGCCACCTACGTCCTCACCAATCCGGACATGCTGCACCGCGGGATCCTGCCGTCCCACCCCCGCTGGTCCTCCTTCCTGAAGTCGCTGAAGTACGTGGTCGTCGACGAGTGCCACACCTACCGCGGCGTCTTCGGCTCCCACGTCGCGCAGGTGTTGCGCAGACTGCGCCGCCTGTGTGCCCGCTACGGCGCGTCGCCCGTGTTCCTGCTGGCCTCCGCCACCGCCGCCGAGCCCTCGGTGGCGGCCCGGCGGCTCACCGGCCTGCCGGTGGTCGAGGTCGCCGACGACGCCTCACCACGTGGTGAACTGGTGTTCGCCCTCTGGGAGCCGCCGCTGACCGAACTGGAGGGCGAGAAGGGCGCGCCGGTCCGCCGCACCGCCACCGCCGAGGCCGCCGACCTGCTCACCGACCTCACCGTGCAGGGCATGCGCTCGATCACCTTCGTACGCTCCCGGCGCGGCGCCGAACTGATCTCGGTGATCGCCCAGGAGCGCCTGGCCGAGGTCGACCGGTCACTGACCCGGCGCGTGGCCGCCTACCGCGGTGGCTACCTCCCCGAGGAACGCCGGGCCCTGGAACGCGCCCTGCACTCGGGCGAACTCCTCGGCCTCGCGGCGACGAACGCCCTCGAACTCGGCGTCGACATCTCCGGCCTGGACGCCGTGGTCATCGCCGGCTACCCGGGCACCCGGGCGTCGCTGTGGCAGCAGGCCGGGCGGGCGGGCCGGGCCGGGCAGGGAGCCCTGGCGGTCCTCGTCGCCCGGGACGACCCGCTGGACACCTTTCTCGTCCACCATCCGGAGGCCCTGTTCGACCAACCGGTGGAATCCACCGTGCTCGACCCCGACAACCCGTACGTCCTCGCCCCCCACCTGTGCGCCGCCGCGGCCGAGCTGCCCCTGACGGAGGACGATCTCAAGCTCTTCGGACCCGCGTGCGAGGAGCTGCTCCCCCAGCTGGAGGCGGCGAAGCTGCTGCGCCGGCGGACCCGGGCCTGGCACTGGACACGCCGTGAGCGGGCCGCCGACCTGACCGACATCCGCGGTGAAGGCGGACGCCCGGTCCAGATCGTCGAGGCCGGGACGGGCCGGCTGCTGGGCACGGTCGACGCCGGTGCCGCCCACACGACCGTCCACGAGGGTGCCGTCCACCTCCACCAGGGCCGCACCTATCTCGTGCGCTCCCTGGACCTGGAGGACTCCGTCGCCCTGGTCGAGCAGGCCACGCCGTCGTACTCGACGGTGGCCCGCGACACGACGTCGATCTCCGTCCTCGAGACCGACACCGAGGTCCCGTGGGGCGACGGCCGCCTGTGCCTCGGCTCCGTCGAGGTCACCAACCACGTGGTCTCCTTCCTTCGCCGGCGCCTGATCACCGGCGAAGTCCTGGGCGAGACGAAGCTCGACCTCCCTCCTCGGACCCTGCGCACACGGGCGGTGTGGTGGACGGTCACCGAGGACCAGCTGGACGAGGCCCGGATCAACCCGGAGATCCTCGGCGGCGCCCTGCACGCCGCCGAGCACGCGTCGATCGGCATGCTGCCCCTGTTCGCCACCTGCGACCGCTGGGACATCGGCGGTGTGTCGGTGCCGCTGCACCCGGACACGCTGCTGCCGACGGTCTTCGTGTACGACGGCCATCCCGGCGGCGCGGGCTTCGCCGAGCGCGCCTTCCGCACGGCCCGGGCCTGGCTCACGGCCACCCGGGAGGCCATCGCCTCCTGCGAGTGCGACGCCGGCTGCCCCTCGTGCATCCAGTCCCCCAAATGCGGCAACGGCAACGAGCCACTGCACAAACGGGGGGCCGTACGACTGCTCACGACGCTGCTGCGGGGAGCGGCGGGGACGGGGACGGGGACGGGGACGGGGACACAATAGGCGCCGCGCCTCGTTGCGCCATCACGTCATCACCTCACGTCGTCTCATCTCCGGTACGGGCCCACGGGCCGACCCCGCGGGGCCGTCTCTGCCGGCTCCACCGCCGGGACCGGCCCAGCCAGCGGGTCCGGCCCGGCCGGGCCGGCTCGGGCCCGGATCTCCGCCCCGAAGGGCCCCCGGCCCGACACCGCCGTCACGTCCGAGACCTGGCCGGTGAGTGCGCACCGCACCAGCCGCGTGCCCTGGGCCCGCGCGATCCGGTCCGCGCGGGCACAGGCCGCCGTGCCGCCGAGCGACCAGTGGTCTGCCGCCGCGAGCGCCGCGAGGTCGGCTCCGCCGGCCGCGCGATGCCGGGCCACGACGGCCTGTCCCAGGGCCAGCACGACGCCGAACACCAGGCACAGGACGGCGACGGCACCGACGCTCCAGACGGTGGCGGATCCCCGGTCACAGTCCCCGGGCGAGTCCCGGCCGGTCGGCCGGCGGAACGAAAGGACGCTCCTCACGACCCCACCCCCACCTCTTCGCCCACCGGCGTGCCGGCCGTCCGGTCCGGCGCCGCGCCCGCTGCCGGCTCCGCCACCGGGCCCGCCCCCGGATCACCCGCGGGACCACTCGTGGGGCCCACGGCCGGGCTCACCGCCTGCTCGACCGAGGCCACAGCCTCCTCCCGTACCTCGAAGGGCAAACCGTGCAGCATCGGCGGTGCGGCCACGACCACCACGCGGACGCGGTCCGCCTCCCGGGCGACGGTGACCCGCGCGCCGTTCGGCGCCGCTTCCCGGGCGACCTGGACGACCTCGTCGGCCGGGTCCTGACGGGCCGCCGCGCGGGCTCCCGCACGGGCGGCGTCCACGCACTGGATCTGGGCGGCCACGGCCAGCAGACCCCACACCAGCGACATCGCGAACACCACCAGCACGGGCAGCACCACGGCGGTCTCCGCCGTCACGAACCCCCCGTCGGCCCTCCTACGGGCCTCCCGTCCCGCCGACCGCTCACATACGCGCATCGAGCGCCTTCTTCACGATGCCCTGGAGCTCCGCGCTGACCGCCCCGCTCGTCACCACCTTGTAGAGCACCACGGCGAACGCCACCGCCGCGACGATGCCCATCGCGTATTCGGAAGTGACCATTCCCGCGTCCCGCCGCAGCACAGCCTGCCGCCGCGCCGCACGTGCCCTGCACACCAGGGCACGCAGCCGTGCCCGTACCAATCGACTCATCACAACCCCCGTGAGGTTCGGTTCCGTCGTTCACTCGTCCGTCGGTCACTCGCTCGCCGGCTTCACGCCGTTCCGCTCCGCTCCGTCATCCACCACCTCCTCCGCCCAGCACCCCACCCGCGAGGCCGATCACCACCGGCAGTACGCCCACCGCGACGAACGCGGGCAGGAAGCACAGCCCCACCGGCGCGGTGACCATGACGGCCGCCCGGCGGGCCCGGACCGTCGTGGCGCGCGCCCGGTCGGCACGGGCCTGGGCGGCGAGGCGGGCGACCGGCCCCGCGGCGGGCAGACCGGACACCTCGGCGCGCTCCAGCAGCCGCGCCAGGGGCCCGGCGTCCGGCAGCGCGGCCAGTCCGCGCCAGGCCCCGCCCGGTTCGCCGCCGAGCCGGACTTCCGCGGCACCGCGCGACAGCGCGTTCCCCACGGGCCCACCGAGGGCGTCGCCCACGGCCTGGGCCGCGATCACCGGCCCGGCGCCCGCCGCGACACACGCCGCCAGCAGGTCTGCGGCCAAGGGCAGTTGTCGCGCGGCCTCCACGGCGGCGGTCTCCTGTGCGGCCGTCCCGACGGCCGACCGCCTTGCCAGCCGGCGCCACAGCACCGCCGCCGCGGTCAGTCCCGCCACGGTGCCGACGACGCCACCCACCAGGGCCCATCCGGCGCCCGCCGCCCCCACCAGGGGCAGCCATCTGCGCGCGGCGTCCAGCGCCTCGCCGGGCCGTGGGCCGACACGGGCCGGTTCCAGGGCCAGCAGCGCCGCGAGCCGCTTGCGCACCGCCCGCTCCCGCCGCACGGCTCCGGCCCGGCCCACCAGCCACCCGACGACCAGCGCCGCCCCCAGTCCCGCCTCCAGCCTGTGAGCGACATCCCCGTTCACGCCGCCGCCTCCGCGCCCCGCACGATCCGGGTCACCCACCACACACCGAGGCCCTCCAGCACCGCGCCGGCCACCAGACAGCCCAGTCCTCCTCCGGTGTGCAGCAGCACGTGCAGCGGGTCGGAGCCGAGGGCGACGCCGAGCAGGAGGCCCAGCGCCGGCAGGCCGGCGAGCATCACCGCCGTGGCACGGGCTCCCGACAACTGGGCGCGCAGGTCGGCCCGCTGGTCCCGTTCGGCGCGCAGTGCGCCCTCCAGCCGCTCGAGTCCCGCCGCGAGCCCGGCTCCCTGGTCGACGGCCACCCGCCAGCAGGCCGCGAGGCCCCGCAGCCCTTCGGCGCCCGGTCGGCGTGCCGCCGCGGCGAGCGCGGCCGGGACGTCCCCGCCGAACCTGGCCGCCGCCACCACCCCCGCCCGCCCGTCGCCGAGCCCTCCGGAGTCGTGGGCGGCGCACAGCAGTGCCTCGCCCGGCTGCCGTCCCGCCCGGACCTCCCCGGCGAGCGCTCCGCACAGCGCGATCACCGCGTCCTGTCGCCGCTCCCGGTCCCGCCGTTCCCGGCCGGCCAGCCGTACCCGTCGCAGCACCGGAACTCCGGCCGCCCCCGCGACGACCGGGACCACCGAGGCGCCCAGTACCGCCAGTACCAGCCCGGCCGCCAAGGACCACCACTCGCCCCGCAACCGACCGCGAACCTGCCTCAGCACGTCCGCCGCCCGGCGCACCGTGGGCGCCCTGGTCCCGGCGGCCCCGCCGTCCGCGAGCAGCACTCGCGCGCGCCGTGCCCCCGAGTGCCACCCGGCCGTCAGCCACGTCCCCGCTCCCAGACACGCCAGGGCGGCGGCCGTCGTCAGTTCACCCGTTCCCATCAGCTGTCCGCCTCCCTTCCACGGGCCGCGCCCCGAGTCCTTCACCGCGCAGCAGCTGCCGCAGTCGCTCCCACCCGCGCCCGGCGACGAACGACTCCGCGCCCCACCGCAGCGCCGGAACCGTCCGCACCAGGCCCGACGGGTCCCGTTCCAGTACGTGCACCTCGGTGATCCGTCGCCGCCCCGCCCGGTCCCGTTCCAGATGCAGGACGACCGACAAGGCCGCCGCCAGCTGGCTGTGCAGGGCCGCCCGGCCCAGCCCGGCGGCGGTGCCGAGCGCCTCCAGCCGGGCGGGTACATCGGCGGCGGCGTTGGCGTGCACGGTCCCGCACCCGGCGTGGCCGGTGTTCAACGCGGCGAGCAGGTGGACCACTTCGGGTCCTCGCACCTCACCGACGACCAGCCGGTCCGGCCGCATCCGCAGGGCCTGCCGCACCAGGTCCTCCAGAGTGACCAGGCCCGCGCCCTCCTGGTTGGCGGGTCTGGTCTCCAGGCGGACGGCGTGCGGATGGTCCGGCCGCAACTCCGCCGAGTCCTCGGCGAGCACGATCCGTTCGCCGGGCCCGACCAGCCCGAGCAGTGCGCTCAGCAGCGTCGTCTTGCCGCTGCCGGTGCCGCCGCTGACGAGGAAGGACAGCCGGGCCCGCAGGAGCGACCGCAGCACCCTGTCCCCTCCGGGCGGTACGGTGCCGGCCGCCACCAGCTCGTCGAGCGTGAACGCGCGCGGTCGTACCACCCGCAGCGACAGGCACGTGCAGCCGACCGCGACCGGGGGCAGCACGGCGTGCAGCCGAGTGCCGTCGGGCAGCCGGGCGTCCAC
The DNA here is from genome assembly GCF_044764905.1 of Streptomyces sp. NPDC093586. NCBI lineage: Bacteria > Bacillati > Actinomycetota > Actinomycetes > Kitasatosporales > Streptomycetaceae > Streptomyces > Streptomyces sp. NPDC093586. The sequence continues at coordinate 53,743 of NZ_JBIWJA010000015.1, read as the reverse complement.
CCACGGCCGGGCGTCGTCGAGCCGGCGCCCGGCGACGGCGGCGAGGCGCTGCGCGAGCCGCCGCACCGCTCCGGCGTCCGTGAAGGCGACCGGCGTGAGCTCCAGGCCGCCGCCCCGGTCCACCCAGACCCTGTCCGGGGCGGACACCAGTACGTCGGTCACCGACGGGTCGGCGAGCAGCGGCTCCAACGGTCCGCTGCCGACGAGCTCCGACCGCAACTGCTCCGCGGCACCGAGGACCTCGGCGTCCCCCAGCACCCTCCCCTGCTCCCGCAGGGCCTGGGCCACGCGCGCGGGAGTCGGCTCCGCCCCACTCTCGGCGAGCCACCGCCGCACACCGTCGAGCAGCCCGGAGACGGACCCCGCGGCCGTCCCGGCACCGCCCCCTGGAGCTACCGCGGGAGCCCGGCCCGGCACGACCTCCGTCGCCCGGCCCGGTGCGGCCACGGAGACCCGCCCCGGAGCCGTCGCGGGAGCCTGGCCCGGCGTCCCTGGGGAAACCTGGCCCGGGAAAGCCCTCGGAGCCCCTGGGACCTCTCCCTGGGCAGACGCGGCGGTCACCCGCGCGGCCTTCCCGGCAGACGGTTCGGAAGGAACACCCGCGGCCGTCCCGGTCACCGCCCTCGCACACGACCCGACGGCCCGTCCCGCCGACTCCCCGGGAACCGCCCCCGTGGCCGCCCAAGCGGGCCGCGTGGAAGCCCTGGACGCCCTCCGACGGCCCGCTTCCGTGCGCCGTCCGTACACCGCCACAGGAACCACCCCGGTGGGCTGTCCGTACGCCGCCCCGGGGCCCGCCCCGGCGAACTGTCCGGGCTCCGCCCCCACGGGCTGCCCCACCGGGCCCGTCGCCCCCGAAGACCGCCCGAGCGAACCGCGAGCCGTCCCCGTGGCCGGCCACTCCGTGCCGTCCATCGCACCGGCCCGCACACCTCCACCCGACGCGGTGCCGGGATCCACCCGCGTCCTCATGCCGCACCGCCCGTCTCCGCCGTCAGCGCCCGCTCCCAGAACTCCCGGCAGAAGCGCGCCAGGGGCCCTCGTCCGGCGGCGCCCGGTGGCCGCTTGCCCTCGGTCGCCCGCAACAGCCCGGACTCGACGGGCACCTCACCGACCAGGGGCAGCCCGAGCAACCGGGCCACCTCGCGGTCGTCGAGCCCCGGCGCGTACGGGCCCCGTACCGCGACCCGCAGGTCGCGCAGGACCATGCCGACCGCGGAGGCGATCCGCCCGGCCGCCGCGACGGCGCGCAGTTCGGCCGGGACGACGAGCAGTCCGACGTCGACCTGGGCGAGGACCTCCGCGACCCCGTCGTCGATCCGGCGCGGCAGGTCGACGACGACCGTGCCGCCCCTGCGCCGCGCCGCGGCGAGCACCGCCCGTACGGCCTGGGCCGGCACGGCGACGCAGTCCCCCCGGTCCCAGCTGAGCACGCGCAACGAGTGCAGTTCGGGCAGCGACTCCTCCAGTGCGCCCCCGCCGACCCGTCCGCGCGAGGCCGCGAACGCGGGCCACCTCAGCCCCTCGGCCGTCTCGCCGCCGAGCAGGACGTCGAGTCCGCCACCCAGGGGGTCGGCGTCCACCAGCAGGCTGCGCAGTCCCTGGCGGGCGGAGGTGACGGCGAGCGCGCAGGCCAGCGTGGACGCTCCGGCACCGCCCCGGCCTCCGATGACCCCCACGGTGAGGGCGGGCCGGCCGACGCCCTCGGCGACGTCGGCGATGCGGTCGACCAACCACTGCTCTCCGTCGGGCAGCATCAGGACATGGTCGGCGCCGATCTCGACGGCCCTCTGCCAGACGCCGGAGTCGTCCTGGTCGCGGCCCACCAGCACCACGCCTCGTCTGCGCGCGGCCCCGCGTACGCGCCGTGCGGCGTCGTCGCCCACCAGGACGAGCGGTGCCGCCTCCCAGCTGCCGGGCTGCCCGGACGCCGTGGGCTTCGCGGGCACCGAGTGGTGCACCTCGGGCGTGGCGCCCGCTGCCGCGCACAGGCGCAGCAGGTCGTCGAGGAGTTCGGTGTCCTCGGTGACGATCAGTGGGCCGCTCTGCCGCCCACCGGCGGCGGGCGGCGGATCGTATGTGACGGTCCCGGTCATGGCTGCGTCCCCCTTCGTTGTGTCCTGGTCGTTGTGTCCTGGTCGTTGTGTCCTGCGTCGTCACGTCGCCGCGTCCCGCTTCGTCGCTTCGCTGCTCGGCGTCGCTCGCGAGGCCCGCGGCCCCGTGACCCCGAGGCCGGGCGACCGCGCGACCGCGCGACCGCGAGCCGCGTGAAGAACCGGAAACCGGCCATATGCGTCCGGCGGACGACCCGCCCAGGAGCGGGCGCGGCCCGAACGCGTGGAATCACGGTGCAGCGATCCGCGAAATGATGTGGATCTTGGTCGATAACTGTGGACAACTCGGCGACTGCGGTTATCGCCGTCACCCGTCCCGGTGAGTCCGGAGCCGTCTGCCGCACCCAGCGCGTGACTTCCGCAGAGCAGTCCGACAACTACGCACCGTTATTAATCATGAGCATGACAATAAGACCGTCGCACGACACCCGGACACATCACTCGCGCCACCGACAGGAAGGAAAACCCACCCGGACATGCGACGACCCCCGCCGGGGGGGAGAGCGGGGGTCGTCTCCACGGCCGACTCGGGGGGGGAGGAGTCGGACCGGGTTAGCACGGTCGCGAACGATCCGTGACTTCCATGGTGTACCCGAGAGCCTTCTCAGGCAAACCCACACGCCCCACCTTACGCCGAATGGGCTGCGCCTATGCTCGGGGTCGTGGAAAACCACTCCTGGCCCCGCACCGCGGCCTTCTTCGATCTGGACAAGACGGTCATTGCGAAGTCGAGCACCCTCACCTTCAGCAAGTCGTTCTACCAAGGCGGGCTGATCAACCGCAGGGCCGTCCTGCGTACCGCCTATGCCCAGTTCGTCTTCCTCGCGGGTGGCGCCGACCACGACCAGATGGAGCGGATGCGCGAGTACCTGTCCGCACTCTGCCGCGGCTGGAACGTCCAATTGGTCAAGGAGCTCGTCGCCGAGACCCTGCACGACCTGATCGACCCGATCATCTACGACGAGGCCGCCTCCCTGATCGAGGAGCACCACACAGCCGGCCGTGACGTCGTCATCGTCTCCACGTCGGGCGCCGAGGTCGTCGAACCGATCGGTGAGCTGCTGGGGGCGGACCGGGTGGTGGCGACCCGCATGGTCGTGGGCGACGACGGCTGCTTCACCGGGGAGGTGGAGTACTACGCGTACGGCCCGACCAAGGCCGAGGCGATCCGCGAACTGGCGGCGTCCGAGGGGTACGACCTCGCCCGCTGCTACGCGTACAGCGACTCGGCGACCGATCTGCCGATGCTGGAATCCGTCGGCCATCCGCACGCCGTCAACCCGGACCGCGCCCTGCGGCGGGAGGCACTCGCGCGCGACTGGCCGGTTCTCGAGTTCCACCGGCCCGTACGGCTCAAGCAGCGGATCCCCGGCTTCGCCGTACCGCCGCGCCCGGCCCTCGTCGCCGCCGCCGCGATAGGTGCCGCGGCGGCCACCGCGGGCCTCGTCTGGTACGCGAGCCGACGCCGGACGGCAGCAGCCTGATCTTGCCCCTTTCACCCGTGTTTGACCGTGGAAGTAAAGAAGTGCGGCAGGGGCTTCCACTTACTCCCGGTCAGGAGTACAAAGGAATCAACGGCCCGCGAGACCAAGGACATCCGAAAGGATCGCCTGAGAACGCTTTTGGCCCCACGGACCGAGCATGAACACCGGGCACCCACGCGACGTCGACCCGTCGATTACGGGCCAGCCGCACCAGGTGACGGGCAAAGTCCCGACCTGATGGGCATATATCGAGGACGCTTGGTAACTCGGTGAACATGCCAGCGGCGGTACGAGAATTCGTACCGCCGCATTTTGTTGCGCCACAGGCGCCGGTTCACGCCGCTCCGCGCTGGAGCGCCTCGCAGACGGCCGTCGACTCGCGGGCGCCCAGCTCCACCGCTCGGCCGCAGTGCGCGATCCAGGCGGCCATGCCCTCGGGTGTGCCGGAGACGTAGCCGTCGAGTGCCGCCAGGTAGGCCGCGCGCCCCAGCTCGGCGTGTCCGACCTCGGCGGCGCAGACCGACTTCGGGTCCAGACCGCTGCCGACCAGGACGATCCGCTCGGCCGCACGCGCGACCAGGCCGTTGTGCGAGGCGAAGGGGCGCAGGGCCAGCAGCTCGCCGTGCACGACGGCGGCGGTGACCAGCGCCGGCGCGGAGCCCCCCGCGATGACCAGCTCGGCCAGGCCGTCCAGGCGGCCGTGCGCCTCGGCTGCGCCCGGCAGCGGCAGTTCGACGAGCGGTTCGTCCACCGGCTCGCCCTCCTGGCGCGGCCGTCCCACCTGATCGGCCTTGTCCGCGGCCGCCACCAGGTGCAGCCGGGCCAGCACCCGCAGCGGGGACTGACGCCAGATGGACAGCAGCTGGCCCGCCTCGGCGGTCAGCCGCAGGGCCGCACCCACCGTGCGCGCCTCGTCGTCGCCGCTGAAGTCGGTCCGGCGGCGCACCTCCTCCAGCGCCCAGTCCGCGCCGGACAGCGCCGCCGAACCCCGGGCGCCGCGCAGCGCCGCCTCGGACGTGATCTCGTTGCTGCGTCGCCGCATGATCCGGTGACCGTAGACCCGGTCCACGGCCTTGCGTACGGACTCCACGGTCTCGGCCACACCGGGCAGCGAGCCCAGGGCCGCGAGCGGATCGGCGGTCGCGCCTGTCGTACTCATGGGTACGACCCTACGCACCCCGACGCCGCACCCCACGAATGAGTGGTCTTCTTCACGCACCTCCGGCCTCCCGCGCCACTCACGGTCATAGCCCCACTACTCTTAGTGAACATGAAAATTGCTTTCGTCGGGAAGGGCGGCAGCGGCAAGACCACTCTGTCCTCCCTGTTCATCCGCCACCTCGCCACCACCGGCGCACCCGTCGTCGCGATCGACGCCGACATCAACCAGCACCTGGGGGCCGCACTGGGCCTCGACGAGACGGTCGCGGCCGGGCTGCCGGCGATGGGCGACCATCTTCCGCTGATCAAGAACCACCTGCGCGGGACCAATCCGCGCATCGCCTCCGCCGAGACGATGATCAAGACGACGCCGCCCGGCGAGGGCTCGCGGCTGCTGCGGGTGCGCGAGGACAACCCGGTCTACGAGGCCTGCGCCCGGCCGGTGGAACTCGACGGTGACACCGTCCGTCTGATGGTCACCGGGTCCTTCACCGAAGCCGACCTGGGAGTCGCCTGCTACCACTCCAAGACCGGAGCGGTGGAGCTGTGCCTGAACCACCTGGTCGACGGCCGTGACGAATACGTCGTGGTCGACATGACGGCGGGTTCGGACTCGTTCGCCTCCGGCATGTTCACCCGCTTCGACATCACGTTCCTCGTCGCCGAGCCGACCCGGAAGGGGGTCTCCGTCTATCGCCAGTACAAGGAGTACGCCCGCGACTTCGGCGTCATCCTGAAGGTCGTCGGCAACAAGGTGCAGGGGCAGGACGACCTCGACTTCCTGCGTGACGAGGTCGGGGAGGACCTGCTGACCACCGTCGGGCACTCGGACTGGGTGCGCGCCATGGAGAAGGGCCGCCCTCCGCGGTTCGAGTTCCTGGAGGACGCCAACCGCCGGGCGCTGCGGGCGTTGCACACGGCCGCGGACGCGACGTACGAACTGCGGGACTGGGGGCGTTACACGCGGCAGATGGTGCACTTCCATCTGAAGAACGCCCGGAGCTGGGGCGACGAACGGACCGGGGCCGACCTCGCCGCGCAGGTCGACCCCGGGTTCGTCCTCGGCGAGGAGGTCGTCGCCCCGGTGTGACGACCGCCGCACGGCACGGCGACGGTCGACGCCGTGCCGCTTACCGCTTGGACGCCGGCGCTCCGGGCACGCCCTTCGGCGCCGGCGCGGGGGCGGCCGACAGGAAGGACGCCCACCCCTTCTCGGGAGCCTCGCCGACGCCCAGGGTGCGCAGCTTCTTCAGCGTCTTCGGGTCCTGGGCGTCCAGCCAGTCCGCGAGCTGGCGGAAGGAGACGCAGCGCACCTCCTCCTTGGTGCACACCTTCTCGACGACCTCCTCGACGGCCCGCATGTAGACGCCGCCGTTCCAGGACTCGAAGTGGTTGCCGATGATCAGCGGCGCGCGGTTGCCGTCGTAGGCCCGCTGGAAGCCCTGGAGCAGGCCGTCGCGCATCTGGTCGCCCCAGAACTCGCGCTTGGCGGGGTCGCCCTGGGTGGCGGTGCCCGACTGGTTGACCATGAAGTTGTAGTCCATGGTGAGCTGTTCGAAGGTGTGGCCGGGGAACGGGACGAGCTGCATCGACAGGTCCCACAGCCCGTACTTCTTCTTGGGCCAGACCTGGTTGTTCACTCCGCTGCTGTCGTAGCGGAAGCCCATCTGGCTCGCGGCCCTCATGAAGTTCTCCTGCCCCTCCAGGCAGGGGGTGCGGGCGCCGATCAGCTCCTTGTCGTAGTCGAAGGGCAGCGGTGCGGCGTCCTTCAGGCCGGTGTTGGTCTTCCAGGTCTTCACGAACTGCTTGGCCTGGTCGATCTCGCTCTTCCACTCCTCGACGGACCACTCGCCGACGCCGCCCCCGGCGCCGCAGAAGTGACCGTTGAAGTGGGTACCGATCTCGTTGCCCTCCAGCCACGCCTGCCGCAGCTGCGTGACGGTGTCGGTGATGCCCTCCTCGTCGTTGAAGCCGATGTCCGACCGGCCCGGGGAGTGCTGCGGCGGCTGGTACAGGTCCTGCTTCTCCTCCGGCAGCATGTACACGCCGCTCAGGAAGTACGTCATGGTGGCGTTGTTCTCCTTGGCCACCTTCCGGAAGTGGGAGAACAGTTTCTGGCTGTCCTCACCGGCCCCGTCCCACGAGAACACCACGAACTGGGGAGGCCTCTGGCCGGGCTTGAGACGCTCGGGCCGGGGCAGATGCGGCTGTGCGCCGGTGTACGCCGTCGAGCCGTCACCGATCAGCCGTACCGCGCTGTTGGGCGCCGGCGCCGCTTCTCCCTTCTCCTTCTGCGGGCCGTGCGCCCCTTGGTCGGCATGGTTGTCGCTGGTGCCGAGCGCGCAGCCGGCGAACGACGCGGCGCAGACCGCGGCGATCACGGTGCGCACGGCGATCCTGTGGGTGGCGGCCATGTTCCGCCCACCTTCTTCCTTCTCTCGGGCCAACGCCGACGAGGGCGATGTCGGGTGCTGTACCGGGATGTGCCGTCAGCGCCGTCAAGGTGGCACGAGACCCAGAAGGAATTAATACGACAAGCCGATGAAAAGACCGATTCACTCACTAGAGCGGCCTATTACTCCGTTTGCGCGAAAAGTCTATGCCCTCCCTTTACTCTGAATTACGATCCGTTTACCGAGCGCACTCAATAGGTGTGTTCGAAGAGTGATCAAGCGTCCCGCCGCTGTACGCCGTGCCCCACGGCCGCGAACCGCCCCCGCCGAGCGCGGGGGACCATCCCTGACCGCGACCGCACAGCCCCGGAGGAGACGGGAAACATGTCAGCCTGCGTCCCCGCCCGCGCCGATTCGGCCCGGACCAAGCACGTCCACCCACCCCACAGCCCACCGCCCGAGCGCCCCCGGCGCTTCCGCGTCGAGGGCGCCGATCTCTCGGCCTCGATCGCGGTCTTCCTGATCGCCCTGCCCCTTTCCCTGGGCATCGCCCTCGCCACCGGCGCCCCTCTCCAGGCCGGCCTCGTCGCCGCCGCGGTGGGCGGGATCGTCGCCGGCCGGCTCGGCGGCTGTCCGCTCCAGGTCAGCGGACCGGCGGCGGGACTCACCGTGGTCACCGCCGACCTCATCCAGCGCTACGGATGGCGTACGACCTGTGCCATCACCGTTCTCGCCGGGCTCGCCCAGCTGGGGCTGGGCTGTCTGCGGGTGGCCCGCACCGCCCTCGCCGTCAGTCCCGCCATCGTGCACGGCATGCTCGCCGGCATCGGCATCACCATCGCCGTCGCGCAGGTGCACATCGTCCTCGGTGGCACCCCGCAGAGCGCGGTCCCCGACAATCTGCGCGCACTGCCCGCCCAGTTGGCGAACGTGCAGCCCGCCGACCTGGCGGTGAGCGTGCTGACCCTGACCCTGCTGCTGCTCTGGCCCCGCCTTCCCGGCCGCGCCGGGCAGCTCCTGGGCAAGGTGCCCGGCGCCCTGGTCGCCGTCGCCGGTGCCACCGCGGTCGCCGCCCTCGCCGGACTCCGGCTGCCCAAGGTCGACCTGCCGTCCTGGAGCAGCCATGCCCTGGCCACGCTGCCCGACGGTCCGGTGCTCGGCCTCGTCGCCGCCGTCCTCACCACCACGCTCGTGTGCAGCGTGCAGTCCCTGCTCGGCGCGGTCGCCGTGGACAAACTCGTCGCCGCCCGGCCGGGTACGACCGGCCGCGTCGAACGGGCGGACCTGGACCGCGAACTGCTCGGCCAGGGCGCCGCCAACGTCGTCTCCGGAACGCTCGGCGGCCTGCCCGTCGCCGGGGTGGCCGTACGCAGTTCCGCCAATGTGCACGCGGGTGCCGTCAGCCGGAACTCCACGATGCTGCACGGCGTTCTCGTAGTGATCGCCGCACTGCTGATGGTCCCGGCCCTGGAACTCATCCCGCTCGCATCGCTCGCCTCCCTGGTCATGGCCGTCGGCCTCAAGATGGTGTCCCTGAACCACATCCGCACGGTGACCCGCCACCGCGAGGTACTGGTCTACGCGGTCACCACCTGCGGCGTGGTGTTCCTCGGCGTCCTGGAGGGCGTCGCACTGGGCATCGCCGTGGCCGTCGGGGTCGCCCTGCACCGGCTGACCCGCACCCGCATCACCCACGTCGAGACGGAAGGAGTCCACCACGTACAAGTCCGGGGCCAGTTGACGTTCCTGGCGGTGCCACGGCTCAGCAGAGTCCTGCATCACGTACCCCACGGTGCGGACGCCGTCGTGGAGTTGGACGGCTCGTTCATGGACCACGCGGCGTACGAGACGCTGCAGGACTGGCAGAAGACACACACCTCGCAAGGCGGATCCGTCGAGATCACCGGTCGCCGTCCCGGCCTCCGCATCTCCGAGCCCGCCGATACCGACGGCTGCCGCTGCCGCCCATGGACGCCCTGGCGCAACCACCAGTGCGAACGCCCCCAGGCGGTACCCGCGTTCCCGCGCGACGTCACCCAACAGGCCGACGGTGTACGGCAGTCCCTTACCGACGGGGCCCGTGGGGCCGGCAACACCAGCGGGACCACGGGGACCGCCAAGACTGCCGGGGCTCCTGATACACCGGAGCCCACAGAACCGACGGATCCCGGCAGCCACCGCGGAACCGGCGGAACCGACGGGACCGGCAGCCCCCTCGTACCGAGCGGATCCAGCGGACGCGACCTGGCGCGCGGCATCAGCGCGTTCCACCGCAACACCGCCCCGCTGGTGCGTGGCGAGCTGGCCCGGCTGGCGCGCGAAGGACAGCAGCCCTCCCAGCTGTTCCTCGCCTGCGCCGACTCCCGGCTGGTCACGTCGATGATCACCTCCAGCGGTCCCGGCGACCTCTTCGTGGTGCGCAACGTGGGCAATCTCGTGCCGCTGCCCGGCGAGGAGAGCGGGGACGACTCGGTCGCCGCCGCGATCGAGTACGCCGTGGACGTGCTGAAGGTGCGGTCCATCACGGTGTGCGGCCACTCGGGGTGCGGGGCCATGCAGGCGTTGCTCAGCACCGAGCCCGGGGGCGCGCAGACGCCGCTCAAACGGTGGCTGCGGCACGGGGTGCCGAGCCTGCGACGCCTGCCCGGGGACGAGGGCTCCTGGATCCGGTTGGCCGGGCGGGCGCCCGTCGACGCGGCCGAGCAGCTCTGTCTGGCCAACGTGGTCCAGCAACTGGAGCACCTGCGCGCCCACGGATCGGTGTCCCGGGCGCTGGGCAGGGGGGAGCTGGAGCTGCACGGCATGTACTTCCACGTGGGCGAGGCCCAGGCGTACCTGCTCACCGAGGAGGAGGGGGCCGGGCGGTTCGAGCTGGTGCGGGAGACCGACCTGACCGCCTGAGCCGTACGGGCGCCGACGCGCGCGGAGTGTGAGAGGCGTTACACACGCTGAACCCCACGCCGTCGGCGCCCGTGGGTACGGATGACCACTGGCCACGGAGACAACGGACGACGGATGGCGGTTGACCGACAGGTCTAAACCAATTGTCCGTCGACCCTTGTCATCGGCCCCTCGGGTCTGATGAGGTGTGGCCTGGGACACAACGGACAACCCTGAGAAAGGGAGATGTCGTGAGCAACGACTCCTTGGCCAACCTCTTGAAGGAGGAGCGACGATTCACGCCGCCCGCTGACCTGGCCGCGAACGCCAACGTCACGGCGGAGGCGTACGAACAGGCCAAGGCTGACAGGCTCGGCTTCTGGGCCGAGCAGGCCCGCCGGCTGTCCTGGGCGCAGGAGCCGACCGAGACCCTGGACTGGTCGAACCCGCCGTTCGCCAAGTGGTTCAAGGACGGCAAGCTCAACGTCGCCTACAACTGCGTCGACCGGCACGTGGAGGCCGGGCACGGCGACCGCGTCGCCATCCACTTCGAGGGCGAGCCCGGCGACAGCCGCGCCATCACCTACGCCCAGCTCAAGGACGAGGTCTCCAAGACCGCGAACGCCCTGCTGGAGCTGGGTGTGCGCAAGGGCGACCGGGTCGCCGTCTACATGCCGATGATCCCGGAGACGGCGATCGCGATGCTGGCCTGCGCCCGGATCGGCGCCGCCCACTCGGTCGTCTTCGGCGGCTTCTCCTCCGACGCGCTCGCCACCCGCATCCAGGACGCCGACGCCCGCGTCGTCATCACCTCCGACGGCGGTTACCGGCGCGGCAAGCCCTCCGCTCTCAAGCCCGCCGTCGACGAGGCGGTCGAGCGCGCCGGCACCGTCGAGCACGTTCTCGTCGTCCGCCGCACCGGCCAGGACGTCGCCTGGGACGACTCCCGCGACAAGTGGTGGCACGAGACCGTCGACCGACAGTCCACGGAGCACACGCCGGAGGCGTTCGACGCCGAGAACCCGCTGTTCATCCTGTACACGTCCGGCACGACGGGCAAGCCCAAGGGCATCCTGCACACTTCTGGCGGCTACCTCACCCAGACGGCGTACACGCACTGGGCGGTCTTCGACCTCAAGCCGGAGACCGATGTCTACTGGTGCACCGCCGACGTCGGCTGGGTCACCGGGCACTCGTACATCGTCTACGGCCCGCTCGCCAACGGTGCGACCCAGGTGATGTACGAAGGCACTCCGGACACCCCGCACCAGGGCCGCTTCTGGGAGATCGTGCAGAAGTACGGCGTGACGATCCTCTACACCGCGCCCACCGCGATCCGGACGTTCATGAAGTGGGGCGACGACATCCCCGCGAAGTTCGACCTGTCCTCCCTGCGCGTCCTCGGCTCGGTCGGCGAGCCGATCAACCCCGAGGCGTGGATCTGGTACCGGAAGACCATCGGCGCGGACGCCACCCCCGTCGTCGACACCTGGTGGCAGACCGAGACCGGCGCCATGATGATCTCGCCGCTGCCCGGCGTCACCGAGGCCAAACCGGGCTCCGCCCAGCGCCCGCTGCCCGGCATCAGCGCCACCGTCGTCGACGACGAGGCGAACGAGGTGCCGAACGGCGGGGGCGGCTACCTGGTCCTCACCGAGCCGTGGCCGTCGATGCTGCGCACCATCTGGGGCGACGACCAGCGGTTCATCGACACGTACTGGTCGCGGTTCGAGGGCAAGTACTTCGCCGGGGACGGCGCCAAGAAGGACGACGACGGCGACATCTGGCTGCTCGGCCGCGTGGACGACGTGATGCTCGTGTCCGGGCACAACATCTCCACCACCGAGGTCGAGTCGGCCCTCGTCTCGCACCCGTCGGTCGCCGAGGCGGCCGTGGTCGGCGCGGCGGACGAGACGACCGGCCAGGCCATCGTGGCGTTCGTGATCCTGCGCGGTACGGCCTCGGAGAGCGACGACCTGGTCGCCGAGCTGCGAGGCCACGTCGGCGCCACCCTCGGGCCGATCGCCAAGCCCAAGCGGATCCTGCCGGTGGCCGAGCTGCCGAAGACCCGCTCGGGCAAGATCATGCGCCGCCTGCTGCGTGACGTGGCGGAGAACCGCGCCCTGGGTGATGTCACCACCCTGACCGACAGCAGTGTGATGCAGCTGATCCAGGACAAGCTCCCGGCATCACCGAGCGAGGACTGATCCCGGACCGGCCCGCAGGACGAATCGCGGGGCCGACCTGCGGGAGCGACCTGCGTGACCGCCCTGCGTGACCGCCCCGTGGGACCGATCCGCGGGACCGATCCGCAGGACTGAACCAGCTGACCGAGGGGCACCCGGCGGAAGATCCGCCGGGTGCCCCTTCGCACGGGGCGTCCCACGGCGCGAGCACCGTTCAGCCCGTTCGCGCCGGAGCTACCCGTTAGGTACGCTAAGGAACGCGTAAGAGCCACAACAAGATCGTCATGGTGAGCCGGGAAGTCTGGTCGGCACGTGTTCCGTGCTGCCCATCGACCGGAGGTCCCCCGTGACGTCGCCCCGCACCCCCCGCAAGGCCTTCGGCCGGCTGTCCCTGCCGGAGCGGACCTATCTCACGGACGCGCTGCGCACCGAGACCGTCGGCGGAGTCCTGCTGCTCGCCGCCGCCGTCACCGCACTGATCTGGGCGAACGTCCCGGCTCTCCACGACAGTTACGAGAGCGTCAGCCACTTCCACCTCGGCCCCGGGGCCCTCGGCCTGAACCTGTCCGTCGAGCACTGGGCGGCCGACGGACTGCTGGCCGTCTTCTTCTTCGTCGCCGGGATCGAGCTCAAGCGCGAGCTGGTCGCCGGCGACCTCAAGGACCCGAAGGCCGCCGCGCTGCCCGTGGTGGCGGCCCTGTGCGGCATGGCCGTACCGGCCGTCGTCTACACGCTCACCGGCACCGTGGGCGGCGGCTCCCTGGCCGGCTGGGCCGTGCCCACCGCGACCGACATCGCCTTCGCGCTCGCCGTGCTCGCCGTCATCGGCACGTCCCTGCCCAGCGCCCTGCGCGCCTTCCTGCTGACGCTCGCCGTCGTCGACGACCTCTTCGCCATCCTGATCATCGCGGTCTTCTTCACCGACGGCCTGAACTTCGCCGCGCTCGGCGGCGCGGCCGTCGGCCTCGCCGCCTTCTGGCTGCTGCTCCGCAAGGGCGTACGCGGCTGGTACGTGTACGTCCCGCTCGGCCTCGTCGTCTGGGGCCTGATGTACAACAGCGGTGTCCACGCCACCATCGCGGGCGTCGCCATGGGCCTGATGCTGCGCTGCCACACACGCGAGGGCGAGGACCACTCCCCCGGCCAGCACATCGAACACCTGGTGCGCCCGCTGTCGGCGGGCCTCGCGGTACCGCTGTTCGCGCTGTTCAGCGCGGGTGTCACCCTGTCGGGCGGCGCGCTGGCCGACGTGTTCACCAGGCCGGAGACCCTCGGCGTCGTCCTCGGTCTCGTCATCGGCAAGACGCTCGGCATCTTCGGCGGCACCTGGCTCACCGCGCGCTTCACCCGGGCCTCGCTCAGCGACGACCTCGCCTGGGCCGACGTGTTCGCCGTGGCGACCCTGGCCGGCATCGGGTTCACCGTCTCCCTGCTCATCGGCGAGCTGGCCTTCGAGGGCGACGCGACCATGACCGACGAGGTCAAGGCCGCCGTCCTGACCGGATCGCTCGTCGCGGCGACCCTGGCGACCGTGCTGCTGAAGATCCGGAACGCCAAGTACCGGCGCATGATCGAGCACGAGGAACGCGACGAGGACCTCAGCGGCGTACCCGACATCTACGAGGAGGACGACCCGGCGTACCACCTGCGCCTGGCCGCCATCTACGAGCGGAAGGCCGCCGAACACCGGCGGATCGCCGAGGAGAAGGAGGCGGCACGGCTTGCCGAAGTGCCGGGCGGGGCAGGCGAGGAGGGCGACCGTCCGGCATGATCTGACGAGACGGTACAAAAGACGGGACCGATCGCAGTCGGACAGAAGTCGACGACCGCCACGGAACCGTACGCAGCAAGCCAGCAGAAGAGGGAGACCGCGATGAGCGCACCCGACGGCAGCCCGGTCGGCACCGAACGCAGCATCGGCCAGCTGTTCGCCTCGGCGACCACCGAATTGTCGGCGCTGGTGCACGACGAGATCGCGCTGGCCAAGGCGCAGCTGAGGCAGGACGTGAAGCGCGGGGCGACCAGCGGCGGCGCCTTCTCGCTGGCGGGCCTGCTCCTGGTGTTCTCACTGCCGATGCTGAACTTCGCCCTGGCCTACGGGATCCGGACCTGGAGCGGCTGGAACCTCGCGGTCTGCTTCCTGCTGTCCTTCGCGGCGAACGTCCTGATCGCCGGCCTCCTCGCGCTGATCGGCGTCGCCTTCGCCAAGAAGGCCAAGAAGGGCCGCGGCCCGCAGAAGGTCGCCGCCTCGGTGAAGCAGTCGGCGGGTGTCCTGCAGAACGCCAAGCCGCACCCGCGCCCGGAACTCCCGGCCGACCGGTCCCCCGAGGCCATCGAGGCTGTGGCACGCTCGTCCTCATGACGGACCCCGCCACTCCATCGGCGCAACCCACCTCGGTCGTACGGCTCGGCATCCCCGGCGGGCGGGACGTGACCCACCGGGACGTCGCCGCCAACGGCGCCCGCTTCCACATCGCCGAACTCGGCGACGGGCCGCTGGTGCTGCTGCTGCACGGCTTCCCGCAGTTCTGGTGGACCTGGCGGCACCAGCTGACGGCGCTGGCCGACGCCGGTTTCCGCGCGGTCGCGATGGACCTGCGCGGCGTCGGCGGCAGCGACCGCACGCCGCGCGGCTACGACCCCGCGGGCCTCGCCCTGGACATCACCGGTGTGATCCGCTCGCTCGGCGAGCCGGACGCCGCGCTGGTCGGCCACGACCTGGGCGGCTACCTGGCGTGGACGGCCGCGGCGATGCGGCCCAAGCTCGTGCGGCGGCTCGCGGTGTCGTCGATGCCGCATCCCCGGCGCTGGCGCTCGGCCATGCTCGGGGACGTCCGGCAGACCCGGGCGGGCTCGTACGTCTGGGGCTTCCAGCGCCCCTGGATCCCGGAGCGGCAGCTGACCGCGGACGACGGCGCGCTGGTCGGCCGACTGATCCAGGACTGGTCGGGACCGCGGCCGCCGGACGATGAGGCGGTGGAGGTCTACCGCCGGGCCATGTGCGTCCCGTCCACGGCCCACTGCTCCGTCGAGCCGTACCGCTGGCTGGTCCGCTCCCTGGCCCGTCCCGACGGCATCCAGTTCTACCGCCGCATGAAGCGGCCGGTGCGCGTACCGACGCTGCATCTGCACGGCTCGCTGGACCCGGTGATGCGGACGCGGAGCGCGGCGGGATCCGGGCAGTACGTCGAAGCGCCGTACCGCTGGCGGTTGTTCGACGGGCTCGGGCACTTCCCGCACGAAGAGGATCCGGTCGCTTTCTCCACCGAACTGATCAACTGGCTGAAGGATCCCGAACCCGATCGGTGACCGGACGGACGCACTCGGTACCCGAACCGGAACGCTTGTCCTATGAACGGCCACTTGCCCGGCGCATAGGCCAATTGGGGGCCTCGGGCGCGGTTATCGACCTTGGGGCGGGGGCACACGTCCGGGTATGGGCTGGACGCACGACTACAGTGACGTAGCACGCGACGGCCGCTCCACGAGCGGCGCGAGCACCCACCGACGCGGCAGCACCCCGCAACTGGCGGTGGTGGATCCCCCGGTGGGCATTCCGCGCATTCTGCGCCGCCGGGCCCGCTGGGTCTCCGTGCGCCTGCGTCACCCGCGCGGCTGAGCACCCCGCGGACCGCGTCCGCGGAGCGGGGCTCTTCTAGAGCGCGCAGCTGTCGCTGTCCACCTGCTGGTTCGCGGCGCGGCCCTCGGTGATGTCGTCGCGGATCTCGTCCACGGTGAGCACGTAGCCGGTGTCCGGGTCGTCGAGGGACTTGGCGAAGACCACGCCGTAGACCTCGCCCTCGGGCGTCAGCAGCGGTCCGCCGGAGTTGCCCTGACGGACGGTCGCGAAGAGCGAGTAGACGTCGCGGTTCACCGTGCCGCGGTGGTAGATGTCCGGGCCGCTGGCCTTGATGCGCCCGCGCACCCGCGCGGCACGCACGTCGTACGCCCCGTTCTCCGGGAAGCCCGCGACGATGGCGTCGTCGTCCCTGCCGGCGTCCTCGTCCGTGAACCGCAGCGCGGGCGCCCGCAGTTCCGGTACGTCGAGCACGGCGATGTCGCGGTGCCAGTCGTAGAGGACGACCGTCGCGTCGTACTTCCGCCCCTCGCCGCCCACCTGCACGGTGGGTTCGTCGACGCCGCCCACCACATGGGCGTTGGTCATCACGCGGCGGTCGGCGAAGACGAAGCCGGAACCCTCCAGGACCTTGCCGCAACCGGTGGCCGTGCCCACCACCTTGACGATGGAACGCTTGGCCCGGGTCGCGACGGGACTGCCCGCGAGCGCCGGGTCGGGCGGCTGGACGTCGGTGATCGGCTCGTTGGAGAACGGGCTGAAGACCTGCGGGAAGCCGTTCTGCGCGAGGACGGAGGAGAAGTCCGCGAACCAGGTGTCCGCCTGCGCGGGCAGCGCCCGGGAGACGCCCAGCAGCACCTTGGAACTGCGGACCTCCTTGCCGAGCGTCGGCAGCGTGGTGCCGGCGAGGGCGGAGCCGATGAGCCAGGCGACGAGGAGCATGGCGACGACGTTGACCAGGGCGCCGCCGGTGGCGTCCAGGGCGCGGGCCGGGGACCACGTGATGTGCCGGCGCAGCTTGTTGCCCAGGTGCGTGGTCAGGGCCTGGCCGACGGAGGCGCAGACGATGACGACGACGACCGCGACGACGGCGGCGGTCGTACTCACCTCCGCGTTGTCCGTCAGGGCGTCCCAGGCGACCGGGAGCAGGTAGACGGCGACGAGGCCGCCGCCGAGGAAGCCGATCACGGACAGGATGCCGACCACGAAACCCTGGCGGTAGCCGACGATCGCGAACCAGACGGCGGCCAGCAGCAGCAGGATGTCCAGCACGTTCACTGATTCAGGCCTCGCCTCGTCGTCCTACGCTCACACCGGTCACCCTGTCATGACCGCCAGTCCAGCGGGACCTGCTTGTCCCTGTCCCAGGGCCGCTCCCAGCCCGCGAAGTGCAGCAGCCGGTCGATGATCCCGGCGGTGAAGCCCCACACCAGGGTCGATTCGACCAGGAACGCCGGTCCGCGGTGGCCGCGGGGGTGGACGGCGGTGACCCGGTTGGCCGGATCCGTGAGATCCGCCACGGGGACCGTGAAGACCCGCGCCGTCTCGTTCGGATCGACGACACCGACCGGGCTGGGCTCGCGCCACCAGCCGAGCACCGGCGTGACGACGAAGCCGCTGACCGGGATGTACAGCTTGGGCAGGGCACCGAAGAGCTGCACACCGGCCGGGTCGAGCCCGGTCTCCTCCTCCGCCTCGCGCAGGGCGGCCCGCAGCGGGCCCTCCCCCTGCGGGTCACCGTCCTCCGGGTCGAGGGAACCGCCGGGGAACGAGGGCTGGCCCGCGTGCGAGCGCAGGGAGCCGGCCCGCTCCATGAGCAGCAGCTCGGGGCCGCGGCCGCCCTCGCTCTCGGCCCTGCCCTCGCCGAACAGGATCAGCACGGCCGACTGCCGTCCGGCGCCGTCGGCCGGGGGGAGGAAACGGCTCAGCTGTCCGGGCCGCACCGTCCGCGCGGCCCGCGCCACCGGCTCCAGCCAGCCGGGCAGGCCCACCTCGCTGAGCGCCACGCCCTGAGTGTTGCCCGCCCGTGTCATCGCCACCCCCGTCCTGCCGTGTCCAACGCCCGAGGCCCCCGAGAACGTTCCGTCATCCGGCCCCCAGGGGCGGCGCCGGTGTGCCGCCCGCGTCCAGGTAGGCCTGCGGGGGCTTGAGCCGCTGGCCGGGCATACCGCCCTTCTCGTACTTCAGCAGCTTCTTCGCCTTCTCGGGGTCCGTCTCGCCCTCGCCGTACGCCGGGCAGAGCGGGGCGATGGGGCAGGCCCCGCAGGCGGGCTTGCGGGCGTGGCAGATGCGGCGGCCGTGCCAGATCACGTGATGGGACAGATCGGTCCACTCACTCCTGGGGAACAGCGCGCCGACGGCGGCCTCGATCTTGTCCGGGTCGGTCTCCTCGGTCCACCGCCAGCGGCGCACCAGGCGCTGGAAGTGCGTGTCCACGGTGATGCCGGGGCGGCCGAAGGCGTTGCCGAGAACGACGAAGGCGGTCTTGCGGCCGACGCCGGGCAGTTTGACGAGGTCCTCGAGACGTCCGGGGACCTCGCCGCCGAAGTCCTCCGTGAGCGCCTTGGACAGCCCTATGACGGACCTGGTCTTGGCCCGGAAGAACCCGCAGGGGCGGAGGATCTCCTCGACCTCCTCCGGGTCGGCGGCGGCCAGGTCCTCGGGGGTGGGGTACCTGGCGAAGAGGGCGGGCGTCGTCTGGTTGACGCGCAGGTCGGTGGTCTGGGCGGAGAGCACCGTGGCCACCAGGAGCTGGAAGGTGTTCTCGAAGTCCAGTTCCGGGTGGGCGTACGGATACACCTCGGCGAGCTCACGGTCGATACGGCGGGCGCGGCGGACCAGGGCGGTGCGCGACTCGCCCCGTGGGGACTTCGGGGCGATGGTCTTCGCGGGGGCCACGCCCTCGACCGCGGCGGCGCCCTTCGCCGGGACGACGGCGGGCTTCCTGGCGGGCGCCTGCCGCTTGAGCGGCGCCTGCTTCTTGGCGGGGGCCGTCTTCTTGGCTGCTGCCGTCTTCTTGGCGGAGGCCTGCTTCCCGGCAGGGGCCGCCTTCTTGGCCGACACGGCCTTCTTCGCCGGGGCCGCCTTCTTGGCCGACGCTGCCTTCTCCGCTCGGCCCGTCTTCCCCGCCGGGCCCGTCTTCTTCGCGGGCGCAGCCTTCCCGGGCACGGCCGGGGCCCCCTCCGTGTTCTTCAAGGCACCCTTCCCCGCGGTCACTCGCTTGGCAGGTGCCGCCACCTTTGCCGTTTTCGCCGTTTTCCTACCGCCCTCGGGGCCCTGTTCGCCCACAGCGGAATCGCGACGTACAACCACCCGCGCAGCTCCCTAGGCCTGTGCTCTCACCGGCGATTTGGACACCCGGCCAGCCTACGGCCCGACACCGGCATCCGCCCCGGGCCCTGAAGATCGGCGTCCAATTGGACCCCTGCCGCGTACCCCAGGACATGTGTGCGGCATCCTTGTGACAGATCACACTGTTTGGACTGTCCGGCAAAATGGGCACCACGGACCCCTGGTACACCGGGGGAACAAGATCCTCTGAGCCGGTCGACAAGGAGAGAACTCGTGGACGACGTTCTGCGGCGCAACCCGCTCTTCGCGGCGCTCGACGACGAGCAATCCGCCGAGCTCCGCGCCTCCATGAGTGAGGTGACCCTCGCCCGCGGTGACTCGCTGTTCCACGAGGGGGACCCCGGAGACCGCCTCTACGTGGTCACGGAGGGCAAGGTCAAGCTCCACCGCACGTCCCCCGACGGCCGCGAGAACATGCTGGCCGTGGTCGGACCGAGCGAGCTGATCGGCGAGCTGTCGCTCTTCGACCCGGGCCCGCGCACGGCGACCGCCACCGCGCTGACCGAGGTCAAGCTGCTCGCCCTCGGCCACAGCGACCTCCAGCCCTGGCTGAACGTCCGCCCGGAGGTCGCCACCGCGCTGCTGCGCGCCGTCGCGCGCCGACTGCGCAAGACCAACGACGCCATGTCGGACCTGGTCTTCTCGGACGTCCCCGGCCGCGTCGCCCGCGCCCTGCTGGACCTCTCCCGCCGCTTCGGCGTGCAGTCCGAGGAGGGCATCCACGTCGTGCACGACCTGACGCAGGAGGAGCTGGCCCAGCTGGTCGGCGCGTCCCGCGAGACGGTCAACAAGGCCCTCGCCGACTTCGCCCAGCGCGGTTGGCTGCGGCTGGAGGCCCGCGCCGTGATCCTGCTGGACGTGGAGCGGCTCGCCAAGCGCTCCCGCTGACGGGCCTAGAGCCCGTCGGGCGGCTGGATGAGCCCGTGCTCGCCCAGGTACTCCAGCTGCGCCCGCACCGACAGCTCCGCCGCCGGCCACAGTGAACGGTCGACGTCCGCGTACACGCGGGCGACGACCTCGTCCGGCGTCCGGCAGCCGTCCTCCACCGCCGTCTCGACCTGGGCGAGGCGGTGGGCCCGGTGGGCGAGGTAGAACTCGACCGCCCCCTGGGCGTCGTCCAGGACCGGTCCGTGGCCGGGCAGCACCGTGTGCACCCCGTCGTCGGCCGTGAGCGACCTGAGCCTGCGCAGCGAGTCCAGGTAGTCGCCGAGACGGCCGTCGGGGTGGGCCACCATCGTCGTACCGCGGCCCAGGACGGTGTCGCCCGTCAGGACCGCCCGGTCGGCCGGGAGATGGAAGGACAGGGAGTCCGCGGTGTGCCCCGGGGTCGGCACGACCCTCAGCTCCAGGCCGCCGACCGTGATCACGTCGCCCGCGGCCAGCCCCTCGTCGCCCAGGCGCAGCGCCGGGTCCAGTGCCCGCACGTTCGTGCGCGTCAGCTCGGCGAACCGCGCGGCGCCCTCCGCGTGGTCCGGGTGACCGTGCGTCAGCAGGGTGAGGGCGACGCGCTTGCCCGCCCGCTCGGCGGTGGCGACGACGTGGCGCAGATGCGTGTCGTCCAGCGGACCCGGGTCGACCACGACGGCCAGGTCGGAGTCGGGCTCGGCGAGGATCCAGGTGTTCGTGCCGTCCAGCGTCATCGCGGAGGCATTGGGCGCGAGCACGTTCACCGCGCGTGCGGTGGCGGGCCCCGAGAGGACCCCGCCGCGCGGCTGGCCGGGCAGTGCTGCTGCGTCCGTCATGCGGGGGCTCCCCCAGTCGGGTCGGAAGGCGTCGGGCCGGAAGGCGTCGGGCCGGAAGGCGTCGGGCCGGCCGGTGTCGCCGGCGCCGCGCTCGGAACGTGCTTGGTGAACTCGTCGTACCCCGGCCAGGAGAGCACGATCTCGCCCTCGACCAGCCGGGCCCGGGCCAGTACGGGCGTCATGTCGCGGCCCGGCGCCGACGCGAGCGCCTCGGCCGCCGTACCGCACTCCGCGAGCGCGCGCAGGGTCGCGATGGTCGGCGGCATCATCAGCAGCTCGCCCTTGTCGTACCCGGCCGCCGCGTCGGCCGGGGTGATCCACACCGTCCGGTCGGCCTCCGTGGAGGCGTTGCGCGTGCGCTGGCCCTCGGGGAGGGCGGCCACGAAGAACCACGTGTCGTAGCGCCGGGCCTCGAACTCCGGGGTGATCCAGCGGGCCCAGGCGCCCAGCAGGTCGGAGCGCAGGACGAGGCCCCTGCGGTCCAGGAACTCCGCGAACGACAGGTCCCGGGCGACCAGGGCGGCCCGGTCGGCCTCCCAGTCCGCGCCCGTCGTGTCACCCACCACCGAGCCGGGGGCGGGGCCGGCGAGCAGGACGCCCGCCTCCTCGTACGTCTCCCGTACGGCCGCGCAGACGATCGCCTGGGCGCCCGCCTCGTCGACGCCGAGCCGGTCCGCCCACCACGCGCGCGTGGGGCCCGCCCAGCCGATGTCGCGGTCGTCGTCGCGCGGGTCGACGCCGCCGCCGGGGTACGCGTACGCGCCCCCGGCGAACGCCATCGAGGCGCGGCGGCGCAGCATGTGGACGGCGGGTCCGGCGCCGGTGTCCTTCAGGAGCATGACGGTGGCCGCGCGCCGCGGGGTGACGGGGGTGAGCGTGCCGTCCGCCAGCGCGCGGATGCGGTCCGGCCACTCCGGGGGGTACCACTGCCCATTCGCCATGGCCGGAGGCTATCCGGTGACGGGCGGATGTTCGAGTGGTTCCCGGGGCCGGGCGGGCGTCAGCCGGGGAGGGCGGCCAGCCAGTCGGTGAGCAGCCGGTTCGTCTCCTCGGGACGCTCCTGCTGGAGCCAGTGGCCGCAGCCGTCGATGAGGTGCGAGGCGGTCAGGCCGGGCAGGGTCGTGGGATACGCGGCGATCGCGTCGGACAGCCAGGTGGTGGAGGCGTCCAGGGCGCCGCCGAGGAACAGGGACGGCTGGGTGACCGGGGCGCCCTGGTGTGCCGCCAGGTCGGCCCAGTCGCGGTCCATGTTCCGGTAGCGGTTGAGGGCGCCGGTCAGGCCGGTGCGTTCGAACTCGCCGGCGTAGACGTCCAGGTCCTCCTCGGTGAGCCAGGCCGGCAGCCGGCCGTCGGCCGGGAAGCGGTCGCGCAGCCTGCCGCCGGTCGCGACGAAGTGCGGGTCGGGTGCCGCGGGGCCCGGCATGGTGTCGGCGGACAGGGCGGCGTAGAAGCCGGCGAGCCAGCCGCGTACGTCGGGCTCGATCTCCGCCTCCGCCCGGCCGGGCTCCTGGAAGTAGGAGACGTAGAACTCCTGCCCGGCGAAGGGGCCGGCGGGGTCGCTCATGCCGGCGAAGACCTCGCTGGGCCTCGGCCCGCCGGGCGGGGTGTACGGCACGCTCAGCAGGCCGACCGCGCGGAACACGTCGGGCCGCAGCAGCGCGGAGTGCGCGGCGATCGTCGCGCCCCAGTCGTGGCCGACGATCACCGCGGAGCGCTCGCCCAGGGCCTCGACCACGGCGACGTTGTCCGCCACCAGGTCGAGCATCCGGTACGCGTCCACCGCGTCGGGGCGCGAGGAGCGCCCGTAGCCGCGTACGTCGATCGCGACGGCGCGGAAGCCCGCGGCTGCCAGGGCGGGCAGCTGGCGGCGCCAGGAGTACCAGGACTCCGGGAAGCCGTGGACGAGCAGGACCAGGGGCCCGTCGCCCTGCTCCACCAGGTGGGTCCGGCCCGCCGGTGACGGCACGAGACGGTGGACGGGGAGCTGATCGGTCACGGGCGGCTGCGGCATGGTTCCTCCGGACACGTCGGTCGGTACGGCGCCGATGGCGGGCCCCGGGCCCGGCGGACGCCGGTTCCCGCGCCGCACGGGGGCACCGGCGCCCATCCTGCGAGGACGGCTCGGGCGGGGGCCAGGCTTGTTGCCGGTTCGGCAAAACGGCGGGGCCTGGCCGGCCGGTCGAGGCGGACCGACGGCGCCCGGTCGGCGGAGCCTTCGAGTGGCCCGGGAGACGAGCCGGGCCCGTACGGAACGGGAACCGGGCCCGTACGGAACGGGAACCGGGCCCGTACGGAACGGGAACCGGGCCCGTACGGAACGGCAGCCGGCGCGACAGCCGGTCGGCGCCGGGTATCCGGGGGCGGCAGGCCCCGGCCTCACACCCCGGCGTTCCGCCGAACCGTGCTGCCGGCGCGTCCGCCGCGGCCCGTCACGCCTGGTCGAGCTCGACCTGGATCTCGACCTCCACCGGCGCGTCCAGCGGCAGGACCGCCACGCCGACGGCGCTGCGGGCGTGCACGCCCTTGTCGCCGAGGACCGCGCCGAGCAGCTCGCTGGCACCGTTGACCACGGCCGGCTGGCCGGTGAAGTCGGCCGCGGAGGCGACGAAGCCGACGACCTTGACGACGCGCGCGACGCGGTCGAGGTCACCGGCGACGGACTTCACCGCGGCCAGGGCGTTCAGCGCGCAGAGGCGGGCCAGGTCCTTGGCCTCCTCCGGCGTGACCTCGCCGCCCACCTTGCCGGTGACGGAGAGCTTGCCGTCCACCATCGGCAGCTGGCCGGAGGTGTACACGTACCGGCCGGTCTGCACGGCCGGCTGGTAGGCGGCCAGCGGCGGGACGACCTCGGG
The DNA here is from genome assembly GCF_044764905.1 of Streptomyces sp. NPDC093586. Lineage (NCBI taxonomy): Bacteria > Bacillati > Actinomycetota > Actinomycetes > Kitasatosporales > Streptomycetaceae > Streptomyces > Streptomyces sp. NPDC093586. Next base: position 30,003 of record NZ_JBIWJA010000015.1, on the reverse strand, counting down.
CAGTGTCAGGCCGAGCTCGGCCAGCTTCTCCTCGACGGCGCTCACGCCTGCTTCTCCCGCTTCAGGTAGGCCACGAGCTGCTCGGGGTTGTTCGGCCCGGGCACGACCTGGACGAGCTCCCAGCCGTCCTCGCCCCAGGTGTCCAGGATCTGCTTCGTGGCGTGGACGAGCAGCGGCACGGTTGCGTATTCCCACTTGGTCATGCGGCCGACTCTAGCCGCTGCCCGGGGCGCCCTCGACGGCCGACCGATGCCACGTTCTCCCCAGCCTCCGGAGTACTCCGCGGGCGGACTGGTTACGCTCGAATACGTGAGCAGGCTCCAGGTCGTCAGCGGCAAGGGCGGAACCGGCAAGACCACGGTGGCCGCGGCCCTCGCGCTGGCCCTGGCCACCGAGGGGAAGCGCGCGCTTCTCGTCGAGGTCGAGGGTCGCCAGGGCATCGCGCAGCTCTTCGAAACGGAGGCGCTGCCTTATGAGGAGCGGAAGATCGCCGTCGCTCCCGGGGGCGGGGAGGTGTACGCCCTCGCCATCGACCCCGAACTGGCCCTTCTGGACTACCTCCAGATGTTCTACAAACTGGGCAGCGCCGGACGGGCCCTGAAGAAACTCGGCGCGATCGACTTCGCGACCACCATCGCGCCCGGGGTCAGGGACGTCCTGCTGACCGGAAAGGCCTGCGAGGCGGTGCGGCGCAAGGACAGGAGCGGGCGCTTCGCGTACGACTACGTCGTCATGGACGCGCCCCCCACCGGGCGCATCACGCGCTTCCTCAACGTGAACGACGAGGTCGCCGGGCTCGCCAAGGTCGGCCCGATACACAATCAGGCGCAGGCCGTGATGCGGGTGCTGAAGTCGCGGGAGACGGCCGTGCACCTGGTGACGCTGCTGGAGGAGATGCCGGTCCAGGAGACCGCGGACGGCATCGCCGAGCTGCGCGCGGCCCGGCTGCCGGTGGGGCGGGTCGTCGTCAACATGGTCCGGCCCGCGCTGCTGGACGCGACCGATCTGGAACTCGTACGCACCACACCGCGCACGGCGCTCGCACGGTCCCTGTCCGGGGCCGGGCTCGGCGGGGCGCGGCGGGGCGGGCACGCCGAGCGGCTGGTGGACCCGCTGCTGGCGCAGGCCCACGAGTACGCGGAGCGGTACGCGCTGGAGCAGGAGCAGCGGGCGGCCCTGGGCGCACTGGACCTGCCGTTGCACGAACTGCCACTGCTCGCCGAGGGAATGGATCTGGCGGGCCTGTACGAACTGGCCACCGAGCTGCGGAAGCAGGGGATCGCATGAGTCCGGAACCGGACCGGCGCGGGGAGAGCGGCCGTCGTCTCTCCGCCGCGCGTGTGCTGGACATCGATCCACTGCTGGAGAATCCGAGGACGCGCATCGTGGTGTGCTGCGGCTCGGGCGGCGTCGGCAAGACGACCACCGCGGCGGCCCTCGGGCTGCGCGCGGCCGAGCGGGGCCGCAAGGTGGTCGTCCTCACCATCGACCCGGCCCGGCGGCTCGCCCAGTCCATGGGCATCGACTCGCTCGACAACACCCCGCGCCGGGTGAAGGGCGTCGACGACTCGGCGGGCGGCGAGCTGCACGCCATGATGCTCGACATGAAGCGCACCTTCGACGAGATCGTCGAGGCGCACGCGGACCCCGAGCGGGCGGCGGCGATCCTGCGCAACCCCTTCTACCAGTCGCTCTCGGCGGGCTTCGCGGGCACGCAGGAGTACATGGCGATGGAGAAGCTGGGGCAGCTGCGGGCGCGGGACGAGTGGGACCTCATCGTCGTCGACACGCCGCCGTCCCGCTCGGCGCTGGACTTCCTGGACGCGCCCAAACGACTCGGGTCCTTCCTGGACGGCAAGCTGATCCGCGTTCTGCTGGCCCCGGCGAAGGTCGGCGGCCGGGCCGGCATGAAGTTCCTCAACGTCGGCATGTCGATGATGACCGGTGTCCTCGGGAAGGTGCTCGGCGGGCAGTTCCTGAAGGACGTCCAGACGTTCGTGGCCGCGATGGACTCGATGTTCGGCGGGTTCCGTACCCGCGCGGACGCCACGTACAAGCTGCTCCAGGCGCCGGGGACGGCGTTCCTGGTGGTCGCGGCGCCGGAGCGGGACGCGCTGCGCGAGGCCGCGTACTTCGTGGAGCGGCTGGCGGCCGAGGACATGCCGCTCGCCGGTCTGGTGCTCAACCGCGTCCACGGCAGCGGCGCCGACGGGCTGTCGGCCGAGCGGGCGCTCGCCGCCGCGGAAAATCTTGAGGACTCCCGCATTGTGGATCAGGACGACGGGAAAGCTGAAGTTCGTAACTCTCCCGAAACGTATGGCAGTTCAGATACTCCCGACACCGAGGACCCCGCCGAGGCCCCTGCGGGAACGCACGCCGGAACACCCACCGGAGCCACCTCCGATGCCGACCGGTCGAAGGACACCCCCGAGGATCCGGACGCGCCGGAGCGATCCGTGGACCAGCTCGCCGCGGGCCTGCTGAGGCTCCACGCCGAGCGGATGCACCTGCTCGCCCGCGAGCAGCGCACGCGTGACCGCTTCACCGCGCGTCACCCCGAGGTCGCGGTCACCGAAGTGGCCGCGCTGCCCGGCGACGTGCACGACCTGGCGGGGCTGCGGTACATCGGGGACCGTCTCGCGACGGGCCGGCCCGAGCTGCCCGAGCCCGGGGCCTGATCCGACCGCCGTCCCGACCGCCGACCCGACCCCTGAACAGGTCTCCGTCCAGGTGTCCGACCAAGTGCCCGACCTGACCGGGGCGTCCGCTTCCGAGGAGCACCCCCGGCCGCCTCAGCCCACGGCCGCGTAGTTCTCGTAGACCTCGTCGTCGTCGAGGGGCACGATGCCGGCCCCTCGTTCGTACTCCGTCCGCGCCGTCTCCAGCAGTCGGCGCCAGGAGGTCACGGTGGGCCGCCGGCGCAGCAGTGCGCGGCGCTCCCGCTCCGTCATGCCTCCCCACACGCCGAACTCGACGCGGTTGTCGAGCGCATCGGCCAGGCACTCGGTCCGCACCGGACATCCGGTGCACACCGCCTTGGCCCTGTTCTGCGCTGCTCCTTGAACGAACAGTTCGTCCGGATCAGTAGTGCGGCAGGCGGCCTGCGCACTCCAGTCGGTTACCCAGCCCATACCGGCGCCGTCCTCTCCCGAATCGAGGCTCCCCCACGGCGGCAGCGGCATATTCACCGCCGCCAGTTGAGGACGTTACGGAAGGCGGGCACAGCGCAACACCCCCTTCGGGCCCAATCTTGAATGGCCCGAACGGACTATGCGTAAGCGGCAGATCACCCGGGGGAGTGAGCCGACGACATGCGCGACGATCCCGGCATCCGGGTCATCTCTGGTGCGCCACAACGGACACCACGTGACACACAAGGTGGATCCGGACACGCATCCCCCGAGCCGTGGGCACGCGCTCGCACACACCAACGCGCCCCCGGCGGGGCCTCTCGGAAGAAAGTCGAGCGGGTCCGGAACGATTCGGGGTCGCCGGACGTATTGATACGTGGCCTCACCGCTGTGACAGTCGAGTGCAGCTTAGGCCAAGGCATATACGCGTGTCCGGCGAATGAGAACGTAGGCTGCCCCCATGCCAAAGAAGCGCTCGGGCGGTGGTCTGTCGCCAACGCAGCAGGCCGCCAAGTTCCTCGGTGTCAGTGTGCTCGCGGGAGCCGTCCTGGCCGGCATCGCGCTGCCGGCGGTGGGCGCGCTGGGGCTGGCCGCCAAGGGTTCGGTGGAGAGTTTCGACGAACTCCCGGCCAACCTGAAGACTCCCCCGCTGAGCCAGCGCACCACCATCCTCGACGCCGAGGGCGGCACCATCGCCTCCGTCTACTCGCGCGACCGCACGGTGGTGGGCCTGAAGGACATCTCGCCCTACATGCAGAAGGCGATCGTCGCCATCGAGGACTCGCGCTTCTACCAGCACGGCGCGGTCGATCTGAAGGGCGTGCTGCGCGCGCTCAACAACAACGCCCGCAACGGCGGGGTGTCCGAGGGCGCGTCCACGCTCACGCAGCAGTACGTCAAGAACGTCTTCGTCGAGGAGGCCGGTGACGACCCGACGAAGGTCGCCCAGGCCACCCAGCAGACCATCGGCCGCAAGATCCGCGAGCTGAAGTTCGCGATCCAGGTCGAGGAGGAGCTGGGCAAGCAGAAGATCCTCGAGAACTACCTCAACATCACCTTCTTCGGCCAGCAGGCCTACGGGGTCGAGGCGGCCGCCAAGCGCTACTTCTCCAAGAACGCCAAGGACCTCAACCTCCAGGAGGCCGCCCTCCTGGCCGGCCTCGTCCAGTCGCCGACCCGCTACGACCCGGTCAACGACGAGGCCGAGGCCACCAAGCGGCGCAACGTGGTGCTGGCGCGCATGGCCGAGGTCGGCGACATCTCGCGGGCGGAGGCGGACAAGGCGCAGAAGGCGCCGCTCGGGCTGAAGGTCAGCCGGCCCAAGAACGGCTGCATCACGGCCGTGAAGGGCGCGAGCTTCTTCTGCGACTACGTGCGCGCCGTGTTCCTGAACGACCCGGTCTTCGGCAAGACCAAGGAGGCCCGGGCCAAGGTCTGGAACCAGGGCGGCCTGACCATCCGTACGACCCTCGACCCGCAGGCCCAGAAGTCGGTCCAGCAGTCGATCAAGGACCACGTCCACACGAGCGACGACGTGGCGACCGCCGCGACCATCGTCCAGCCCGGCACCGGCAAGATCGTCGCGATGGGCCAGTCACGTCCGTACGGCGTCGACGCCAAGCAGTACGAGACGACGCTCAACCTGTCGGTGAACCAGGCCATGGGCGGCGGCGCGGGCTTCCAGCCGGGCTCGACGTTCAAGCCGATCGTGGCCGCGGCGGCCCTCGAGGGCGGGATGCCGGCGACGAAGCAGTACTCCTCGCCGTACAAGATGGACTACCCGACCCCGGTCGCGGCCTGCGACGGCAAGAGGTGGAACGAGAAGAACGTCGAGCTGACCAACGAGAACGAGTCCGAGGTCGGCCCGTACGACATGAAGGAAGCGACCGCCAAGTCGGTCAACACCTACTACGTGCAGATGATCAGCGACATCGGTATCTGCCCGGTGACGCAGATGGCGGAGAAGATGGGCGTCCAGCGCGCCAACGGCAAGAAGCTGGAGCAGACCCCGTCCATCGCCCTCGGCGTCACCGAGGTGACCCCGCTGACCATGGCGAGCGCGTACGCGACCTTCGCCTCGCGCGGCATGTACTGCACGCCGGTCGCCATCGAGTCGATCAGCCAGCGGATCGGCAACAAGAGCAAGTCGCTCCCGGTCCCGAAGTCCACGTGCTCGCGCGCGATGTCCGAGACCACGGCCGACACCGTCACCACGCTCCTCAAGGGCGTCGTCGAGGACGGTACGGGTAAGGAGGCCGGCCTCGACAGCCGACCGAGCGCGGGCAAGACCGGTACGACGGACGAGCGTTTCGCGGCGTGGTTCGTGGGCTACACGCCCAACCTCGCCGGCGCCGTGTGGGTCGGTGACCCGAAGCACGAGCGGCGGATGGTCGACATCACCATCGGCGGCGTCCCGTACGACAAGGTCTTCGGCGGCGCGGTCCCGGGCCCGATCTGGAAGGGCATGATGTCGGGCGCGCTGGAGGGCAAGCCCGCCCCCGGCTTCTCCCTCGTCAACATCCCCGACGCCGACAAGGGCACGGACAAGGACAAGGACAAAAACAAGGACAAGGGCGACGGCGGCAACGGCCCCGGCGGCCGGAACGACGGGGACAACGGCGACGACGGGAACAACGACGGCGGCGGCGACGACGGCGACGGCTGGGGCAACGGCGGCGACGGCGGCTTCCCGGGAGGAGCGTGGGGGGATCTCTTCCAGGGCCAGGGCAACGGCGGCAACGGCCCCGGCGGCCGGCGCGACTGAACCGCCCGCACCCGCTCGCGCCGACGGCCCCCTTCCTCACCGGGAAGGGGGCCGTCGGCGCGCGTGGGGCCGGCTCAGCCGGCCAGCAGCTTCTTGACCGCGGCGGCGACCCGGCCGCCCTCGGCCTGCCCGGCCACCTTCGGGTTCACGATCTTCATGACGGCGCCCATGGCCCGCGGCCCCTCGGCACCGGCCGCCTTCGCCTCCTCGACGGCCTGGGCGACGATCGCGTTCAGCTCGTCGTCCGACAGCTGCTTGGGCAGGTACGCGGCGAGCACCTCGCCCTCCGCCTTCTCCCGCTCGGCCTGCTCGGGGCGGCCGCCCTGGGCGAAGGCGTCGGCGGCCTCGCGGCGCTTCTTCGCCTCGCGGGTGATCACCTTCTGCACCTCGTCGTCGGAGAGCTCCCGCTTCTCCTTCCCCGCGACCTCCTCCTTGGTGATCGCGGCGAGCGTCAGCCGGAGCGTGGAGGAGCGGAGCTCGTCGCGCTCCTTGATCGCGGCGTTGAGGTCGTCGTGCAGCTTCGACTTGAGCGTGGTCATGGGTGCGATTGTCGCAGGTGCGGCGGGAAGAACGCCTGCTGATTTGCCGGGCCCCCTGATGCGTCCCCGCGCGGTCGGCTCCGGCCACCGCTTCTGACACGATGGACGTATGCGCGCGCGATACGGAGTACCCCTGGGAATCACGGCGGTCGGCGCCGCCGGTCTGGCCTACGCGGCGGGCTTTGAAGCCCGTTCCTTCCGCCTCCGACGGGTGACGGTCCCCGTCCTGCCCTCCGGGATGCGCCCTCTGCGCGTGCTCCAGGTCTCCGACATCCACATGGTCGGCGGCCAGCGCAAGAAGCAGCGCTGGCTGCGCTCGCTGGCCGGGCTGCGCCCCGACTTCGTGATCAACACCGGTGACAACCTGTCCGACCCCGAGGGCGTCCCGGAGACGCTGGACGCGCTGGGCCCGCTGATGGAGTTCCCGGGCGCGTACGTCTTCGGCTCCAACGACTACTACGGCCCCAAGCTCCGCAACCCCGCCCGGTACCTGGTCGAGAAGGTCCAGGGACGCCACGGCCTCAACGGCAACCCGGCCGCCGTCGGCGCCGTCCACAACCCGTGGGAGGACCTGCGGGACGGTTTCGACGCGGCGGGCTGGCAGAACCTCACGAACACGCGCGGCACGCTGAAGGTCGAGGGCGTGTCGATCGAGCTGACCGGTCTCGACGACCCGCACATCAAGCGGGACCGGTACGCGGAGGTGGCGGGCGGCCCGTCGGGCGCGGCGGACTTCTCGATGGGCGTCGTCCACGCGCCCTACCTGCGCGTCCTCGACTCCTTCACGGCGGACGGCTACCCCCTGATCCTCGCCGGCCACACCCACGGCGGCCAACTGTGCATCCCCTTCTACGGCGCGCTGGTCACCAACTGCGACCTGGACACGGACCGCGTGAAGGGCCTGTCCACGCACACGTCCGCGGGCCGTACGGCCTACCTCCACGTGTCGGCGGGCTGCGGCACCAACCGCTACACGCCGGTCCGCTTCGCCTGCCCGCCGGAGGCGACGCTGCTGACCCTGGTGGGGCGCGAGCAGCGGAGGTAACCGGGGTAACCCACTCGGCCCATCCCGTATGGTCCGATATGTCCGGTCTCCCTAGCGTGAGGCCATGACAGCTCCGATACCCAGGGACATCCCGGACCTGCCCGCCATACCGCGCCCGCCCGGGCTCCTGCCCTCCCCGGTCCCGGCGAGCGCGGTCCTGCCCCAGGTCCGACGCCCGTCGGCCGCCGCCTTCCGGCTACTCACCGCGCTGCTGGCGCTGACCGGCGCGGCGCTCGAGCTGGCCCTCGGCGGCCCGGCCCTCCGGTCCCTGAGCCACTTCGCGGTCCAGAGCAGCGTCCTGCTGGCACTGGTCGCGCTCGCCTCGGCCCGCCGCGCCTGGTCCGCCCGGCGTCCGCTGTCCGGCGCCCTGACGGGTGCGGCGCTGCTCTACGCCGTCGCCGCCGGCCTGGTGCACCACCTGCTCCCGGGCGACGCGGCGAGCCCGTCGGCCGCCGTCCACCTCATGTGCACGGCTGCACCGGCCGCCGCGGTCCTGGACTGGCTCCTGCTGACCACCCCCGGCCGCCTGCACCTGCGCCAGGCCCCCGCGTGGCTCCTCTACCCCCTGGCCTACCTGGGCTTCTCCCTGGCCCGCGGCGAACTCCTCCTGCCCGGCACCGAGGGCCGCTACCTCTACCCCTTCCTCGACGTCGACCAGCACGGCTACAAGGGCGTCCTCGGCAACGCCCTCCTCCTGGGCCTCGCCGTCTACGCCCTGGCCGCCCTCCTCGTCGCCCTGGACCACTTCCGCCCGGACCCGCTCCGCCGCCGCTGGTAAACCGGATTTCGCCTCCGGGCGCGGGTGGGCTAAAGTAAACGACGTCGCCGCGACGAGCAGCGACAATCGGGGTGTGGCGCAGCTTGGTAGCGCGCTTCGTTCGGGACGAAGAGGTCGTGGGTTCAAATCCCGCCACCCCGACGCCGTAGTACCAGGTCAGGGGCCTGATCCACCTAGTGGATCAGGCCCCTGACGGGTTTCCGGAGATCGTTTGGGAGAAACCTGGGAGAAGATCTTGGTCAGGGCCTCCCAAGCGGCCGCAGCCACACGAGCCTGATCACCAAGTCACTGCATCACTCTCATGTGCACGACTGCGAACTGAGCGCTCCGGACAACCTGTCGCGGGAGTGGCTCGCAGTGAGCACGTAGGGCTTGTGCGCAGCCCAAAGGGCCAGCGCTGATCCATTCAACTTGCCGATTGGATACGTCGCCCGCGCGCACCACTCATGTTCATGCGCCATGTCAACATTTGCCTGCTGACTCCGTACTGGAGCATCGCTTCCTCAGGGCTGGTGCCGCGCCTGACAATGGACCACGCCGCCTCGTTGGTGATGAGGAGGCTGCCGGCCAGCCAGTTGGCCTCCTCTTCGATCTCCCCGTCCCAGTGCCTACAACCGCGGGGGTCGAGCGCAGGCCCCGGCGGGTGCATCAAGAGTGCATGCGCGATTTCGTGATGGGCTGAGCTGTTTTGCCGCCCCGGATCGTGGGAGTCGTTCACCCAGATCTCTCGCCGTGCCCCCGCATGTACGGTAAGAGCGCTCACGGCTTCCCGTTCACCGGTGAGGAGTAGACCGATCCGCGCGTCATGGGCTATCGCGGAGCTGAACGTCTTGACCGGGATCGCCAAGTGTTCGGCGAGTCGGGCGGGTGCGAGAGGTGACACAGGATGAAGCCCCAGCTCCCTCCGCATCTGCACCGCTAGACGGTTGGCTTCGGCCTTGAAGCCATGACGCAACGACATAGGGAGCTCCCCTACTCCGGCCGATCGTTCACCAACTGGTTGTAGGCGACGGTGATCAGGGCTTCGAGGGCTTCCGCGGCCTCCGGCGTGAGGTTGCGATCACCCCGCAGATGCGTAGCTACCTTGGTCAACGTGTCCTGGCTGCGCGGCTCGTCGGTTCGGCGAACAAAATCATCCGCGCTGAGATTGGCCCATGTGACAAGAGCCGCGAGCCCATCCACGTCGGGCCGCCGCCCCTGAGCCAGCCGCGTCAACGTCGAAGCGCTTACACCAGCTCGCTGAGCTACGTCCTTCCAGAGAAGGCCGCGTTCCTGACGCGTGCGATCCAGGGCCGCGTGAAACGCGACCGCGTCAAACCGCCCTGCCGCAATCCGCTCGCTCACGATCTCCTCCTCTCCCAGGCAGATGATTGCACATCAGGTACCACTTGCGAAAGTCGAAGCGATCCCCGTACCCTCCTAATTGCAAGATCGGTATTGATTCCGACTTTGCAATCGCCGGTCTCGATCTCGAAGGGTGACGGTCACATGGCTACGAACACCGGCAAGGGCTTCCGTCGCGGCAGCGTCTCCCGACGCAGCCAAGTCCTCAACCCCCGGACTGGGGCGTGGACGAAGCGAGGCGAGGACGGCCGCTTCATGGATGGAAAAGCAGGCGGCACACCCTTCAAGGGTGTCCGCCGGGAGAAGTAGGCGTCACGCGCTAGTGGAAGGCCGAAGTTTCGTGCCCACCAGCTATCCAGGAGGTACCGATGGTTCGAAAAGAGTCTCTTGCGCAACTCCTCGCCGAAGGACGCCGCAAGATCCAGGTGACCGACGAGGAACTCGCCGAGGCCAAGCGTCGTCGCAGACTTCTCGCCACGTCCGTACGCCGGGCCTTCCCCGGCTCCACCGCCTACTTCAACGGCAGCGTTGCGCACGGTGACGCCAACACCCCCCTGACCGACGTCGACCTCGGCGTCGTGCTAACGAAGAAGGATGCCGAGCCCTACGGCCCCAACAAGAAGAGCGCCATGACCCTGATGGAGGTCGCCCGAGACGCGATCCACGAGAGCCTCGACGACGAGTTCCCCAAGCTCACCATCGAAGTCGAGGGCCGCCGCCGCGCCGTCCTCGTACGCTTCGGCGACCCGGTCACACCAGGCCAGGCCGACTTCACTGCGGATGTCATGACCGCGATCCCACACCCATCGGGACGCGGACTGTACATCCCGAACACGAAGATCGCGGCCCAGTGGGACCGCGCCCATCCAATGGCCCACACCCGAATGGTGCTGCAGGCCATCGAGGACACAAAGGTCGTCTTCGCACGTACGGTCCGGCTCCTGAAACACTGGAACGGCACCCACAGCAAGCCCATGTGCTCCTGGAACATCAAGGCCCTGTGCCTCAGCTGCCTCGATGAGCCCATGCCGCTGATCAACGCCCTGCAGGTCTTCTTCACCTACGCTGCGGACGAGATCAACAAGGGCCCGACGCCCGACCCGGCCGGAGTAGCGGGCCCGATTCCTCTCAACATGCCGCGTGCCGACGTACACAAGAGGCTCTGTACTGCCCGGAAGTACATCGACCTCGCGATCACGCATGAGAAGGAAGGGCGGCCAGTCTTGGCCCAGCACGCCCTGCACCAAGTTCTCCCGGAACTTGTCACAAAGCCTGACGCCACGGAAGAAGAAGCCGACCGTCTCGCGCGAACGGTCCGGTCAGGTGGGCCGGCCGCCTCCGGTCTCGGGCTCGCCACCGGGCTCGTAACGCCGACCCGGGCCTGGGGAGACTGAGCCCGTGCCCCTTTGGTACGCAACCCAACCTGCCTGGTGGGCCCCGCTCGAACGTGACGCACGGCGACACTTCGGTGATGCTCTCCGCCACACGTACCGCCGTGACTCACTGACGTACGAACTCGTCGGGCTCGATGTCATAGGCGAGCCAAACCCAATCGACGTGCGGATCCGCTTCCATGCGGTTCCGCCCTACCCGACCTACGGCCAATTGGCCCAAGACTTCCCACGGGTCCACGCCAAACCCGGAGCCCCGTCGAAGCACCGGTACTCGCATGACGACGCCCTCTGCCTCTGGTACCCGCTCGATCCGGTCGAACGACGTTGGACGAGTTCTAAAGGGCTGCTGGACCTCATCGAGATAGTCCGCACACACTTGTTCCTCGAACACTACTGGCGCCTCACCGGCGGTGAGCAAGGTGGCCAGTGGGTGGTGGAGGACGCCCCTCACGGCATGCAGGGGAGCAACGTGTGCAGGTCATCACGGCGGCACAGACGACGGACAGCGGCTGGACCTGGGCCCAGACGGCCGCTCTGATCGTCCCGTGCATTGCACTCTTAGGCGCCTACCTCACGTACACCTTCAACCAACGGGCCGTACGCAGAGAACGCCGGGCCAAGACGTTCGCAGAAGCGCTGACCACGGTCGAGGAGTATCTGGAGATGCCGTACCGCATACGGCGCCGTCCCGAGTCCTCCTCCTCCGTGAGGCAACGGCTCACGGACGAGGTCAGCGGGCTGCTAGCCCGGATGGCCTTCCATCAAGCGTGGCTCCAGATCGAGGCGTCGGCCGTTGCGGGACCCTACTCAGACCTCGTTGCCACGGCCCGAGCGGAGGCTGGCGCGCAGATGAGTCTCGCCTGGCAGCAACCCCCCATCACCACCGACAGCGGGATGAACCTCGGAATGCCATATCCGCGGGACCGATCAATCGCCGCGCGAGCCACCTGCATCGCGATGATGCGCCGACACCTCTAAGAGCGTCCGCGAGTCGATTCCGTTGACTGAAACTACGACCCCGGCCATTTACAAGGAAGGAGAAATGGCGTACGCATCGAGCCAAGGTCGAGCCACAGAGTGGCCTCTGCCGATCTCTGACCCATCGGCCGTGACCGGAGATGCCTTTCCGCTCATCGACGTTCAGGAACAACGGCCAGTCCTATGCCTCGTGCGGTGAAGCTCAACGTGGGGTACTCAAGAGCTTGAGGGCCTAATCGCAAAGGGTGACAGGGGCTTAGTCACCGTCCGACGAGCAGCGAGGAATCGGCCTACCTCGGGAGAAACTACGCCCCGCTGCCTCCCCATCATGCGACAGTCACGACGTCGCGCGCTCGCAGGAGCCGGTCCAGGACAGCGACCGGCGACCTCGGATGCATCTTCCGGCGGGCGTCGAGCGACGCCTCCCACTGCTGGGTCAGGCCGGCCATGAGGCGGCGGCGCATGCCGGGGGTGACGTGGGCGTAGCGCGCCGACACTGAGCCGTCGATGTGGCCCATGCGCTCGTCCATGAGGACCTTCTCCGTTCCGAGGTCCTCCATGTGCGTGCGGTGCGAGTGGCGCAGGCCGTGGGGGGTGAGGCCCCTGGCGATCGGGGTCCAGCAGGAGTCGGCACGGTCCTGGGCGTTGCGGCCACGGACCGGCACACCTGGCCACGGGACACCGAGCAGCGGCACGAGACGGGCCTCCTGGGGCGCCTTCTTCGGGTACCAGCCGGAGGTGGCCGGCGTGAACAGCCACGTGGCGAAGCCGTTGCGACGCCAGTGCGCGGCATTCTCTGTCGGTGCGCCTCCGCGCACGAAGTTCAGCTCCGCGATGGCGAGTTCCACTCGTGTACGGGTGTCTTCCCTGACGCGCTCCGGGTGGTTCAGGACGTTGGAGACCGTGCCGGTGGAGACTCCCGAGCGGCGGGCCACATCAACGAGCTTGGCACCCTGGTGCCCTCCGGTGCGGGCGGTGCCCTGCCCGCGGAAGACGTACCGCTTGCCGTGGCACAGACACGGTGTGGGCTTCGTACGGGCGATGTGGTCGGCGACCAGGGCCGACAGCCAGTCCATCGCGTCGATGGTGCGGTAGCTGTCGTCCTTGGGCGGGCAACGGACCAGTTCGCCCGAGTCCAGCTCGTACAACTGATGCTCCACGCGTATGGCTCCAGGCCGGGCGTACCGGGTCTCCAGTCCGACGATCTCGCCCCACCGCATCCCTGTGTAGCCCTTGAGGACGACTGCGACGAACTCGTCGTCACGGCCGGACAGCAGCGCCGCCCGCTCTGCGATGAGCAGCAGGCCCAGCGGATCGGTGATGACCTTTTCGGGGCCACGGTCGCGCGAGCGGCCGGCGCGTTTGCCACGCCCGCGCCGCTTTGCGGCGGGGTTGGAGGCGATGAGGCCCTCATCCACGGCGTCTTCCAGGATGAGGTGGAGCGTCGAGCGCCACGTCTTGACGCTGGATGCCGCGTACGCGGCCTTCTCCTGTTTCTCCCAGGTGTCGACATCCGAGCGGAGGATGCCGGCGAGGGCCTTGTCCGCGAATACGGGGAGCAGATGCTGCTCGATGTGACGCCGGTAGTTCTGCATGGTCGAAGCGGCCAGATCCTGGGCCTCGTACCAACGGTTGGCGTACTCCCCGAATGTCTCCTGGCCGGCCGACGGGTCGCGCCAGGTGCCGCGCCGAACCTTGGCCTCTTCCTCGTCCGCGGCCTGTTTGGCCTCCCTCTTGGTCGCGAACTTGATCACCGTGCCCGTCGGGTCGGCGACCGTGCCGTACTCGCCCTTGCTGATCTTGTATCTGCCGCGCCAGTAGCTGCCGCGCTTCTCGGCGTAGCCCACGCCTCGGGTTACCTCCTATCTGTGGTGTACCGGGTGTTGTCAGACGGCAGTGCCGTACTGGGACCTGCGGGGCGGTCGGGCCCGAAGACGTGGGGCGGGCGAGGTGGTAAGCCCTGCCCGTGAAGTGGCAGGTGCCGACCTACCGACCGGGCTGTACGGAGGGGTCTGCGTTGATGGCCGGTCGTGTCGCAGGGGGGCTGGTTCCTCGTGCATTCGGATGATCTCGGCAAGGTGTTCGGCGGTGAAGCGGTAGGCGCGGCCGACTCGTGTGTGCGGTATCAAGCGCCGACGCGCCCGGTCCTTGACCCACCAAGCCGAGCAGCCGAGCGTCTCGGCGATCTCTTCGGGACGGTAGAGGCGGGGCTGGGCAGCTTCGCCTTCTGTTCGGTGTGGAAGGCCCACGAGGGCAGGGGGGATCGAGAGTGGAGGCAAGAAGGGTGTGTCCTTACGGGGGGGGATGCTCGGTCGTCCTTGCTGCGAGGTGGCCTCAGGTGCTGTTTGAGTCCTGCAGCAGAGCGAGTGGGGAGACGTGCAGGGCTTCGGCTATCGCGGCGAGATCGTCGATGTCGCAGCGGCGCTGGGCGCGTTCGATGCGGGACAGCATCGTGTTGGACATCGGCCGGCCGAGAGCGGTGACACGAGCGGCAAGCTCCCGCTGCGGGAGCCCGCGCTCGGTGCGGAGAATTTCGATGTTCCGGGCGGCCCTTATTCCGGCTGGGCCGATTTCCAGTGAACGTGCTGCCATGGCTCCGTTGTAGCGTGCACTCGCCGGTTTGGTTAACCGGCGATCGTCGGCTATGTTGCGCCCCGCGCACACGGCACGCGGGGGTACGTCCCTCTCGTCAGCCCGCGTGTCGAGCACCGTCGACAGCGTGTCTGACGTGGGGTGTTGTGTTGTAGCTTCGCCGCCCGCAGACGTCAACGGTTTGCCGATGTGATCCTTCTGGCTCGGGTTTCGGGGCAACTATTTGGTCAGCGGCCGATCGTGCCCTACCGTTTTCCCACCGCCCTCTCCGACCTGTTTTCCGACCGCCTTTCTGCCGTCAGAGATCTGGCCGTTTGGGGCTGGACTTGTCCGCACTGGGTGTGGCTATGTTGACGACAGCCCCGGAAAAGCCGTGGTCGGCTCAGCGAGCCGCGCGGCAGCCGGTCGGCAACTCCCCCACTCCTGACGCCCCCACCGCCCCCGTCGACGGTGAGCCATGGGTGCCCGCCCCCTGGCCACCGAGTGAGGACCGCCCCGCTCTTGGCACGAATCCGCACCATCAAGCCCGAAGCCTTCGTCTCCGAGTCCCTGGCCGCCGTCTCCCTGACCGCCGAGCGCACCTTCTTCGGTCTGCTCACCCAGGCCGACGACCAGGGCCGCCACCGCGACCACGCCGCGATCATCGCCGGGCAGCTGTGGGTCCTGCGCCCCGAACACACCCCCGCCGACGTCGAGAAGGACCTCGCCCAGCTCGCCGACGCCGGCCTCATCTGCCGCTACACCGGCCCGGACGACAAGCGCTACCTGCACGTCGTCACCTGGCACCAGCACCAGAAGATCAACCGGCCCAGCAAGAGCCGGCTCCCCGCATGCCCCCACCACGACACCGTCGGCGGCGCCGCACGAGCCGGCCTCACCGAGGCCGCACCGCTACCTCACGGAACCCTCCGTGAGGGCTCCCGCCAGCAGCAGGAGACGGCCGTGAATACCGGAGACGACAGCGAAAGCGCAGGTCAGAACGGTTCCACGAAGCCTTCCGTGAAGGCTCACGACCCGCTCACGGAGCAGTCAGTGAGTCCTCAGGGTCCGGATCTAGGACCTAGGAACATGGACCTAGGAAGTACCCCTTCGGGGGGCGCAAGCGCCCCCGCGCCCGACACCGTCTCGGCCAAGCACCTCATCGCCCAATACGCCGCCGCCTGCACCCACCGCCCGCCCAAGGACGTCCTGGACCATCTCGGTCGCGAGGTACGCAAGCTGCTCGACGAGGGGATCGACCCCGCACACGTCCGGGCCGGCCTCGCGCTGCACCGCGCCAAGGGCCTGCACCCCCGCACCTTGCCGAGCCTCGTGCACGAGGCCATGAACGCCACCCCCGCCAGGCAGGTTGTCCACAGGTCGTGGACGAACCCCGCCGATGTCGCCGCCGCCTATGGAGACCAGCTCTGACCGCCACCCTCACCCGCGAATCCCAGCAGGTCGGCCCCATCGCCGCCCGCCTCAACGGCATCCTGGCCAGGCGGGGCATCGACCCCGCCGCAGCGACTGCCGGGGAATCCCCGGCCGAGCCGGTCACCGCCCTGGAACTGACCGACGCCCGCATCCCCGCCCGCTACCGCCGCGCCTTGGCCGGCCACCCGCAGATCACCGCCTGGGCCGACGAGATCGCCCGAGCCGGACGCCCCGGCCCCGGCGGACCCGGTATCGCCGAAGGCCCGTCGCTGCTGATCGCCGGCCCCACCGGCACCGGCAAGACCCACCAGGCGTACGGCGCCATCCGCACCCTCCTCGCCCGCGGGGTCCGCCTGCGCTGGGAAGCCACCACCACCGCCGACCTCCACGCCCGCCTGCGCCCCCGCGCCGGCCACGACACCGAACGCGACCTGCAGACCCTGGCACGCAGCCCGCTGCTGCTCCTGGACGACCTCGGCGCGGCCAGGACCAGCGAATGGACCGAGGAACTGACCTACCGGCTCATCAACCACCGGTACGAGCACATGCTCCCCACCCTCATCACCACCAACCTCCCCACCGCCGAACTCCGCACCACCCTCGGCGACCGCGTCGCCTCCCGCCTCGCCGAGATGACCGAACGCGTCATCCTCGACGGCCCCGACCGACGACGCCACCGGCCCACCTGAACCGGCAGCGGCCCGCCGGCCACGGGGGGCGGACTTCCAAGGGGCTTTCATCCGGGGACCGCAGTGGTGCCGGGACCGAACGCGGGGGCACATGACCGACTCCGGGGACCGAGGAGGCGGGGACCGAGGGCAGGGACCGGTCCCCAAGCTGTGGGGACCATCCGGGGACCAACGCAACGACAACCCGTCGGGGACCGAGGCCCGACTCGGGGACCGCACCTGGGGACCGGGGACCGAATTTGGGGACCGGGGACCGGAATTCGATCGGGGACCGGGGACCGGTCCCCAGCGCACCCATCGGTCCCGGGGACCGGTCCCGGCGAAGCAGCAGGTCACGCGGCCTATGTCTGCATGAAAAGTGGAGTGCGACGGGACCGACGTCAGCGTCGGGACGGAGACCGGGGACCGCGACCAACCCCAGGGGACCGTGGACGGGGGCCGGGGACCGATCCCAGGGGACCGGGGACCGGGACCGAACCCGGGGACCGGGACCCAACGGGCTAATCGGATGCGGGGACCGCGGCCGCCGGTCCCCGCACTTCCGGGACCGGCATCCGCCGATGACCCATGCCCGGTCCCCGCACGTCAGCGCCCAGAAGTAGTGGGGACCGGTCCCACTCTCGGCTCGGTCCGAGAACAGCCCCACCCCCACCTCCCAGCCGTCCGGGCCCTCCCTCCCCGCGAGTCACACAACACCACACGACAGGCCATGCCTCAGCTGGCCGAGAGAGACTTCCGTGCACCAGGCAAACCACGAATCGCCCCCCAGCCCCCGTCGGGACGCCACCACCCTGGCCCCAGGCGGAGCAAGTTATCGGCCAAGACACTCTTCCCCGCCGGGGAAGGCGTCCTGGCCGGAGCCCGCCCCGGGGGTGGCGGGAGCGGGCCGGCACCAGGAGGCGCTGGACCGTCAGGCAGCGACCGAGGGCGGATCGCAGCCGGAGGAGAAGCCGTCACCGCGCAAGCCCCGCGCTATGAAGAAGACCTCGCGTAAGCGCTCGCCGAAACCGACCGCGCACAAGCGCGACTACGTATGCAGCGTCCGCCTGAACGATGACGAGAAGACCCAGCTCGCCGCCGCCGCTCGCGCGACCCGTATGAGCCTGCCCGCCTTCCTCGCCCGCAGCGGCCTCGCCGCCGCCCAGGACCTCGACAGCACCGCCGCCGCCATCGCCGGCCACCGTGAGCTGGTCACCGAACTGTTCGCCGCGCGCCGGCACCTCGGGCAGGTCGGCAACAACCTCAACCAGATCGCCCGCGCCCTCAACACCGGTGCTCACCCCGCCGAACTCGACACGGTCGTCGCGGCGGTCCAGCGCGCCGTGAGCCGCGTACAGGCAGCCACCGACCGGCTGCTGGAACAGCGCTGACCCGGCACCCGGACGACGCCCCGCCCCCACCACCCCAAGCAACGACCTCGGACAGCAGATGATCCCCCGGATACAGAAGCGCGGGCAGCGCACCATCGGCCTCCTGGCCTACCTGTACGGTCCCGGCAAGCACGAAGAACACGACGACCCGCACCTGGTCGCCTCCTGGGACCACAACGCACCCGACCCCGGCCGCGACCCCTCCGCCACCCTCAAGCAGCTCCAGCAGCTCCTGGACCAGCCCGTCGACGCCCTCGACCAGGCTGAACGGCCGCGAAAGCACGTGTGGCACCTGTCCGTCCGCAACGCCGCCGAGGACCGGCTCCTGACCGACGAGGAGTGGGGCGAGGTGGCCCGCCGGATGGTCGCCGCCGCCGGCATCGACGACCCCGACCAGGACGCGGGCTGCCGGTGGGTGGCCGTCCGGCATGCCGACGACCACATCCACATCGTCGCCACCCTCGTCCGCGAGGACGGCTACAAGCCCGACCTCGGCCGAGACGCCGCCCGCGTCCAGGCCCAGGCCCGCACCCTGGAGGTCGAGCTTGGCCTGCGCCGCCTCAACAAGGGCGACGGCACCGCCGCCCAGCGGCCCACCAGCGCCGAACGCCACAAGGCCGACCGGCAGGGCCGCGAGCGCACCGTCCGGGAGGAACTACGCGAGACCGTACGGCGGGCGGTGGCCGGCACGGTCGGCGAGGAGGAGTTCTTCGACCGGCTGGCCGCCGCCGGCCTGATCGTCCACAAGCGCATCGCGCCGTCGGGCGATCTCCTCGGCTACAAGGTCGCCCTGCCCTTCGACCGCAACAAAGACGGCGAGCCCGTGTTCTACTCCGGCTCGCGTCTGGCACCCGATCTGTCCCTGCCCCGCATCCGCAAACGCTGGCCCGGCCCCACCACGGACCAGCACAGCGACAAGCCGTCGGAGCCGGCCACGAACACGACGCTCAGTGGCCCGGCGGCAGCACGACGTCGGGCGGCCACGACGGCATGGCAGACGATCCTGGTCATCGATCACGACGAAGAGGCGACGGTGGCCGCGCATATCGCTGCCGCGGGCGAGGTCCTGGACGCTCTCGCGGCCACCTCAGCCGCCCACACCCGGCGCGAACTACGCGAAGCCGCCTTCGCGTTCGAGCGCGCCACACGCTCCCACATCCGCTCGCAGCACGGGAATGACCAGGCACTACGGCAAGCCGCCCGCGACCTCGTCCGCAGCGGACCGGCCCTCGGCCGCGGGGAGGACGGAGCGACCACCGCCATGGTGATCGACATGCTGTTCTTCCTCGTCACCGCCGCCACCCACTGGCACGCGAAGAAGGGCCACGCCCAACAGGCAGCCGCCACCCGCCAGGCGGCCGAACACCTGCACGCCGCATACCAGGCCGCCGCTGCCCAACCCCTCGGCGCCCTCTACCAGCGCGGCCGGCGCCTGAGCCGACCACTCCTCCAACGGCACACGGCCATGCTGCGCAAAGCCGTGCCGGAGCTGGCCGAGCAGATCCTCAGCGAACCCGGCTGGTACGCGCTCGCCGCCACCATCACCGACGCCGAGGCCGCCGGCCACGACCCCGCAGCCCTCCTGACCAGCGCCGCAGAACGACGGGAACTCGACACGGCGCAGTCCGTCAGCGACGTACTGGTGTGGCGTCTGCGCCGCACCGCCGGCCTACCCGCCGCCGACAGCAGCCACGCGGACGCTGGCAGCCACACGGCGGGACGCCCGGCCAACCCAGCGGTGCTGCGTGGCCAGCCAGGGGAACGGGTTCGGCTGGTGGATCGCGCAGCGCCCGCCCACCAAACCGGCACCCAGCAGTTCAGGCGCTGATGAGACGGCTGACGAAGCCGGCGCCGAGGAGGCGCTCATAGGCGTCACACACATCCCCCGGTACCTCCTGCTCGACGGCGAAGCCGAGCTTCGGGTACTCGATCACCCGCTGCAGATCGCCTACGAGCATGTCCACGACCAGCTTCTCGTCACCGATGGACTTGATGTAGTCGTCCAGCTCCAGCGGCTCGGAAGCGCACACGACCTCCACCTCGGGCCAGAGCGCGCGGCAGGTGGCGTACGAACGCCGCTCCATGTACGGCTTGGAGATCAGCAGCAGCGACTCGACCGCGATGCCGGCCTCGGCCAGCAGCTCCCGCGAGAAGGTGATGTTCTGCCCGGTGTTCGCGGCCTTCGGCTCGACCAGGATCACCTCGTCCGGCACGCCCAGGTTCAGCGCGTGCTCGCGGTAGTGGACGGCTTCGCCGCGTGGGAAGCGGGCACGGGTCGTGGGGCTGTTGCCGCCGCTGAAGACCAGGACCGGGAACAGGCCGACGCGGTAGAGATCGGCGGCCGTGGTCGCCACTCCGAGATCGTGGCTTCCCAAGCCGATCGCCGCCGAGCAGGGCCGCTGTTCGTGGCCCATCTGGTGGTAGTTCCAGATCAGCGTCGCGTCGTGGAACTGCTCGTCGGTGATCTGGCGCTCCTCGTGCTGCGGCACTGGCACTCCCTGGCTCATCCCTGCCGACATTTCCGGATGCCCTCGAAGTTGCGCAGATGGTGGCCCAGCCCGTAGCGCCAAGTCACCCGCGCCGCCTGAACGAGGACGGCGAGCCCATCATCCCGGGACACCC
Organism: Streptomyces sp. NPDC093586; assembly: GCF_044764905.1. Taxonomy (NCBI): domain Bacteria; kingdom Bacillati; phylum Actinomycetota; class Actinomycetes; order Kitasatosporales; family Streptomycetaceae; genus Streptomyces; species Streptomyces sp. NPDC093586. The sequence goes on along the minus strand of NZ_JBIWJA010000015.1, from coordinate 9,344 downwards.
AGGTACCGAAGGTGCGGACCGCAAACGCCATGCCTCGGGACGCGTATTCGTAGGCAGTGCAGTACAGCGCTGGGGAGAGTGACAGGCACCGGACGAAGCGCAAGGCTTGCAGGTATCCACTCCGTCGGTGCGCGGTAGCTTTTTGTAAGGGCAAGGGAGAGGAAGCAACCAGCATGCCGCGACCCATGGGTGCCACGGATCAGCCAGTCAAGCAGGGGCTCATCCTCGACTTCGCCGGGGTGTTGACCGCCGATCCGCGGTCCGTGCACCGAGCCTGGTGCGAGTCTGAGGGGCTTCGCCCGGAAGCGTGGCGTGCCACGCTCAACGATGACCCTGAAGGCCGGCGGCTGTACGCGGCGCTGGAGGTCGGCGAAATCGACCAGGAGGAGTGGAACAAGCGCACTGCGGCCCTTCTCGGTGACCATGTCGCACCGGAGAACCTGATGGGTCGGGCCTGGTCCGCAGTGCCCGCGGCGCGGCGTATGGCCGCGCTCGCGCGTGCCGCCAAGGATGCGGGATACCGTCTCGCTCTCTTGTCGAACAGCTTCGGCATGGACCCCTTCAACCCGTACGAGGACGCCGGCGTTTGGGACCTCTTCGACGTGCACGTCATTTCCGAGCAGGTCGGCATGGCGAAGCCCGACCCTGCCATCTACGAGCTGACGCTGGAACACCTCGGGCTTCCTGGACGGGCGTGCGTGTTCGTTGACGACCACCCTCGGAACCTCCCACCGGCGGAGGCCCTGGGCATCACCACCGTCCTCGCGACGGACGAAGCGTCCACAGTGGCTGAACTGGAAGGGCTGCTCGGTGTGAGCGCCGCGCTCTCCGTCCAGCGGTGACTTCCAGCCAACTCGCCACTGCCCTCGTGCCTGTGGCTGTTGCTGGTCGTAAAGCAGTGGGTACGGTCCGTGCCTGGCCGAACGGGGAGGAGCTGCTGGCATGCAATGGTCCGAGTACAGCACCGCTGAACGGCTCAAGACGCTGCGCGGGGGCATGACCCAGGAGCGGTTGGCGGAAGCAGCCAACGTCTCCGTGGGCGTCGTACGGAAGTTGGAACGGGGTGGCACCGCTTCCTTGCCGTCGCTTCTGTCCATCGCCTCCGCCCTCGGCACCGACATCGCCGTGCTCCTCGGCCAGCAGGCACCCCGTCGCTCCATGGACCGCGACGAGCGTGCGGCATTGCGGGCGCTGTCCGCTGCCACACACGATGCCGCCATCGGCATCCCCACCGACACCGAGCCGGGCACCGTCGAAGAGCTCCGTGATGTCGTCCGGCGCGCTGACGCCGCCTACTGGGCGGGGCGCTACACCGAACTCGGCGCGTTGCTCGGTGCCTTGCTCCCCGAAGCTCGCGCCCGGTACGACATGGCGGACGCCGACGAGCGGGAGGCCGCGGCCGGCGTCCTGGCCGATGTCTTCCAGACCGCCGGGATGGCCGCGAACGTGTGGGGTTCACGGGACCTGGCCTACGCGGCGCTCACCTATGGCCGGCAGATCGCCGTGCAGGCCGGTGACGACCTGCGAGATGCCCACCTGGCCGCCACCACGGCGTGGGTGAATCTCCGCGACGGGCGGACCGCACAGGGTTTCGCCCTCGCCGCGGCTCAGGCCGACCGGATCGAGCCGAAGATGTCCGAGCACGACCCGGACCGGTTGTCGGTGTACGGGCAGCTCGTCACGAACGCGGCTGTGGCCGCGTCCCGGGGTGGCTCCTCGCCGGACACCGCCCGGGAGTACCTCTCCCAGGCCCACGCGGTCGGCGCCCGCCTAGGTGTGGAACATGCCCGTGGCCGACATGCCCAGCCGTTCGGGCCTCTGTACGCCGGCACGCAGGCCATGAGCATCGCCGTCGCCCTCGGCGACACCGGCGGTGCGCTGCGACTCATGGACACGGTCCGGCTGGACGACACGGTGCCCCTCGCCACTCGGGCCCGGTACGGTCTCGACGTCGCCTTGACGCACGTGGAGTGCCGCCGATGGGACCAGGCTGCCGACACCCTGGAAAGGGTTTGTGGCATGGCGCCAGCCTGGGTGCGGCACCAGATGCTGCCCGGAGTGATCATCTCCCGCCTCGCCGGTGTGTCCGTCGCGCGGCTCCGCGGGCTCGCCCGCGCGGCTGGTGTGCCCCTCGCCGTACGCTGACCGGCCACCGCCACGTGCCGTAGCAGCTCCCACGGCCGCCACCAGTCCGACTGTCACGTCCCGTTGCACTTCTGCTGGAGGACGAGAGCGCAGCAACACGGGTCGTGTCAGGCCATCGAGTCACGAGTTCCTGGCACCGCCATGGACCGTGCCTGTCCCACGGACAGGGCGGGCAGCACGCTGATCGCATGCCGAAATACTCACCCGGCGGCATCGGACACGTGCCGGTCGCCATCTACTCCTGCGCGTTCGAGTCGGCCGCTGTCCGCGAGGCCGAACACCGCGCACGCCGCTACGCCGACGCCCGGCACTGGCACGTGGCCGGCGCCTGGTCCGACGACAACCCATGTGTGCCGTTGGACCTCCGCCCGGCTTGGGCGGCTGTCACGAGCACGCTGTCCTCCGGCCTGGTCCGCGGCATCATCGTCGCCGGAATCTCCCACCTCGCGGACGATGCCGCGCAGTTCGCCGCGCTCGGTGTGCTCATCCGTGACCGAGGCGGTTTCCTCGCCGAGGCGACGTCCCCGCCACCCCGCCAGACCGCCGGACGGCAGGAACGCCGGCGCGTTCTGCTCGAAGCCTCCTCGGGCTGGTGGCTGTGGCAAGACCTCGCTCCGGGAGCCGCCTCGTGACCCGGGCACGGGCAGGAGTCGGTGATCTGGTCGAGGACACCGGCGGACGCCACGCCATCGTCACCGACATCAAGCAGGGTGCTGTGTGGGTCCTGCGTCCGGTGTCGGGCGGCACGACGAATCAGTGGGAGACGGACGAGCCCGACAGCCTCCACGTCATCGAGACGCGCGAGGAACGCGTGCACCGAGAGAGCACCGCTTGATGCCCTGCCGCCATGAGGCCCATGGCGGAGCCGGCACCACCGGGCCAGCAACATCGCATGCGCGCCCACGACTCACCACTCATCGCCAGAACACTCCCCCAGACACGCCCGGAAGGTGGACCCGCCGTGTACGCATTCGGCATCTGCATCGACCGGCACTACCTCACCCCCGGCCTCGCCACGATCGCCTCGCTGGCCGACAGCCTCAGCCCTCGCGCCCGCAAGGCCGCGGCGGTGCGCTTACTCAGCTTCGACCTCGGACCACCCCAGGCACTGCTGCTGGCTCACCTCGCCAAGCGAGTCGGCTTCGGCTCATTCGCCCTGGCCCGCCGTTCCCCACTGCGCTCCGCGCGGATGGCGGACACCTCGTACATCACCGTCACCACGTATCTGCGGTTCGAGTTCACGCCCGCCTTCGTCCGCCGCCCCTACCTGGTCTACGTGGACGCCGACGTCCTGGTCCGCGGTGACCTGACCACCCCGCTCCATGCTCTTCGCCCGGGCGAGGTAGGTGCCGTACGCGACGAGTTCAACCCGTCCGTCGGCGGATGCCCCGCCCTGCCGGGCGTCGTGGACCGCTGGCCGCATCTGAGAAACCGCCCTTACTACAACGCCGGTCTTCTGTGGACTCACACCGGTGATCTGCCGCGCGTCCACCGTGGCATCGAGCAGGCCCTGGCCAGACACCGCCGGCACATCCTCCACAACGACCAGGACGCCCTGAACCTGTGGTTCCTCCGCACCGGCCGCGTGCGGCCGGTCGGCGCCGCGTACAACCGGTTCGAGGTGGGTCGGTATCTCGAACGTGGCGATTGGGTACGTCGCGTCGTCAGCCGCCCTCTGCGGCCCGACCCGGCCGCCCGTCTCGTCCACTTCGTGGGCCCGGAGAAGCCATGGCAGGCAGACTGCCCGGGTACGGCCGACGTACTGGAGTACCGCGCTCTGCTGAAGCGGACCCTTCGGCATGTCCGCGCGCTGGGCGCCGCCCATCCCGAGCCGGCGGGGCTTCGATGACCACGCCGCCCGCCGTGGTCTCGCATGCGTGCAGCGTTCTCCTCGGGGCGCCCGCCCGGACCGCGGAGCGCCTGTCGTCGGGCTCCCGGACGGCGGTGTTCCGGGCGGGCCTCCGTGACGGTCGGAGCGTGATCGTGAAGCTGTACGACCACACCGCCCGCCGCAACGCGCTGACCGAGGCCACCGCCATCCGCGCTGCTGGCTTCGTTGTACCGGTCCCGCAGGTGCTCGGCAGCGGTGTGATCTCCGGAGAGGGGGCCACCGCGCTCATCACCCGTGACCTCGGTGGGCAGACGCTGGGGGCCTTCGTGCGGTCCGGCCACATTCCGCATGCCCAGGCTCTCCGGGACCTCGGCTGCCTCCTCGGGCGTCTGCACGGGGCACCGGTCGAGCACGTGGTGCCGCGCCGCCCGTTCTTCGACTCGGTCTCCTCCCTGGTGAGCCGTTGCCCACCCGAGCTGCTGAGCCGGATCGGCCCCGCCCTCGCCATCATCGCCGGCACACCGGACCGGGCACCCAGCGTGTGGTGCCACGGCGACATCCACTTCGACAACGTCGTACTCTCCGACCCGCGCGGCAGGCGCTACCTGGTCGACTTCACGGATGCCGCGCCGGGCCGACGGGAGGCGGACGTCGCTCACGCCCTCGTCATGACCGCGGCGCACACGCCGTGGGACCGGCGCACGCTGATCGGCGCCTACCGGCATCCCCTGGACGATTCACGGCTGTCGGCCTGGGTGGTCCTCCACACCGTCCGCTGCTGGGTCCACGCCTCGCCTGGTTCGAGCCGCTCCCTGTGGTCGGGCCGCCTGGACGACCTGGCCCGCCAGACACCGCACCTCTTCCGTACGCCCCGAAGGGAAGGGACTCCCCGATGACCAGCACTGGACTGACGGTGGTCATTCCAGCCCACAATGAAGCGGCATACCTGCCCCGTTACCTCCCCACTGTCCTCGCCTCCCTCGAACGGTGGCAGGAGACGAGCGGCGAGCGAGGAGAGGTGATCGTGGTGGACAACGCCTCCACCGACGCCACCACCGACATGGCTGCCTCCTTCGGCGTCCGAGTGATCAGCGAGACCGTCCGCAACATCGGCCGGGTCCGCAACACCGGAGCGGCTGCCGCCCACGGTCGCAGGCTGTTCTTCACGGACGCCGACGTCGCCCTGCCCATGGAGGCGATCACTGCCGCGGCCACCGCCATGGACGGCGGCGCTGTCGGTGGCGCCATCCCGCCCCTGTACACCCCCAAGCGGCTCGGCGCACGGCTGCTCTGCGCGTACTGGGACCACCACCGAGACACGCGCGGCGGCGCCCAAGGCGTCGCCCAGTTCGCCACCGCGGTCGCCTTCCAGGAGATCGGCGGATACCGCGACGACCTGTTCATGAGCGAGGACGTGGAGTTCTTCCACCGCCTGGCAACCCACGGCCGCAGCGTGAACGCCCCGGTCGTGATCCTCGACGAGCTGCGCGTACGCCCCTCCACCCGCCGCTACGACCAGTGGTCCAGCCTCCGGATGCTGTGGTGGCAGAACCCCGTCACCGCACGGTTGCGGCTCAGCTCCGCTCGCATGTGGCGCCACTGGTACCAGAGCACCGTCCGATGATCCCGGAGCCCACCATGACCATGACGCTGCCCGTGCCGGACGCGGAAGGGATCTACACCTTCCCCGACGACCTCATGCACGCCCACCAGCGGTGGACCAAGCACTTGGCCGAGCGCCACCGGGCTCACGACCACCGGGTGATCGCACTCAGGGCCCCACACAGCGGAGATCTCTACTTCATCGAGAAACGGTGCCCAGCCGGCCGCCCGGTGCTCGCCATCGAACCCCACCACGACGACTTCGCCCTGTCCGCCTCCGGCACCTTCCTGGCCCATCTCCGGCCACTCACCGTGGCCACGGTGTTCACCCGCTCCACCAGCGTCCACCCGGCCCTGGAAAACACTTACGTCACCGAAGCCGCCGTATCCGACCTGCGCAGCCGAGAAGGCGCTGCCGCGCTGGCTGCCTTCGTCGCCGATCGGATCGCCCTCGGCCACCAGGACGCAGCACCCCCGTACCGACCCTTCGATCCACAACGCCTGGACCGGATCACGGACGAGCTCCGAGAGATCGCCGAAGCCCATCCCGACGCCGAACTCCTTGCCCCGGCCGCCGTTACCCGCCACCCCGACCACCTCCTCGTACACAGGGCAGCAGTACGACTCGGATGCCGCTGGTTCTGGGAAGACCTCGCCTTCTGGCCCACCTACGCCCTGGCCGGCTGCGACCAACACCTCTTCCGAGCACGCGCTGGCCACGCCCTGGTAGCCGAGCCGACCGACATCACCGACGTCGTGCTCGACAAGGTCACGGTGCTGCACATGCACGGCTCGCAGATGCACCCGGTCCGCAAGATGTACCGGCCGATCCGGTACGCGTGGACGACAGCGGACGGCCTCCTGAGCCGCACGGGAGCCTTTGCCGAGCGCTTCTACCGGACGGAGTCGCCGTGAAGATCATCGCGCTCGAAGGGCCCTCGTACGCCGGCAAGTCCACCGCGATTCACCACCTGCGCACGCGCGGCATCGAGAAGCGGGCCTTCGTCTCGGACTGCTACGTCCAGCACATCGCCCGTCGCACCGACATCCCGCCCGTCCTGACCGCGTCCGCCGCCGAACAGATCGCCGCGTTCGAGACGTTCATGGCCATCGAAGGCACTCGCGTGCGCCGGGCGCTTGTCAGCGCCAAGCCCGTCGTACTCCTGGACCGCTCGGTGGACACCCTCCTGGCCCACGCCCACGCGCTCGACGCCCTGTTCGGCTACGACGTCCACCACCGCCTGCGCGACCGCCTCCAGGAGCTGCCGTTCCTGCGCCCCCACCACACCCTCTACCTGGACGTGCCGACCGAGGAGCTGGCCCTGCGCCGCAAGGCGGCCGGGCACACGGCGGCCGAGTCCGGGTACTTCCTCCACGAGCCGACGTTCCTGGCACACGCGCGGGACTATTTCGTCTCCGCGGCGCAGCCGCCCGTGTCACGGGAGGTGACCGTCATCCCCGCCGACACCGGCCCGGACGCGGTCGCGCACGCGGTGGAGGCCCTCGTCACGTACTGGACCAGGTGACCGACCGATGCCCACAGCCCTCTTCGCCTGGCGGCGTACCCCGCCTCCGTTCCTCATCGGCGGTGCGGAGATCACCCAGCAACTCCTCGCCGAGGAACTCGCGGCAGCCGGATGGCACACCGTCTACCTCGGCTCCCACCAAGCACCCTGGGACCAGTCCACACAGGTCATCCAGATGCGGACCTACCTCGGCGCAAACGACACCGAGTACGAGGAGACCGAGGAGGATCTGCGCTACAGGTGGAATGGAGTGGACTGCATAGCAGTACCGCAGCAGCGGATCACGTCAGCCCTGCGGAACGTGCTGTCCCACGTGCGGCCGGACGTGGTGTTCACTTCCCAGGAAGGTGCGGCCGACATTGCCGCCCGAGCCCGGCCCACCTCTCTCGTCGCAGGCATCCTGCACTCGGTGTCCAGGACGGGACTGGGCGTCCTCGACGGTCGTCCGCACCATGGACTGGCCGTGTCCGAGTTCGTCATCCGACGGGCGCCCCGGACCGATGGCACCCGGCTGTCCGTCCTGTATCCGTCCTTCACCCCACCGAAGCCGGAGCAACACCGCAGCGAGCGGACCAGGGCCGTGCTCATGGTCAATCCCATCCCGGCGAAAGGCTCCGAGCTGCTGCACCAGCTCATCCGCCGCATGCCCGAACAGCGCTTCACCCTGGTGGAAGGCTGGTGGAACACCGCGGAGGAGTTCGCCGGCTACCCCAACGTCACCTGGGTGCCGCGGGTCTACGACATGAGCCCCCTCTACCGCAGCCACCGCCTCCTGCTCGTGCCGTCCACGGTGGAGGACGCCTTCCCCCGCGTGATCATCGAAGCCGCACTGCACGGGACCCCGAGCATCGGCACCGACCGGGGCGGCATCCCCGAAGCCATAGGCAACGCAGGCATCGTTCTTCCCACCGCGGCCGGCGCGGAAGGGTGGGCGGAGACCATCCGCACCGCCGACCACCACACCCTGGGCGAACAGGCCCGGCAACGTGCGACCGCCTTCACCCGCCCCCGTCTGCCGGACCTCGAACGCCTCGGGATCTAGGGGGTGTTTGGGGTTCGGATCATGCGGTTGAGGTGAGGTGCTTCAGCCACATGAGCGATCCCCGGAGGTGAAGTCCTGCCTCGTAGCTCTCGGGTGACTTGTCGTAGCGGGTGGCGAGCCCGCGCCAGGTCTTGATCTTCTGGAAGCAGCGCTCCACAGTATTGCGCTGCTTGTAGCGGTGCGCGTCGAAGGCTGGTGGCCGGCCGCCGGCCGAGCCCTTCTTCCGGCGATTGGCAGCCTGGTCGTCCTTTTCCGGGATCACTGCGGTGATGCCGCGTCTGCGCAGGTAGGCGCGGTTGGCCTTGGACGAGTAGGCCTTGTCGGCGGCCACCGCCCCGGGACGGGTGCGCGGGCGGCCCCTGGGTCCTGCGACGCGTACCCGGCCGAGCACCACCTGGAACTGCGGGCAGTCCGCCGCCTGGCCCGGGGTCACCACGAGCACCAGCGGCAGTCCCGCCGCGTCGACCGCTGCGTGGACCTTGCTGCTCAGCCCGCCTCTGGACCTGCCGAGCCCGGCCGCCTTCGCCCGTGCCCGGCGACGGCGCCGTGCCGCGGACCGCTCCCGGTCCTCCTGCGAGTCGCCCGCGCCGGGTACCGGCGGCGGCGCATCACCCGCAGGACCGGTCCCTGTTCCGGCAGCGGAACCCCCTTTTCCTCGGTCAGTGCCTGTTCGAGAGCGTCCAGGGTCTCCCCGGCGACCGCCAGACCTGCCGATTCGTGATGGGCCCGCACGACCGTGGAGTCCACACTGACCAGTTCCAGCCCGACCTGCCCGCGCGCAGCAGCCTCGGCGATCAGACCGTCCATCAGCGCCTGGAACACCCCGGCCTTCGACCAGGCTCTGAACCGCGAGTACACCGTGGACCAGGGGCCGTAGCGCTCCGGGACATCACGCCAGCCACTGCCGGTGCGAAACCTCCACAGCACGCCGTTGAACTGGTCCCGCACCCGCCGAGGCAGCGGACCCGTCGCCGCCACCGGCAGACATCCCTCGATCAACTCCCACTCAGCATCCGTCACATCGAAACGCGCCACATGCGAGTACTACCAGCCCGGACCGACCGATCACCGAGCCTCGAAAAGATCCAAACTTCAAACAGCCCCTAGAAGACTCATGAAGATCTTGGGGTTCTGGCCCTGCCGCGTGAGCGGCAGGGCCAGACTCTTTGGTGTGGTGATGGGGGAATGGGCCGGGGAG
>NZ_JBIWJA010000014.1:0-173658 GCF_044764905.1 Streptomyces sp. NPDC093586 | reverse complement strand
GCGGCAGAGGACTGAAAGCCACACCCGGACCCCCTGGGTGAGCCAACCCTACGAATGGCTCGCTCATCCCGATCAACAAGGTAGGGAGGACTGACCGGTACGGCACGGCCGGGCGCCCCGCGCAGCGATACCGCGGGGCGCCCTCGTGCGCGCGCCGCGGTCAGTCCGTCCGCCGTATCACCGCCGCGTCGAACAGGTCCCACGCGCGCGGAAGGGCACTCTCGTCGTGACAGTGCCAGGCGTCCCAGAACAGGTCGGCGGCCAGTGCGTCCTCGGGCGCGTACACCCGGTACACGTACTCCCGGCCGTCGACCGCCGGCAGCGCCACCAGCCAGCACGCGCACCTGCTCCTCATACCCCTGTCGGACCCGCGACGGCCCGCTGGGGTTGTGCCGTGAGGCGGCGCGCGGCATGAGGGGGCCAACGGCGTGATCTCCTCCGTAAGGAGGATGCTCCGGCCCGCCGGGTCCACTCTGCGTGGGACGCCGAAATGCTCCCGTCCGGGGATGTCCCGGGCCGAAGGGGGTGATGTGCTGGGAGACGTGCAACCCCGTACCCCCCGGCAGTCGGCCGGCGAGCAAGGCGACCGGCGCCCGGACGGCGCCGACGCCGATGCCCCGTTCAGCGCGGAACTGGCACCGGTGGTCTCCGGTGCCCGCCGCAGAGCGGTGCGGGACGGGGACCGGCAGATCGACACGGCCCACCTGCTGCACTCCCTCCTGGAGTACGACCCCGAGGCACGGGCCGTCCTCGGCGAGGGGCCGCAGCTCGCCCGCCTGCTCGGCTACCTCGTACAGCGCAGCATCGGATACGGCCTGCGCTGGCAGAGCGCCGTCGAGGACTCCGGCGCCGTGCCCGTGGTGAGGGGGACCACCGGATTCTCGCCGCTGGCCGCGGCGGCCATGGAGGACGCCCGCGCCCGCGCCGCCCGGCGGAAGGCGGCCGAGGCCCGCGGAATCGACCTGCTCGCGGCCCTCGTCGCGGATCCGCGGGCCCGGGCCGTCGAGGTGCTCGGCCGCGCCGCCGTCGATCCCCGCACGGTCCTCGCCCGGGTGGACGACCACGTCGGGCCGACGCCCTGACCCCACGACCGGCACCATGCCGGATGTCCAGCCGGTGAGACAGGTGTCATTGGGGGTGACGGTCATGTCGTCCCCTGTCATCATGTGCCGGTGCAGACGACTGACAGCCCTCGCGGCAGCCGGGGAAAGGGCGCCGGGCTCGGACTCGCGCTCGCCTCGGCGGTCGCCTTCGGAGGTTCCGGTGTCGCGGCCAAGCCGCTGATCGAGGCGGGCCTCGACCCGCTCCACGTGGTCTGGCTGCGGGTGGCCGGCGCGGCCCTGGTGATGCTCCCGCTCGCCGTGCGCCACCGCGCGCTGCTGCGCCGCCGCCCGGGGCTGCTGGCCGGCTTCGGGCTCTTCGCCGTGGCGGGTGTGCAGGCCTGCTACTTCGCCGCGCTCTCCCGGATCCCCGTCGGCGTCGCCCTGCTCGTCGAGTACCTGGCACCCGCCCTGGTCCTCGGCTGGGTGCGGTTCGTGCAGCGCCGGCCGGTCACGCGGGCGGCCGCGCTCGGTGTGGTCCTCGCGGTCGGCGGGCTCGCCTGCGTCGTGGAGGTCTGGTCCGGCCTCGGCTTCGACGCCCTCGGGCTGCTGCTCGCGCTGGGCGCGGCCTGCTGCCAGGTCGGCTACTTCGTCCTGTCCGACCAGGGCAGCGACGCGGGCGACGACGCGCCCGACCCGCTGGGTGTCATCGCGTACGGGCTGCTCGTCGGCGCCGCCGTGCTCACCGTGATCGCCCGTCCCTGGACCATGGACTGGTCCCTGCTCGCGGACACCGCGCCCATGAACGGCACCCCCGTCGCCGCCGCCCTGCTGCTGGCCTGGATCGTCCTCGTCGCCACGGTCCTCGCCTACGTCACCGGCGTGCTCTCCGTGCGTCGTCTGTCACCACAGGTCGCGGGCGTCGTGGCGTGCCTCGAAGCGGTCATCGCCACCGTCCTGGCCTGGATCCTGCTCGGTGAACACCTCTCGGCGCCGCAGATCGTCGGCGGCGTGGTGGTCCTCGTGGGCGCCTTCATCGCCCAGTCCTCCGCGCCCGCCAAGGGCTCCGCGGACCCGGTGGCGAGCGGCGGGCCGGAAAGGGAGTTGTCCAGCCGGGGGACGTCGGCCTAGAGAGCCGGCCGTGCGTGCGACCACCCGCCTCCGGCCGCCTGGGGCGGGCCCCCGGAAGCCGCCCGGCGCAGGGCCGGCCGGCGCCGCCCGCAGACGCCGGTCCGTCTCTGCCCGAGGGGTGGCCCCCGCTGGTGCCCGGCTCGGTCACGGGCCTCGTGGCGGCGGAGGTGCGACGGGCGTGGAGGCCGCCGGAGCTCGCCTGACGGCGGAGCCTTCGCGACGGCACCGCACGCTCCTACGGGTGGACCCGCGTCACAGGGCGGTCAGATAGCCGGGCAGCTCGGTGCCCGCTTCCAGGCCCGGGTCGGCGATCGGGGTGCCGTAGCCCTTGCGCAGCGGGAGGAGGCCGGCCCAGTGGGGGAGGGCGAGGTCCTCCGGCTCGTCGTTCACGCCGCCGGTGCGGAGCTTGGCGGAGACCTCGTCCAGGTCGAGGCGGATCACGGCGGTGGCGGCCAGTTCCTTCTTGTCGGCCGGCCGGGAGTCCTGCGAGCGGCCGGGGACGACGTGGTCGACCAGGGCGTCCAGAGCCGTGCGCTTCTCCTCGGGGTCCGTCACGTCGTACGCGGTGCCGTGCACCACGACCGACCGGTAGTTGATCGAGTGGTGGAAGGCCGAGCGGGCCAGCACCAGCGCGTCCACGTGCGTCACCGTCAGGCACACGGGCAGGCCCGGGTCCGCCTGGCCCGCCATCCGCAGCGGGCGCGAGCCCGTGGAGCCGTGCACGTAGAGGCGTTCGCCGACCCGGCCGTACAGCGTGGGCAGGACGACGGGCGCGCCGTCGCGGACGAAACCGAGGTGGCAGACGTAGCCCTCGTCGAGTATCGCGTGCACCAGTTCCTTGTCGTAGGAGGCCCGGCCGGGGGAACGGGTGGGGACGGTGCGGTCGGTGGGCGAGTAGGCGGTCGTGGGCTGCGACGGTGTCTGCGGGGTCCCCTGCATGGTGCTCTCCATTGCACTAGTGCATAATGTTGTTTGTGCTAGGAGAGTATCGGATCACGGGGCGTGGTGCGGCGGAGATTTCCGCGAGCGTCGAACGTGCGGTGAGCGCGGGCGAGCTGGAACCGGGGCAATCTCTGCCTCCCATGCGGGAGTTGGCCGAGCAACTGGGGGTGAATCCCAACACCGTCGCCGCGGCCTACCGCACGCTGCGGGAGCGTGGGGTCATCGAGACCGCCGGGCGCCGGGGCAGCCGGGTGCGCGCGAAGCCGGCCACCACGGGGCGCGAGTTCATCCGCGTCGAGGTGCCCGAGGGCGTGCGCGACGTGTCCGCCGGCAACCCGGATCCGGCGCTGCTGCCCGCGCTCGGCCCGGTGTTCGCCGCGGCCGCCGGACAGGGCGACCGGGAGCCGGTGCTGTACGGGCACGCGCCCGTGGAACCGGAGCTGGAGCGCCTGGCGCGCGCCGAGCTGGACGCCGACGGCGTGCCGGACGGCCCCGTGGCCGTCACGTCCGGCTCGCTGGACGCCATGGAACGGGTGCTCGCGGCACACCTGCGGCCCGGTGACGCCGTCGCCGTCGAGGACCCCGGCTGGGGCAGCCTGCTCGACCTCGTGCCCGCGCTCGGCCTGCGCACGGTCCCCGTCGGCGTCGACGACGAGGGGCCGCTGCCCGACGACGTGCGCCGTGCCCTGACCGCCGGTGCCCGCGCCCTGGTCGTCACGGACCGCGCGCAGAACCCGACGGGCGCCGCGCTGAGCGCCACACGCGCGCGTGCCCTGCGGTCCGTCCTGTGCGAGCACCCGGAGACGCTGCTGATCGAGGACGACCACGGCCACCGCATCGTCGACCTGCCGCTGCACCCGCTCGCCGGTACGACGCACCGCTGGGCCTTCGTCCGCTCGGCGGCCAAGGCCTGCGGGCCCGACCTGCGGCTCGCCGTGCTCACCGGCGACGCCGTCACCCTCGACCGGGTGCGCGGCCGACAGCGGCTGGGCCCCGGCTGGGTCAGCCGCATCACCCAGCGGGCCGTGGCGCTGCTGTGGGCCGGGGAGGCGGTGGACACGCGGACGGTGGCGGCGGCGTACGGACGGCGCCGGGACGCGCTGCTCGGCGCGCTCGGACAGCGCGGTGTCACGGCGCACGGGCGCAGCGGCATGAACGTGTGGGTTCCCGTGCCGGACGAGACCGGCGCCGTCGCCCGTCTGCTGCACGCCGGTTGGGCCGTTGCGCCCGGCGCCCGCTTCCGGATCGGCTCCCCGCCCGGCATCCGGATCACCGTCTCGGCCCTGGCCGACGGAGAGGAACGGCCACTGGCGGACGCGGTCGCGGCGGCGCTGGGGCCGGGGCCGGGGCGGCGCTACGTCTGACGAGGCAGGGCCGGTGCGGGGCGGGGCCGACGCGTCCGGGCGGGGCCGGGGCGGCGCCGCGTCCGACGAGGCGGGACGGGGGCGGTGCGGCGTCCGACGAGGCGGGACGGGGGGCGGTGCGGCGCCGCGTCCGACGTGCCCGCACAGGGCTGATGCGGCGCCGCGTCCGACGCCTCCGCGGCGGTCGGCGTGCGGTCAGGCGGTCGCCTTCTGACGTTCCCGGGCCGGACGCGCCGACTCGGCGGGGCGGGGTGCCCTGGGCCGCGCCTGGGTCAGGGCCGCACCCGCGAGGACGACGGCCGCACCGGCCGGCGTCGACCAGGTCAGCGACTCGCCCAGCAGCGCGACGCCCGCGGCCGTGGCGATGACCGGCGTGAAGTACGTGACCATCTGGGCCGTCGTCGGGCCCACTTCGGCGACCAGGTCGTACTGGATCAGGAAGGCGAGCCCGGTGCCGAGCGCGCCCAGCGCCGCGACCGCCAGCACGGGCAGCACCGGGAAGTGTGACGGCATCGAGGTGGACAGCGGGGTGACGACCGCCAGTTGCAGCGTCGCGAGCAGCAACTGCGCTCCCGTCAGGGACAGGTGCGAGTGGCGGGAACCGGTCAGGGTGCGGCGGACGTAGATCCAGCCGACCGGATAGCTCAGCGAGGCGAGCAGGGCCGGCGCCGTACCCGTGACGTCCAGGCCGTGGAAGCCCTGCCAGACGCCCAGCACCGTCAGGACGCCCAGGAAACCGATGCCGAGGCCGGCCACCCGCAGCCGGGTCGGCCGGTCCTCGGACAGGGCGACCAGGGACAGGGCCATGCCCCACAGCGGCGAGGTCGCGTTGCAGATGCCCGCCAGGGACGAGGGGATCGTCAGCTCCGAGTAGGCGAAGAGCGAGAACGGCAGCGCGTTGAGCAGGAACCCGGCGACCGCCAGATGCGCCCACGTCCGTGCCCCGCGCGGCAGCCGCTCCCGCTTCACCGCCATCACCACGGCCAGCACCGCCGTACCGAACACCAGCCGGCCCAGTGTGACCTGGAACGGGGCAAAGCTCTCCGTCCCCACCTTCATGAAGAGGAAGCTGAAACCCCAGACGAGGGCGAGGGCCCCGAAGCGCAGCCGCCAGTCGAGGACGCGGCGAGGTGCGGGCGAGGAGGACGTGACGCTGCTCATGGGGGCAACGATGCTGCAGCCCTTCTCGTAGCACAATCGAGATTTCGCACGCGATATTGCGTAGCATCGCTTACATGTTGAACCTGGAGCGCCTGCGCACCCTCGACGCCCTCGCCCGGCACGGATCGGTCAGCGGCGCCGCCGAGGGCCTGCACATCACCACCTCGGCCGTCTCCCAGCAGATGTCCAAGCTGGAGCGCGAGGTCGGCCAGCAACTCCTGGCCAAGAACGGCCGGGGCGTGCGGCTCACGGACGCGGGCCGGCTCCTCGCCGAGCACGCGGCGCGCATCCTCTCCCAGGTCGAGCTCGCCCAGTCCGATCTCGAGGCCCACCGCGGGCAGGTGGTGGGCGAACTCCGGCTGTCGGCGTTCCCGACCGCCGCCCGCGGGCTGTTCCCCGCCGTGCTGTCCGCCCTGCGCGCCGAGCATCCCGCGCTGCGCGTCCGCTCCAGCGAGCTGGAACCCGAGCGCGGCATCGCGGGCGTGGTGCGCGGCGACCTCGACCTGGCCGTCGTGCTCGACTGGTACAACAAGCCGATGCCGGTGCCCGACGGCCTGGTCAAGGCGCCCCTCCTCGACGACCCCGCGGACGTGGCCATGCCGGCCGGCCACCGGCTCGCCGGCCGGGACGAGGTGGACCTCACCGAGTTCGCCGAGGACGAGTGGATCACGTGGGCCGAGGGCGAGTTCTGCCACGAGTGGCTGATGTTCACGCTGCGCTCGAAGGGCATCGAACCGATCATCGGCCACCGCGCCGCCGAGACCCACACCCAGCTCGGCCTGGTCGCCGCGGGGCTCGGCGTGTGCATCGCCCCGCTGCTCGGACGCCGTCCCGTGCCCGCCGGCGTCGTCACCGTGCCGCTGCGCCAGCGGGTGCGCCGGCACGTGTACGTCGTGTGGCGCGCGGACGCCGACCGCCGCCCGTCGATCCGGGCGGCGGTGGAGGCGCTGCGGACGGCGGCGGGACGGCTCGGCTGACCGTTCCGCCCTACGGCGACGACACCCGGACGGCTTTGCGCCCCGCGGCTCGTCGTCCTCCCTTCAGGCCAGCTCGATCGAGTCCCCGCTGACCGTGATCCGCACGGCGAGCAGCGGCTTGGGCGCCGGACCGCCCCGGACGCCGCCGTCGGTGATCGAGAACGTGCTGTTGTGGCAGGGACAGTGGATGACGCCGTCGGAGACGTCCGTCACGGCGCACCCCTGATGGGTGCAGGTGGCCGAGAAGGCCTTGAACTCGCCCGCCGCGGGCTGGGTGACCACGACCTTCCGGTCGGCGAAGACCTTCCCGCCCCCTTCGGGGATGTCCGCGGTCGCCGCGAGCGCGGTCCCGGCGTTCTCGCCGCCGTTCGCCGCACCGGAATCTTCCGACGTGCCGCCGTCCGAACCTCCGCACGAGGTCAGGGCGACGGCGAGCCCCGCCGCCACGACCGTGCGACGAGCCGGTCCCGTTGCGGGGTGAAACGGTGTGCTGGTCATGCTGATGACGTTCCCTTCCGGGGCTGGACGCGTGCTCTGCCGAGAGGTACGTCCGCGGGGCCCGTGCTGTTCAGTCCGGACCGTGACGGAGTCCCGTCCCGTCGTCACCGGCCGTTTCGCGGGGCGGCGCCGGCCGGTGCCGAGGGCAGGTACCGGGGGGCCCGCCAGGCATCCAGCCGGTGCTCCACCGCCGCGCCCAGCGACAGCAGTCCGGCGTCCTGGTGGTCGCCGGCCATCAGCAGCAGCCCGACCGGCAGTTCACCGACGAACCCGGCGGGCACGGACAGCGAGGGGTACCCGGCGACGGCGGCCGGGGTCGAGGAGGGGATCACGTCGTTGTCGCCGCGCGCGCAGTCGGTCGTCCACGCGGGCGGGTTCGCCGGGGACGCGATGGCGTCCAGGCCGTGGGCGTCCATCGTCTCGTCGATGGACCGCCGGGACAGGTCCCGCAGCTCGGCGCGCATCGCCCGGTAGCGCGGGTCGGTGGGCGGCGGCGCGGCCAGGGCCTGCTCGAACAGCTCCTGACCGGCGAAGCAGGTCCGCTCGGCCGGGTGCGCGCGGTTGAACTCGATCAGTTCGGCGAGGTCCCGAGGCCCGCCGCGGGTGGAGAGGTAGGCGTCGATGTCCCGGTGGAACTCGCTCAGCAGCGCCGGGAACTCGAGTTCGGCGAGCCTGTCCTGGTACGGCGGCGTCACCTCGACGACCTGGGCCCCCGCGGCACGCAGGTCCGCCGCGGTGCGGGTCATCAGGGCGTCCACCTCGGTGCCGAGCGACGGAAGCCGCCACAGACCGATCCGCTTGCCGCGCAGAGCACCGGGGCGCGTGGCCGCGTCCATGAGGCCGGAGGCACCGTCGTCGCCCGCGGTGTCGTGCCCGCTGAGCACCGAGAGGGTGAGCGCGGTGTCGATCACGTTGCGTGCCATGGGGCCCGCCGTGTCCTGCTCGGCGGAGATCGGGACGACGCCCGACTGGCTGACCAGTCCGAGACTGGGCTTGTGACCGACCACCCCGTTCATCCCGGCCGGGCACACGATGGAGCCGTCCGTCTCGGTGCCGATCGCCACCTGCGCCAGCGACGCGGCGAGCGCGGCGGCCGAACCGGAGGACGATCCGCACGGATTCCGGTCCAGGACGTACGGGTTGTGCGTCTGCCCGCCCACCGCCGACCAGCCCGAGGTCGGCTTCGCCGCGCGGAAGTTGGCCCATTCGGACAGGTTGGTCTTGCCGAGGATCACCGCGCCCGCTGCCCGCAGTCTCGTGACCAGATCCGCGTCCGTGTCCGGCAGACTCCCGGCGAGCGCCAGCGACCCGGCCGTCGTCGGCATGTCGCGGGTGTTCACGTTGTCCTTCAGCAGAACAGGGATGCCGTCGAGCGGGCCCAGGGTCCTGCCGAGCCGGTGCCGGACGTCGCTGGCGGCCGCCTGGCGCAGGGCCGTCGCACTGGTGCGCAGCACCGCATGGATCTTCGGGTCGACGGCCTCGATCCGCCGGAGGTACGTCAGGGTCAGCGCGGACGAGGTCAGTGCCCCGCGCCTCATGCGCGCCTGCAACTCGGGGATGGTGACCGTGTCGAGGTCCACTCCCCGCAGGAGGGACGGTCCGGAGGGTGCCGACGAACCGCCGGCACCTGGCTCGGCGGCTTCGGCGCGATGGCCGGGAGCACCCGTCAGAAGGGCGGGCACCACCAGGGCCGCGGTCAGTATCGCGAGGCGTCTTCTGCTCATGGGGGACAGCCCACTGCACGGGGTCGGCCGGCGCAAGAGGCCGCCGCTTCACCGCCCGTGGGTCCGGTGACCTCTCCTGCCGCTTCCCGCGAGCACCCGGTGGCCGTCACCGGCAGGCTGGAGGGCGTGAGCGGAAACGGAGACGCCACGGACGGTCTGCGCCTGGCCTCGGCGCGCGGGCGCTGGGTCCTGGCCTGTGTCGTGCTCGCGTCCGGTATGGCCATGCTCGACGGCACGGCCGTCAATGTGGCCCTGCCGAGGATGGGACGTGATCTCGGCGTCTCCCTGTCGGTGCTCCAGTGGGTCGTCAACGCCTACATGCTGACGCTGTCCGCGCTGATCCTCTGGGGCGGCGCGCTCGGCGACCGGTCGGGCAGACGACGCACCCTGCTGCTGGGCGTCGCCTGGTTCGCCGGGGCCTCGGCACTGTGCGGCCTCGCGTCGAACGAGTACGTGCTCATCGGCGCCCGTGCGCTGCAGGGCGTGGGCGGCGCGCTGCTCACCCCCGGCTCGCTCGCACTGGTACGGGCGTCCTTCCACCCCGACGACCAGTCGCGCGCGGTGGGAGCCTGGTCCGGCCTGACCGGTGTGGCGGGCGCCCTCGGCCCGTTCCTCGGGGGCTGGCTGATCGACGGGCCGGGGTGGCGGTGGATCTTCCTCATCAACGTGCCCGTCGCGGTCGCCGTGCTGCTCGTCGCGGTCGCCTTCGTACCCGAGAGCCGTGATCCCGCCGCCGCCGGACGTCCCTTCGACACGCTGGGCGCGTGTCTCGCGGCCGTGGCGTTGGGTGGCGTGAGCTATGCGCTGATCAGTGCCTCGTCCGGCGGCCCCGCCACCCGCGCCGTGCTTCCGGCGGCGGTCGCCGTGGCCGCGGGGGCGGCCTTCCTCGGGGTCGAACGCCGGGCCGGGAACCCGATGATGCCGCTCTCCCTGTTCTCCTCCCGGCTGTTCTCGGCGACCAACGGGATGACGGTGTACCTGTACGCGGCCATCGGCGGCATCCTGTTCCTGCTGCCCGTCCAGCTGCAGACGGCGCTCGGCTACGACGCGCTGGAGGCCGGTCTCGCCACGACGCCCATCACCGTGCTGATGCTCCTGCTCTCCGCCCGGGCGGGCGCCCTGGCCCGGCGCATCGGGCCCGCGGTGCCCCTGATCACGGGGCCGCTGGTGGCCGCGGCCGGAGCGTCGCTGCTGCTGCGGGTCGGGCCCGGCTCCGCCTACCTGCCGGACGTTCTTCCTCCGGTCCTGGTGATGGGCCTGGGCATGAGCCTGTTCGTGGCACCGCTCACGGCGACCGTCCTGGCCTCCGTGGACGCCGAGCACGCGGGACTGGCGAGCGGGGTGAACAACACCGCGGCACGGGTGGCCCAACTGCTGATCGTCGCCGCGCTGCCGCTCCTGGTGGGCCTCTCCGGCGACGCCTACACCTCCGGTGCCGCGGTGAACCGCTCCTTCCACCGCGCCGCCGTCGTGACCGTCGTGCTGTTCCTCGCCGCCTCGGCGACGGCCGCCCTGTTCGTCCGTCCCCGGCACGTACGCCACCGGGTCGAGGAGGCCCCGCGCCCCGTGTGCCGCTCCCACCTCTCCCTCACCTGTCCGCCCCTGGAACCCGGTCCGGACGCGTCCCGACAGCAGGAACACGGGCGTCGCGGAACTGGGGCGGGCCGGTGAGCGGGCCCGGCGCCTCCGTACACCGTCTTCGCCGGCGATCACCCCCGGTTACTATGCTCACTTCATGTCCGAGGCCGGAAGCAAAGGGCTGACGGCCGTGGACGGCTGCAGGCTGAAGAGACGGATGGCCCGGGAGAATGCTGAAAGAGGTCACCGCGACCCGCTACATCACGCCTCTGCGTGAAGGGGGGTCGCTCCCGGGACTCGTCGAGGCCGACGACCTCGGGACCTACGTCCTGAAGTTCACCGGTGCCGGGCAGGGTCGCAAGACGCTCGTCGCCGAGGTGGTCTGCGGCGAACTCGCCCGCCGGCTCGGCTTCCGTGTGCCGCGGCTGGTGGCCGTCGGCCTCGACCCGGTGCTGGGGCTCGGCGAGCCCGACCAGCAGGTACAGGAACTCCTCAAGTCCAGCGGCGGCACCAACCTCGGCATGGACTTCCTCTCCGGCGCCCTCGGTTTCGACCCGCTGGCCTTCGAGGTGAGCCCGGCGGAGGCAGGGCGGATCGTCTGGTTCGACGCGCTGGTCAACAACGTCGACCGGTCCTGGCGCAATCCCAACCTGCTGCGGTGGCGGGGCGACGTGTGGCTCGTCGACCACGGCGCCACCATGATCTGGCACCACAACTGGCCCGGCGCCGAGGCCTCGGCCGCCCGCCCCTACGACGCCCGCGACCACGCCCTCGCGCCGTTCGAGCCCGACGTCCGCGCGGCGGCCGACGCGCTCGCGCCCCTCGTCACCGAGGAACTCCTCGCCGAGGTCACCGCCGAGATCCCGGACGTCTGGCTGACGGACGAGCCCGGCTTCGCGACCCCCGACGACCTGCGGCGGGCCTACGCCCGGCCGCTGCTCGCCCGGGCCGCCACGATCCACGACCGCATCGAGGGGACCCGGTGAACGACCGCCACGTCTACGAGTACGCGCTGCTGCGCGTCGTGCCGCGCATCGAGCGCGGCGAGTGCGTCAACGCGGGAGTGCTCGTGTACTGCCGGGCCGCCTCCTACGTCGGCGTCCGTACCCACCTCGACGAGAACCGGCTGCTCGCGCTCGACCCGCACGTGGACCTGTCCGGCGTGCGCGCCGCGCTGCGCGCCGTCGAGGGCGTGTGCGTCGGCGGGGCCGCGGCGGGCCAGGCGGCATCCGACGACCCCGGCCGCCGCTTCCGCTGGCTGATCGCCCCCCGTTCCACGATCGTCCAGCCGGGCCCCGTGCACACCGGCCTCACCACCGATCCGGCCGCCGAGACGGAGCGGCTCCTCGACCTGCTGGTGCGGTAGCACGACCTCTTCACCGTGCCGCCCGAGGGTGGGTCCGCGTGTCTCGGCCGCCCGGCCCAAGGGGTCCGCGTGCCTCGGCCCCGCCGGGCGCGGTCCCGCGCCTCGGACGCGCCGCCCCTCCCGGCGGGCCCCCCGCGCCTCGATCCGCCGACGACGCCTCACCTCCGTAGACCCCGGCCGACGCGGCTCGGGCCGATACCGACGTCCCGGTCGCCCGGACCGGAACGGGACGCACCGCCCAACCCGCCCCGCACGCCGCGCGGGCCCGTGGCGCTGGGCCGTCCGGGGGAGTCCGGCCCGGCCGGCGCGCCCGGGGATCCGGGTAATGGATCACACCGGCCCGGTGTCCCGTTGACACCGGGTGCCAGGGCTTCTAGCGTCACGTCTGCGGAAGGTACTAAGCGGTCGCTCACCCAAGGGCGTGCCGAAGGGCCCCGCACGGGCCGCATCCCCAGGACGAGGAGAAGCAGCAATGTCCATCCATGAGCAGCGGGTCGCCGTCGTCACCGGAGCCGCGCGCGGCATCGGTGCCGCCACCGCCGTACGACTGGCCGCCGAAGGCCGTGCCGTCGCCGTGATCGACCTCGACGAGGCAGCCTGCAAGGACACCGTGGAGAAGATCACCGCGGCCGGCGGCAAGGCGATCGCGGTCGGCTGCGACGTCTCCGACGAGGCGCAGGTCGAGGCGGCCGTCGCCCGCATCGCCGAGGAGCTGGGCGCACCCACGATCCTCGTCAACAACGCGGGCGTGCTGCGCGACAACCTGCTGTTCAAGATGAGCGTCTCCGACTGGGACACCGTCATGAACGTGCACCTGCGCGGCGCCTTCCTGATGTCGAAGGCATGCCAGAAGCACATGGTGGACGCCGGCTTCGGCCGTATCGTCAACCTGTCCTCCTCCTCCGCGCTCGGCAACCGCGGCCAGGTCAACTACTCCGCCGCCAAGGCCGGTCTCCAGGGCTTCACCAAGACCCTCGCCAAGGAACTCGGCAAGTTCGGCGTCACCGCCAACGCCGTCGCCCCCGGCTTCATCGCCACCGAGATGACCAAGGCCACCGCCGACCGCGTCGGCATGGGCTTCGAGGACTTCAAGGCCGCCGCCGCGACCCAGATCCCGGTGCAGCGCGTGGGTGAGCCCGAGGACATCGCCAACGCCATCGCCTTCTTCACCGGCGAGGCCGCCGGCTTCGTCTCCGGCCAGGTGCTGTACGTGGCCGGCGGACCGCTCGACTAGGGAAGACGGACATGACTGAACTCCCCGCCCTCTCCGGCAAGGTCGCGCTCGTCACGGGGGCCAGCCGCGGCATCGGCTACGGCATCGCCGAGGCGCTCGTCGCACGCGGCGACCGCGTCTGCATCACCGGCCGCAACGAGGACGCCCTGAAGGAGGCCGTCGAGAAGCTCGGCGCCGACCGGGTCATCGGCGTGGCCGGCAAGGCCCACGACGAGACCCACCAGGCCGTCGCCGTCGAGCGCACGATGGAGGCCTTCGGCCGCGTCGACCACCTGGTCAACAACGCCGGCACCAACCCGGTGTTCGGGCCGATCGCCGACCTCGACCTGAACGTCGCGCGCAAGGTCTTCGAGACCAACGTGGTCTCGGCGCTCGGCTTCGCCCAGCGCACCTGGCACGCCTGGCAGAAGGACAACGGCGGCACGATCGTCAACATCGCCTCCGTCGCGGGCCTGTCGCCCTCGCCCTTCATCGCCGCGTACGGCGTCAGCAAGGCCGCGCTGATCAACCTCACCGCCCAGCTGGCGCACGAGTTCGCGCCCGGGGTGCGGGTCAACGCGATCGCCCCGGCCGTCGTGAAGACGAAGTTCGCCGCCGCCCTGTACGAGGGCCGCGAGGAGGAGGCCGCCGCGGGCTACCCGCTGGGCCGGCTCGGCGTCCCCTCCGACATCGGCGGCGCCGCCGCGTTCCTCACCTCGGAGCAGTCCGCGTGGGTCACCGGCCAGACCCTGGTGGTCGACGGCGGCATCTTCCTGAACGCCGGCGTGGCCTGACACGCCACCCGCGGCGCGTCACCGCGGCACGGGCGCCGCCGACAGCGACGGCGCCCGTGCCCGCGTGGTGAGATCATCCGGGTCATGACAACGTAGTCATCGCGAAAATGATCAAAACCCCTGTTCACAAGGGAGTTCAGGGAGCCGGGTGCTGCGATATGGTCTGCCGACCCTTGGTACGGCGGATCGAGGAGCGTGCGCGTGTTCAACCGGAATCGATGCCTGCGGAGCGTCGCGGCCATCGCGTCCATGTCGTCGCTGATCACCGGATGCGGCGTCCTGTCGTCCGACAGCTCGAAGGACGAGGGCCCGATCGTCGTGGGAACGACCAGCGCGCCCAGCACACTGGATCCGGCGGCCTCCTGGGACGGCTCCTGGGAGCTGTTCCGCAACGTCTACCAGACGCTGCTCAGTTACCCCAACGGTGCGACCACGCCCCAGCCCGACGCCGCCAAGAACTGCGCGTTCACCGACGCGGCGAACCAGGTGTACCGCTGTGAGCTGCGCGGTGGCCTGACCTTCTCCAACGGGCATCCGCTGGACGCGCAGGCGGTCAAGCACTCCATCGACCGGATCAGGAAGATCGACGTCAACGGTGGTCCCGCCGGACTGCTCGGCAGCCTCGACCGGGTCCAGGCCCCCAGCGAGCACGAGGTGGTCTTCCACCTCCACAAGCCCGACGCCACCTTTCCGTTCGTGCTCGCCACGCCGGCGATGTCGATCGTCGACCCCGCCGAGTACCCGGCGGACGCGCTGCGCAAGGCCGACGGCATCGCCGGCTCCGGTCCGTACACGCTCGAGGCGTACCAGGACGGGGAACGGGCCGAACTCGTCCGCAACGACCGCTACAAGGGTTTCGCGGAACGCCACAACGACGCGGTGACCATCCGGTACTTCAAGGACTCCGCCGGCATGGTGAAGGCCCTGCGCGACCATGAGATCCAGGCCACCTACCGGGGTCTCGCGGCCGACGACATCATCACGCTCCAGGGCAAGGCCGCCAAGGAGGAGGACCTCCAGCTGGTCGAGGGCACCGGCGCGGAGATCAGCTACCTGGTGTTCAACCCCACGGACCCCTGGGCGGGCCGCAAGGCCGTACGCCAGGCCGTCGCCCAGGTGATCGACCGGGCGGCGATCGCGCACAGGGTCTACCAGGACACCGTCGACCCGCTGTACTCCATGGTCCCCAAGGGACTGACGGGCCACACCACGGGCTTCTTCGACGACTACGGCGACCCCAGCGTCTCCAAGGCCCGCCGGATCCTCTCCGACGCGGGCATCACCGACCCCGTCCCGCTCACCCTTTGGTACACCACCGACCGCTACGGCTCGGAGACCGAGGCGGAGTTCAAGGAGATCGAGCGGCAGCTCGACGACTCCGGCCTGTTCACGGTGACGGTCCGGAGCCGGCCCTGGAAGACGTACGTCGAGGGGTACCAGAAGGGCGAGTACCCGGTGTTCGGCCGCGGCTGGTCCCCGGACTTCCCGGACGCCGAGAACTTCATAGCCCCCTTCGTCGGCGAGCAGAACGCGCTCGGCACGCCGTACCCGGCCCCCGAGATCACCGGCGATCTGCTGCCCAGGTCCCGGCGCGAGAGCGACCGTGCCAACGTGGAGAAGGACTTCGAGCGGGCGCAGCAGATCCTCGTGGACGACGCGCGGCTGCTGCCGCTGTGGCAGGGCAAGCAGTACGTGGCCGCGAGCGACGACATCTCGGGCGCGGAGCGGGCGCTGGACCCCTCGACGATCATGATGATGTGGCAGCTGTCCCGCAAGACCAGCTGGTAGACGGTCCGTTCCCGGCCCCGGCCGGGGCCCCCGGGAGCGGATTGTCAGTGGTCGCCGGTAGGTTCTGAGGACTGGAAGCTACCGCACACCGTAAGGAAAACGACGTGACCGACATCGCCATGCTGCCCGAGTCCTGGCGCGGGGTGCTGGGTGACGAACTGCAGAAGCCCTACTTCAAGGAGCTGATGGAGTTCGTCGAGGAGGAGCGGGCGAACGGTCCCGTCTACCCCCCGCGCGAGGAGGTCTTCGCCGCGCTGGATGCCACGCCGTACGACCAGGTGAAGGTGCTGGTCCTCGGGCAGGACCCGTACCACGGCGAGGGACAGGGCCACGGGCTGTGCTTCTCGGTCCGGCCGGGCGTGAAGGTCCCGCCGTCGCTGCGCAACATCTACAAGGAGATGCACGCGGAGCTGGACATCCCGATCCCGGACAACGGCTACCTGATGCCCTGGGCGAAGCAGGGCGTCCTGCTGCTCAACGCGGTGCTCACGGTCCGGGCCGGCGAGGCGAACTCGCACAAGTCCCGGGGCTGGGAGCTGTTCACCGACGCGGTGATCCGCGCGGTGGCCGGCCGGCCCGATCCGGCGGTGTTCGTGCTGTGGGGCAACTACGCGCAGAAGAAGCTGCCGCTGATCGACGAGACCCGGCACGCGGTGGTCAAGGGCGCGCACCCCTCGCCGCTGTCGGCGAAGAAGTTCTTCGGGTCCCGTCCGTTCACGCAGATCAACGAGGCGGTCGCCGCGCAGGGGCACGAGCCGATCGACTGGACCATCCCCGATCTGGGCTGAAACGGCGTCCGGAGGGCCGGTCGTCCGTCGACCGGCCCGCGCGTCACGGGCCGCCTGACCTGGAAGTCCGGTGCCTGCCGTTAGCGTCGTCGGGGACAGCCGACGAGGGCACGGAGGACGTGGTGGCCAAGGGACAGGAGCAGGCGGCGCCGGACGCCGTGCTGACGCGGATCGGGCAGGTCGTCATGCTGCACCACGCGGGCGACCGCGAGGAGGCCCGGCACCGCTTCCTCGTCCTGTGGGCGGAGATCGGCGAGCACGGCGACCCGCTGCACCGCTGCACCCTGGCCCACTACCTGGCCGACACCCAGGACGACCCGGGGGACGAACTGGCGTGGGACCTGCGGGCTCTGTCCGCCGCCGAGGAGATCACCCAGGGACACGGCGCCGAGCACCACGAGGGCATGCCCGCCGCTCGTGCCCTGTATCCCTCGCTGCACCTGGACCTGGCCGCCGACTACGACAGGCTCGGTCACCGCGAGGCCGCCCGGGTGCATCTGCGGCAGGCCCGCGCCGCGGCCGAGGCGCTGGCCGACGACCGCTACGGCGAGGGCGTGCGCGCCGCGATCCGCCGCCTGGAGTCGCGGCTCGGCGACGGCGGACCCGCTCCGGACGGACCGTGGGGACCACCGCGCCAGCGGCCGTGAAGGGCACGCGCCGGGCGGCAGGACCCAGTGGCCTTGAACGGCACGCGGCGGGTGACCGCGGGCGGTACGGGCTGAGCAGTCGTGGGGGTCGCGGCCTCGGCGGCGTGGGCGGTACGGCTTCAGCGGCCGTACGTCTGCTCGCAGATGGTCGCCTCCGGACTGCCGGGACGCCAGCCGCCGTACTTCCTGCCCAAGGAGCACACGTTCGTCCCCGCGCCCTTGCCGGCCGGTCCCGGAAGGTCGGGGACATCGGCGCGGGGTCTCTGGGCGGATCCGCCCGGCCGCCAGGGCACCTCGGGGCGCGGCGGCTGCGGGGCGGCGGCCGGGGGTCTGCGCGGTGCCGGGGTCGCCGGACGCCCCGTGCGGTGCGGCTTCTTCGAGGCGCGGCCGGGGGAGGGGGAGGAGCCGGTCATCTCCAGCGCCTCACGGGCCGGGGCCTGTACGGCCCCCTGTTCGGCCGGGCCGTCCGCGCGGGGCGCGG
Source organism: Streptomyces sp. NPDC093586 (assembly GCF_044764905.1). Classification (NCBI taxonomy): domain Bacteria; kingdom Bacillati; phylum Actinomycetota; class Actinomycetes; order Kitasatosporales; family Streptomycetaceae; genus Streptomyces; species Streptomyces sp. NPDC093586. Next base: position 156,166 of record NZ_JBIWJA010000014.1, on the reverse strand, counting down.
CCGGCCGGGCGCCGGCCGCCGGACCGGAGGCGGGCTGGACCGTCGTACAGCCGGACAGGGCCGAGACAGCCACGGACAGCAGCAGTGTTGCGGTGGTCGTCGTTCGATGCACCCGCGTCACTCTGGCGGCTCGGGCCCGCTCCGCGACGGCGGACGGGCGGAGTTTGCCCCCGCACGGGTGATCTCCGGCCCCATACGGAGGTCTCGCGCTCCCGGCGGGTGACGTCAGTCGCCGGTGGCGCCGTCGAGGCACTCGCGGATCAGATCGGCGTGGCCGTTGTGCCGCGCGTACTCCTCGATCATGTGCGTGTGGATCCAGCGCAGGCTGAACGGCTCGCCGGTGCGCCGGTGCTTGCCCCGGGACATCTCGTCGAGGCGGAAGGCCGCCGCGTGGCGCCGGGCGGCCTCGATCTCGGCCTGCCAGGTGGCGTACGCCTCCTGCCAGGTGTCCGCCTCGGTCAGGTGGAACTCGCCGTCCGGGTCCTCGTCGCTGTAGTAGATCGGCTCGGCCTCCTCGGCCGCCAGCACCCTGCGGTACCAGCTCCGCTCCACCTCGGCCATGTGCCGCACCAGCCCCATCAGGGACAGGGAGGAGGGGGCCACGGCGGCGGTCCGGAGCTGAGCGTCGGTCAGGCCCTCGCACTTCCAGGCTAGGGTCTGCCGGTGGTAGTCCAGCCAGCCCTCCAGCATGGTGCGTTCGTCGGCATCGGTGGCGGGTTCGCGGCGATCGGTGGTCATGTCCGCATCCTGGCCCACGCCGGTGTGATCCACCAGTGAATTGCGCACGTCAGCGGCCCAGCATTCCGACGATCAACTCCCGCAGCCCCGCCCGCACCTCGTCCGGTCCCGGCACCTCGGCACTGAACGATCCGGCCACGCAGGAGAACATCAGCCCGTCCGCCCAGGCGACGAGCGACAGCACGTGACGGGCCGGGTCGGCCGAGCCCATCGCCGTGACGAGGGTGCCGAGCTGCTCGCGGAAGCGGGCGCCGGTGGCGTCGAAGCAGGCCCGCAGTTCGGGCCGGCGCGTGGCCTCCAGAGCCAGTTCGTAGCGCGCCAGGGTGAGTTCGCGGTTGCGGGTCAGGGCCCGGTGCGTCGCCAGCGCCAGCGCGTCCACCAGGGCGTCGAGGCCGGCGCGCGGGTCCGGCATCTCGTGCAGGGCCAGCACCCGCGCCTCCCGCTCGGCCAGCCGCCGCACCGCCAGCTCCAGCAGGGCCTGCCGGGTCCGCGCCAGGTTGGACGTGGAGCCCTGGGGGAGCCCCGCGGCCTCGTCGACCGCGCGGTGCGTGAGGCCGCGCATCCCGCGCTCGGCGAGCAGGGCGAGCGCGGCGTCGGCGACGAGGCCGGCGCGGGCGGCGCCGGTGGGGGGTGCGGTACGGGCGGACATGCGGCCAACCTACCCGGCGCACTACGGATGTAGTACGGTCGAGGCAACGGCTCACTACACCTGTAGTGAGCGAGTGCGGACGCGAGGAGGAGCCATGGCGCGGACCGGGCGGGCCGTCGTGATCGGCGGCGGGATCGGCGGGCTCACCGCGGCGGCGGCCCTGCACGGAGCCGGCGTGCGGGTCACCGTCCTGGAGCGCTCCCCGGCCCTGGAGCCGGTCGGCGCCGCCATCTCCCTGTCGCCCAACGCCCTGCGCGCCCTGGACGTCATCGGCCTCGGCGACGAGATCCGCGGCCTCGCCGCCTGGCAGGGCGACGGAGGCCTGCGCACCCCGGGCGGGCGCTGGCTCTCCCGGTCCAGCGCCGAGGCCGCCGCGGCCCGGTTCGGCGGCCCGCTCGTGCTGCTGCCCCGGTCCGTCCTGGTCGACCGCCTCGCCGCGCGGCTGCCGCCCGGCGCGATCCGCACGGGCGCCGCCGCGACCCTCGCCGACCCCGGCGCCGACGACCGGCCGGCCCGCGTGGTCACGCCCGACGGCGAGCTGGAGGCCGACCTGGTCGTGGCCGCCGACGGCATCCGCTCCACCGTGCGCCGCACGCTGTTCCCGGACCACCCCGGACCCGTCTACTCCGGTTTCACCACCTGGCGCCTGCTCATCCCGCTGCCCGGCGTCGCGTTCGCCTCGCACGAGACCTGGGGCCGGGGCCGCATCTGGGGCACGCACCCGCTGAAGGACGGCCGGGTCTACGCGTACGCCGCCGCCGTCACCGCGGCGGGCGGGCGCGCCGCGGACGAGCGGGCCGAGCTGCTGCACCGGTACGGCGACTGGCACGACCCGATCCCCGCCGTCCTCGCCGCCGCCCGCCCCGAGGACGTCCTGCGCCACGACGTGCACCACATCGCCGAGCCGCTGCCCTCCCACCACCGCGGCCGGGTCGCCCTCCTCGGGGACGCGGCCCACGCCATGCCGCCGACCCTCGGCCAGGGCGGCAACCAGGCGATCGAGGACGCGATCGTGCTCGCCCACCACCGGGACGACCTCGCCGCCTACACGGCCGCCCGGCTCCCCCGTACGACCGCCGTCGCACGGCAGGCCGTCAGGGTCGCCCGGCTCAACATGGCGGGCAACCGCGCCGTGACCGCCGTACGCGACGCCGCGATCGCCGCGCTGTCGAGGACCGGTCCCGCGCTGTTCCTGCGCGGCTTCGACGGCATCGCCGACTGGCGGCCCCCGCAGGCGCCGTATGCTTCGCAGCGGACCCGGGCCGGCGAGCGATAGAGGAGCACACCCCGTGAAGGTCGGTTGCATCGGACTCGGCGACATCGCGCAGAAGGCCTACCTGCCGGTGCTCGGAGCCCTGCCCGGCGTGGAGCTGCACCTGCAGACCCGCACCCCCGCGACCCTCACCCGCGTCGCCGACGCCCTGCGCGTCCCGGACCGGCAGCGCCACGCCGACCTCGGCTCCCTCCTCGCCCAGGGCCTCGACGCCGCCTTCGTGCACGCGCCGACGGCCGTCCACCCCGAGATCGTGACGAGGCTGCTGGACGCCGGCGTGCCGACCTACGTCGACAAGCCGCTCGCCTACGAACTCGCCGACTCCCAGCGGCTGGTGGCCCTCGCCGAGCAGCGCGGCACGAGTCTCGCCGTCGGCTTCAACCGGCGCCACGCCCCCGGTTACGCGCAGTGCGCCGAGCACCCGCGCGAGCTGATCCTCCTGCAGAAGAACCGCACGGGGCTCCCGGAGGAGCCGCGCACGATGATCCTCGACGACTTCATCCACGTCGTCGACACCCTGCGGTTCCTCGTGCCCGGACCGGTCGACGACGTCACCGTGCGCTTCCGCGCCGAGGACGGCCTGCTCCACCACGTCGTGCTCCAGCTCGCCGGGGACGGCTTCACCGCGCTCGGCGTGATGAACCGGCTCAGCGGCTCGGCCGAGGAGATCCTGGAGGTCTCCGGTCAGGACACCAAGCGCCAGGTGGTCAACCTCGCCGAGGTGATCGACCACAAGGGCCAGCCGACCGTGCGGCGGCGCGGCGACTGGGTGCCGGTGGCCCGGCAGCGCGGCATCGAGCAGGCGGTGCTCGCCTTCCTCGATGCCGTGCGGGCGGGCACGGTGCTCAGTGCCCGGGACGCGCTGGAGACCCATGAGCTGTGCGAGCGGGTGGTACGCGCGGTGCTGGATCCGACCGCCTGAGCCGCAGCGTCCGCACCCCGTCGGTGACGGCCCAGGCCGCGAGGACCAGCAGCGCCGCGCGCACCGTCCAGTCGCCGAAGCGGACGTACGGCGTGCTGCCGTGCGCGAGCGGCACCTCGTACACCCGGGCCGCGCTCGCGTCGGTGCCGAGCCGGGGGCCGATCCGCGCACCCGACGCGTCGTGGACGGCCGAGACACCGGTCAGCGTCGCGTGGACCATCGGGCGGCCGGTCTCGGCGGCGCGCAGCGCGGCGAGCGAGGCGTGCTGCGCGGGCGCCCAGGTGTCCTGGAACGTCGACGTCGACGACTGGGCGAGCAGCACCTCGGCGCCGTCGGCGGCCAGACGCCGGCTCATGTCGGGAAACGCGCTCTCGAAGCACACCATCGGGCCGATCCGCAGCCCGTCCCCCACGTCCATCACGACCTGCTGCGAGCCGCGCCTGCGGTCCTCGCCCGCCGCCTTGCCGACGGAGGTGGCCCAGCCGAGCAGTGAGCGCGCCGGAACGTACTCCCCGAAGGGGACCAGCCGCATCTTGTCGTACCGGTCGCCGGTCAGGCCGTCCGGACCGACGAGCACCGAGCTCTTGTAGATGCCGGGCTTGTCCGAGCGCCGCGCGTCCACGTTGACCAGGATGTCCGCGCCCGTCTCCCGGGACAGTGCCGCCAGCCGCCGTGCCAGGTCCGGCCGGTCGTCCAGGTCGAAGCCGACGCTGCTCTCGCCCCAGACGATCAGGTCGGCGCCCCGGCCCGCCAGTGCGCGGGTCAGCTGTTCCTCCCGGTCGAAGCGCCGGTCCGCGCTGTCACGGCCGGCGACGACACCGGGCTGCACCACGGCGATCGCGACCCGCTCGCCGGTGTCGGGGCGAGGCGACCACGCCCAGACCGCGGAGGTGACGGCGGCGGTGGCGACCAGTCCGGCCACGGCGGGCACCCGGGCCCGGCGGACGGCGACGAGGACGGCGACGGCCACGTCGACGGCCACCACCAGGAAGCTGAGCAGCCACACCCCGCCGACCGAGGCGAGCCGCAGCGCCGGGGCGACCTGCCACTGACTGGCGCCGATCATGCCCCAGGGACCGCCGAGCCCCTGCCAGGACCGGACCAGCTCCACGGCCAGCCAGCCCGACGGCAGCACCAGGAGCGCCGCCGCGACCCTGCCGCCCGACGGGGCTCCGCCCAGCAGCCGCCGCACCAGCCATCCCCACGGCGCCCACAGCGCGCCGAGCAGCGCGGCGATGACGAACGTGAACACGTGCAGGCTGGGCAGCAGCCAGTGGTGCATGGCCAGCATGAACCCGAACCCCGCACACCAGCCGTCGTAGGCGGCCCGCCTGCCGGTCGGGGCGCTCCGGGCCAGCAGCAGCCACGGGACCAGCGCGACCCAGGCCCACCACCACAGCGAGGGGGCGGGGAAGGCGAGGACGGGCAGGGCGCCGGCGAGCACGGCGACGGCCGAGCGCCGCCAGGGGGAGGTGAGCCAGTGGCCGAGCGTCTTCATGGGCGGCTCCCTACCCCGTGGTGCCTTCAGTGTGCGCTCTCGGTGCGGATCGGATCAGTCGATCACACCGGTCGCTCACCGACCGGGGCGCAGCGGGACCGGAGCCCTGGTTCTCCTCCACCCGGATGCCGAAATCCCGAACCAGCTCCCAGTCGCGCGGGCAGGGCGAGGAGGACGAAGAGCGTGAGGGATGCTCGCACACCTGCTCGCCCGCGCATAGTACGCACGCGCGACGAGGACGGTGAACTGTGCCGGTGAGCGGTCTGTGCAGGCAGGAGATCCATACCTAGGATGATCGATGATCGATCAAACCTGTTCAGGAGGGTCTCATGACACGTCCCATCACCGTGGTCACCGGAGGCAGCCGGGGGATCGGCGCGGCGACCTGTCTGCGTCTCGCGTCCGACGGGCACGACATCGTCGTCGGCTGCCTCCGTGACGAGGCGGCCGCCGCGGCGGTCGCGGACGGGGTGCGGGAGGCCGGCGGCCGTGCCCTCGTCGTGCGGGCGGACACGTCGGTCGAGGCGGACGTCGAGCATCTCTTCGAGGCGGCGGAGCGGGGGCTCGGCCCGGTGACGGGCCTCGTGAACAACGCGGCCGTGACCGGCCCGCTGGGGCGTCTCGCCGACAGCGACACCGCGGACCTGCGCCGGGTCCTCGACGTCAACCTGCTGGGCACGCTGCTGTGCGCCCGCCGCGCCGCCCAGCTGATGGCCGCGCGGGGGAGCGGCGTGATCGTCAACGTGTCGTCGGGCGCCGCGACCCTCGGCAGCCCGGGGGAGTACGTCCACTACGCGGCGACCAAGGCGGGCGTCGACGCCCTGACCGTGGGCCTGGCCAAGGAGCTCGGCCCGGCCGGCGTCCGCGTCAACGCCGTCGCGCCGGGCGTCACCGACACCGACATGCACGCCGCCATGGGCGACCCGGACCGGGCCCGGCGGATGGGGGCGGCCGTACCGCTGGGCCGCGCGGGCCGGCCCGAGGAGGTCGCCGCGGCCATCGCCTGGCTGATGTCGCCGGACGCGTCGTACACGACGGGGACGGTGCTGCGCGTCGCGGGAGGACGCTGAGACGTCGACGCGGCCCGGAGCGCTTGCCCACGGACCGGTCTCCCCGGCCGGCCGCTCAGGCGGCCTCGATGAGCTCGCAGCGGATCGCGGCGGCCCACTCGACCACCAGCAACTCGTACTCCACGCGCTCCTGGGCCGACAGGGATCCGCCCGCACGCCGCCACAGGGCGCGGATCTGGTCGTTCAGCTCCGCGGCGGAACGCACGGAACCAGGGGTCACGTAATCGGGGGACATGCGGACAAGCCTAGGGGCAAGCACTGACACTGCGCTACCGGACGGCTACGCAGGCATATGCCTCTCGGGCGGGGGCCCGGTCCGGCTCAGCCCGAGGACTCCGCGGCGTGCGGGCTGAGGACTCCGGCCGCGACCAGGGCGATGATGACGATGCCGAGCGCGACGCGGTACCAGACGAACGGCATGAAGCTCTTGGTCGAGATGAACTTCATGAACCAGGCGATGACCGCGTAACCGGAACCGAAGGCGATGACCGTCGCGAACAGCGTCGGACCCCAGGAGACGTGGTCGCTCTCCATCGCGTCCTTGAGTTCGAACAGGCCGGAGGCGAGCACCGCGGGGACCGCGAGCAGGAACGAGTACCGGGCCGCGGCCTCGCGCCGGTAGCCCATGAAGAGGCCGCCGCTGATGGTCGCGCCGGAGCGGGAGACGCCCGGGACGAGGGCCATGGCCTGGCAGAGCCCGTAGATCAGGCCGTCCCGGACGCCCAGGCTGTCCAGTTCCTTGCGCTGCTTGGGCGCGCGGTGCCGGCCGCCCTTCTCGTCGCGCGCCGCCAGGCGGTCCGCGATGCCGATGATCACGCCGACGACGATCAGCATGGTCGCGGTGACGCGCAGGTCGCGGAACGGCCCCTCGATCTGGTCCTTGAGTGTCAGACCGAGCACACCGATCGGGATCGAACCGATGATCACCAACCAGCCCATCCGGGCGTCCGGGTCCCCGCGCATCTCCTTGCTCGCGAGCGAGCGGGTCCACGCCGAGAGGATCCGCCCGATGTCCTTGCGGAAGTAGATGAGCACGGCGGCCTCCGTGCCGATCTGGGTGATCGCGGTGAAGGCCGCACCCGGGTCGTGCCAGCCGGAGAACGCCGCGGTCAGGCGCAGATGCGCGCTGGAGGAGACGGGGAGGAACTCGGTCAGCCCCTGGACGAGTCCGAGGACGAGGGATTCAAACCAAGACATGAGGTTACGGAGTCCAAGTGCCGATCGAGAAAGGGTCGATGGACACACCGAGCCACCGCCCGCGGTGATCAGGGTCAGGCGTGTCGAGGGCAGCGTAACGCTCCCGGATGAACCCCCGGCGACAGGGGGGACGGGGCCCGGGGCCCCGGCCGGGTCCTCTCGGTCCCGTCACCCCGGACGGGTCTGCGTCAGCGCCCGCGCAGCTGGTGGCGCTTGCGCCAGGCCACCACCGCACCGGCCAGCCCCGGCAGGGCGATACAGGCCAGGGCGATCAGGAAGGCCGGTGAGGTCGGCGTCGAGGCGCGGGCGCCGGCGACGACGTAGGCGGCGGTGTTCGGGATCGACCCGAGCGCCGTGGCCAGCAGGAACGGCAGCAGGCCCATGCGGGAGACGGCCGCGCAGTAGTTGGCGGCGGCGAACGGCACTCCCGGGAACAGCCGCGCCGCCAGCATCGAGCGGAAGCCGTGCCGGCTGAGCTGCCCGTCCGCCGCCTTCAGCCACTTGCCCCGCAGCAGCGGACGCAGCGCCTCCTGGCCCAGCACCCGACCCAGGCAGAAGGCGACCCCGGCGCCCAGCACCGTTCCCGCCAGGGCGGAGGCCAGGCCCAGCTGCGAGCCGAACAGGGCGCCCGCGGCCAGGTTCAACAACGGACGCGGTACGAAGGCGACGGTGCACAGTCCGTACGCCACCGCGTAGGCGACCGCCGCCGCGGCGCCCCCGAGCTGTGGCGGCCAGCCGTTCGTCAGCAACCGCTGCGGCTGGAACAGCACCACCGCCGTCCCGGCCGACGCGAGCAGGGCGACGAGCAGGGAGAAGCGGGACCACGGGGAGAGCAGAACTCTCGTCACGCGGGCGGTGAAACCGGTCGGTGCGACGGGCCCGGCGGCCGTGGCGACGGCGAACTCCGTCGCGGCGGCCCGGGGAGAGGCCGTGGTGCCCCCAGAGCGGGTGGTGGCATCGAGCATCCGGTGACACTAACCGACATATGTGTGTGATCGCCGTAGGGTGCGTCTCATGAGCGTCACGGACACGGGAATTCCGGACGTGCCGCACAGCCCTTACGCCGACACCGTCATGGAACGGCCCATCGCCGTCTGCGCCGCCGCCGCCGATCCCGGGCGGGCCGCGGCCATGCGGGCGTACATGAAGGACGTGGCCCCCTTCCTGGGCCTGACCACGCCCGTTCGCCGTGTCCTGACCCGCCCCGCCGGGACGGCCTGCCCCGTCCCGGCGGGGCGGACCGCACCGCGATCGCGCTGCGCTGCCGGCGACTGCCCGAGCGCGGGTACCACTGCTTCGCCGTCGATCTCCTGCGCCGTCATGTGACGTATTGCTCCTCCGCCTTCCTCCCCGTGGTCCGTCATCTGCTCACCACCGCCCCCCTGCTGGGACACCGCCGACCCGCTCGCCGCGCACGTCGTCGGAGGGCCGGCCGGCACGGACGCCTGGATCGCGGACGACGACCTCCGGCTGGTCCGCGCCGCCCTGCTCCACCGACTGCGCCACCGGGAACGCGCCGACACCGACCGTCTCTTCGGCCACTGCCTGCGCGAGTACGCGAAGACCGACCCCGACGCCGTACGCGCCTTCGTGGCCGCGCACGGGCAGGCCCTCGCCCCGCTGTCCGTGCGGGAAGCGTGCCGATCGAACTCACGTGCCATAAAAAAGCATTCGACGTGGGACAAAACGTCGGCGATGATCGGCGTCATGTTCCGGTACGCCTTCCACCTCGCAGCATCCGTGGTCGCGGATGCCCCGAAGGCTGCCGTCCCCTTCTTCCCGGCCGCCGCCGACGGCGCCCGAAGCTGACCCTCCCCGGATCGTCCGGCGGACCCCGCAGGGGGAGGGTCGGCCGACCCCAGGGGTCCCCACCACCGCCACGAGGCTTCGAGGTACCGCCATGCCCAAGACGGCGTACGTCCGCACCAAACCGCATCTGAACATCGGCACGATGGGCCATGTCGACCACGGCAAGACCACCCTGACCGCCGCCATCACCAAGGTCCTCGCCGGGCGCGGCGCCGGCGCCTTCGTGCCGTTCGACCGCATCGACCGCGCCCCGGAGGAGGCGGCGCGCGGCATCACCATCAACATCGCGCACGTCGAGTACGAGACGGACACCCGGCACTACGCGCACATCGACATGCCGGGCCATGCCGACTACGTCAAGAACATGATCACCGGCGCCGCCCAGCTCGACGGGGCGATCCTCGTCGTCTCCGCGCTGGACGGGATCATGCCGCAGACCGCCGAACACGTGCTGCTCGCCCGGCAGGTGGGCGTCGACCACATCGTGGTCGCCCTCAACAAGGCCGACGCGGGTGACGAGGAGCTGACCGACCTGGTCGAGCTGGAGGTCCGCGAACTGCTCACCGCGCACGGCTACGGCGGCGACGCCGTGCCCGTCGTGCGGGTCTCGGGGCTGAAGGCCCTGGAGGGCGACCTGCGCTGGACGGCCTCCGTCGAGGCGCTGCTCGACGCCGTGGACACGTATGTGCCCACGCCCGAGCGGTATCTGGACGCGCCGTTCCTGCTGTCCGTGGAGAACGTGCTCACCATCACCGGCCGCGGCACGGTCGTCACCGGCGCGGTCGAGCGCGGCACGGTCCGCGTCGGTGACCGGGTCGAGGTGCTCGGGGCGTCCGTCGAGACGGTCGTCACCGGTCTGGAGACCTTCGGCAAGCCGATGGAGGAGGCGCAGGCCGGGGACAACGTGGCGCTGCTGCTGCGCGGTGTCGCCCGCGACACGGTGCGCCGCGGCCACGTGGTCGCCGCGCCCGGCAGCGTCGTGCCCGCCCGGCGCTTCTCGGCGCGGGTGTACGTGCTGTCGGCGCGCGAGGGCGGGCGCTCGACGCCGCTGACGACCGGGTACCGGCCGCAGTTCTACATCCGGACCGCGGACGTGGTCGGCGACGTGGACCTCGGGGAGAATGCCGTCGCCCGGCCCGGTGACACGGTCACCATGTCGGTCGAGCTGGGGCGTGAGGTGCCCCTGGAGCCGGGGCTCGGGTTCGCCGTCCGCGAGGGCGGGCGGACCGTGGGCGCGGGGACGGTGACCGCCGTGGGGTGAGGGCCGGTGGCTGTGCGTGGGGGCCGCGGGTTCGTTGCGGCCGGCCGCCTCCGCGCGGCCGGCCGCCTCCGGGGCGCGGGACCGCCTCCGCGCGGCGGGACCGTCCCCGCGCGGCGGTCCCGCGCCCCGGAGGGGTGCCACCCACCCGCACAATGGGAAGGTGAACGAAGCCATACCCGTCAGCCGCGTCACCGACCACGGCACCGTGAAGCTGATGCCCGACGTCGACCGGCGGCGGGCCTGGCTGCTGACCGTCGACGGGGCGCCGCAGTCGTACGTCGACCTGGACGAGCCCTCGCACCTGGAGTTCGAGTACGCGCGGCGGCTCGGCCACGCCCTGGACACCGTGGCGGAGCCGGGACGTCCGCTGGACGTGCTGCACCTCGGCGGGGGCGCGCTCACCCTGCCCCGGTACGTGGCCGCGACCCGGCCCGGCTCGAGGCAGGACGTCGTGGAGGCCGACCGCGGTCTGCTGGACCTGGTCGCCGAGCACCTGCCGCTGCCGGACGGCGCCGGTGTCACCGTGCACGGCGCGGACGCCCGGGCCTGGCTGGAGGCGGCGCCCGCGGACTCGGCCGACGTCCTCGTCGCCGACGTCTTCGGCGGCTCCCGCGTGCCCGCGCACCTGACGTCCTTCGAGTGGGTCCGTGAGGCCGAGCGGGTCCTGCGGGCCGACGGCGTCTACCTGGCCAACCTCGCCGACGCGGCGCCGTTCGCATTCCTGCGTTCGCAACTCGCCGCCTTCGGCACGCTCTTCGCGGAGCTGGCGCTCATCGCCGAACCGGGTGTGCTGCGCGGACGCCGCTTCGGCAACGCCGTCCTCGTCGCCGCGCACCGGCCCCTCGACACGGCCGCGCTGGCCCGGCGCACCGCCGCCGACGCCTTCCCGGCCCGCGTCGAGCACGGGCAGGCCCTGCGGGACTTCATCGGCGACGCGCGGCCGGTGCGGGACGAGGACGCCCAGCCGTCGCCCGAGCCTCCCGCCGGGGCGTTCGGCATCGGCTGAGCGGCGGGCACGGCACGCCGAGCGGGGGCTAGGCCTCCGTCGGCGGGTCCTCGGTCAGACGCACGGTGCTCAGGATCTTCTGGATCGTCGCGTCCGGGATCTCGTCCTTGACTCCCTTGGCGCCGTAGAGGTTCCAGGTGACGAAGTCGCCCGCGCCGTTCTTGAACGCGAAGGTGATCGCCTTGCCCTCGCTGTCGCACTTCCCCTTCTGGGGGGTGCCCTCCGAGTGGGCGGTGACGACGCTGCCCTTGATGCCGGAGGCCGTGGTGTAGTCCTTCGGCTTGTCGTGCTTGACGCTCTTCCTGTCCGGCTGCGTGTAGCCGCCGTAGATCCACCACGGCACTCGGGTCTCGGCCGCCATGGCGGTGTCCTTGGCGCCGTTCTCACCGCGGGTGCCGGCGGTGGCGAGGGCGGTGCTCTCCTTGCGGCCGTCCTTGTTCGCGTCGTCGGTGCACCACTCGGACTTGAGGTAGGCCGGGGCGGTGACGGTGGTGCGGTCCGTCTTCCCGTCCTGCTCCCACTCGAAGCCGACGCTCGTGTCGGCGTTGTCGATCTCCCAGTCGGCGGGCACGTCGAACAGCGTGCCGAAGCGCGGGTTGGCGACGACCTTCCAGCCCTCGACGGTCGGCTTCGGTTCGTCGCCGCCGGCACGCGGGTTGTCGCCGCCGGACGCGCTCGGATCGGCCGTCGGGGTTCCGGACGCGCTCGCGGTCGGCTTCTTGTCCTTGCCGTCGTCGGCCGTGTCGCTCTTGTCGCCGCCCAGCACCAGGAATCCGGTCACGCCGGCGGTCACCACCACGGCGAGCGACGCGATGATCGCGACCAGCTTCGTCCGGTTGCCGCCACCTCCGCCGCCGTCACCGCCGCCGACGACGGTCGGCGGTTCCGGCCTGCCCAGCGGCTGGCCGGCGCTCCACTGCGGCTGCTGCCCGTACGGACCGGGCTGCTGGTAGCCCGGCTGTTGGTACGGATTCGGCTGCTGGTACCCCGGCTGCTGGTACGGGTTGTTCTGCGGGTTCTGCTCGCCCCCGGGCGGCTGCTGTCCTGGCCACATGTGCAGTCACCCTAGTGCGGGCCGGACACGATTCGGCCACCGGGCCTTGTCAGGGACATATCGAAGCTGGTGCGGCGCGGCCGGCCGCGCCGGGATTCCTCAGGAGTCCGACGGTGTGAACTCCCGGACGGTGCCCGCGATCTTCCGTACCGTCGCGTCCGGCACCTCGTCGCCGACCCGCGCGGGACCGACGAACGACCAGGAGACGAGGCCGCCGTCGGCGGACGTGAAGGCGAACGTCGTGGCCTTGCCGTCCACGTCGCACCTGCCCTTCTTCACGACCCCGGCCGACCGGGAGGTGGCCAGGCTGCCCGTGATGCCGGAGGCGGTGGTGAAGGAGACCGCCGGCTCCGTCGTGATCTTCTTCCGGTCGGGCTGGGCGAACGCCCCGTAGACCCACTCCGCCGAGTCGGACCGGGCGATCTCCTCGGTGCTCCGCGCACCGTTGTTGCCCCGCGTCCCGGCGGAGGCCAGGGGGGTGTGGTCGACCGAGCCGTCCCGGTCGTCGTCCGAGGAGCACCACTCCTCCTCGAGCACGGCCGGGGCCTTCATGGCGATCAGGGGTTTGTCGTCGGGGTCCTCGTCGTCCGTGACGAAGCTGACCCAGCCGGCCGACTGCCGCTGCCAGGAGGCCGGTACGTCGAAGGCGACACCGAGCTCCGGGTTCACCACGGTGTTCCAGCTGGACACGGTCGGCCGCGGGGCGTCGTCCGCGTTCCGCGGGTCGCCGCCGTCGCCGCCGCCGGAGGGCGAGGGGGCGGACGCCGACGACGTGGCCGGATACGGCTGTGCCCGGTCGTCCCCGCCGTCGCCCAGGAGGACGGCCCCGGTCACGGCGGCGGCCACCACGACGGCCGCGGCGGCGACGGTCGCCACCACCTTCGTGCGGCGTCCGTCCGGTCCGCCGCCCGGCGGCGGACCCGCCGTGACCGTGGGGGCGTTCCACGGAGCGGGCGGCTGCCGACCGGGGTGCGCGGAGTTCTGCCGGTGGCCGGGCCGCTGGTACGGGTTCGGCTGCCCGGAGTGCGGACCCCCGGCGGATGACTGGTCTCCTGGCCACATGGGCGGCAAGCATACGGCGATCTTCGAAGCCTCTGGTCCTCACATGCTACTCGTGGGTAACCTGCTGTCATGAGCGCAGATCAGATGTCGATCGGCGAGTTGCTCGCCGCCACGGTGCCGATGGTCCGGACCCTGAACCTCGAGTACCTGGAGACCACCCCCGAGAAGGCGGTCCTGGCCCTGCCGGACCAGAGCGAGTACCGCAACCACGTCGGCGGGCCGCACGCCGGAGCCATGTTCACGCTGGGCGAGTCGGCCAGCGGGGCGATCGTCCTGGCCGCCTTCGGCGACCAGCTCTCCCGTGCCGTGCCGCTGCCGGTCACCGCCGAGATCGCGTTCAAGAAGATCGCCCTGGGCCCGGTCACCGCGACCGCCACCCTCGGCCGGCCGGTCGCCGAGGTCGTCGCGGAACTGGACGAGGGCAAGCGCCCCGAGTTCCCGGTGAGCGTCGCCATCCGGCGCGAGGACGGCGCGGTGACCGGGGAGATGACCGTCGTGTGGACCCTGAGGCCGGGCGGCTGAGCCGCCAGGGGCGAGGAGGACCCGGCCGGTACGGCCGCGCGGACCGGTAGGCTTCCCGGGGGCGGCTCGGACCGAGCCGCCCCCGGGAAGCGTCGGGGCCCACCCGCGCACGGCAGGGACGCGAATCGGAGGATGCGGCGTTGCACGTCCAGGAGTGGCTCGACACGGTGCCCGCGGCGGCCGTCTACGCCGTGGTCGGACTGGTCATCGGTCTGGAGAGCCTCGGCATCCCGTTGCCCGGCGAGATCATCCTGGTCTCGGCGGCCCTGCTCTCCTCCCAGCACGGCGGGGTCGACCCGGTGATCCTCGGCGCCTGCGCCAGCGCGGGCGCGGTGATCGGCGACTCCATCGGCTACGCCATCGGCCGCAAGGGCGGCCGGCCCCTGCTGGCCTGGCTGGGCAGGAAGTTCCCCAAGCACTTCAGCGAGGGGCACATCGCCACCGCCGAGCGGTCCTTCCAGAAGTGGGGCATGTGGGCCGTGTTCTTCGGCCGCTTCGTCGCCCTGCTGCGCATCTTCGCCGGCCCGCTGGCCGGCGTGCTGCACATGCCGTACTGGAAGTTCCTGATCGCCAACGTCCTGGGCGGCATCGTCTGGGCGGGCGGCACCACCGCCGTCATCTACTACGTCGGTGTCGTCGCCGAGTCCTGGCTCAAGCGCTTCTCGTGGCTGGGTCTGGTGGCCGCGGTCCTCATCGGCCTCATCTCCATGCTCGTCGTCAAGCGCAAGGCGGGCAAGGCCCGGTCGGAGGCCCAGGCTGTGACCGCCGGGGAGCCGAGCGCCCCGTAAGGGGGGCGGGGGACCGCGCGACCGGCCGCAGTCGGCCCGCGGGCCGCAGTCCCCCACCGCTCACCCGTCGAGCCGCGCGTGCTGCGAGGCCAGCTCCGCGTACATCGTCCCGTTCAGTGTGACGCCCTGACGCTCCTCCTCCGTCAGCTCCCGCTTCACCTTCGCCGGCACACCGGCGACCAGGGAGCCCGGCGGCACCCGCATGCCCTGCGGGACGAGCGCCTGGGCGGCCACCAGCGAACCGGCGCCGATCACCGCGCCGTTGAGGACGGTGGCGCCCATGCCGATCAGGCAGTCGTCCTCGACGGTCGCCCCGTGCACGACCGCGTTGTGCCCGATGGAGACGCGCTCGCCGACCGTGACGGGGAAGCCGGGATCGGCGTGGAGCGTGCAGTTGTCCTGGACGTTGCTGCTCGCCCCGACGGTGATCCGTTCGACGTCGCCGCGCAGCACCGCGCCGTACCAGACGCTCGCCCCCGCGTGCAGCGTCACGTCGCCGATGACCGAGGACGTCGGCGCCACGAAGGCCTCCGCGTCCACCTTCGGGTCCTTGCCGCCGATGCCCTTGATCAGTGCCTTCTGCGTCATCATCGCCTCCTGGTCGGGTGATGCAGTGCACCGTACGCCACCCGGTGGGGTGAAGATCACAGAGCTCCGGCGCCGTCCCCGCACCGCGTGCTGAGTACCGTGAGCGGGTGCCGAAGCGCAAGAACACGTTCTCGTCCTGGTCCAGCCGTCTCGCGCAGCGCGCCGTTCACGCGGGCTGGGCCTGGGTGCAGCGCACCGGCTCCGTCACGGCCGCGCACCCCGGGCGTTTCCGCTTCGGCGCGATGGGCACGGGCACCCGGCTCGCCTTCCCGCTCGGCACGGTCTTCGGCGAGCCCTGGATCCACGTCGGCGCCCACTGCATCATCGGCGAACAGGTCACCCTGACCGCCGGACTCATGCCCGACCTCGACCTGGGCCCCGAGCCGATCCTGCGCATCGGCGACGGAGTCGTCCTCGGCCGCGGCAGCCACGTCATCGCGGACACCACCGTCACCATCGGCAGCGACTGCTACTTCGGCCCGTACGTCTACGTCACCTCCACCAACCACTCCTACGACGATCCGCACCAGCCCATCGGCAAGCAGTGGCCCCGGATGGAGCCGGTGGAGATCGGCCCCGGCTGCTGGATCGGCACCGGCGCGGTGATCCTGCCCGGCGCGCGGATCGGACGGAACGTGGTGGTCGCCGCCGGTGCCGTGGTCCGGGGCACGGTCCCCGACCACGCCGTGGTGGCGGGCGCGCCCGCCCGGGTCGTACGGCGCTGGACGCCCGCGGAGGGCTGGCAGCCGCCGCTGCGCACCCCGGCCCCGGTGCCCCTCCCCGAGGGGGTCACACCGGAGCAACTGCGGTCACTTGCGCGGCTGGACGAGGCCGCGGTGGCCCGGCTGGCAGAGTTGGACGACGGGGACGGGACCGTGGGAAGGCTCGCGGAGCCGGCCGCCGAGGGGTGAACGGGGCTTCGGGAGCAGTTGCTGTTCCGGTGGGCGTGAGGCGTGGGACGACGCCCCGTCCGCCTCAGCCCGCCGCCAGCAACAGCGTGCCCACCAGAGCGAGACCCGCGCCCGCCGCCTGGATGCCGCGCAGTCGTTCGCTCAGGAAGCCGCGTGCCGCCAGCGCCGTCACCACCGGGTAGAGCGAGGCGAGCACCGCGGCCACCGTGACGGGCCCGTGCCGGGCGGCGATCGAGTAGGTGCCGTTCGCCGCGACGTCGGCGAGCCCGACGAAGGCCAGCGCCGGCAGCGCACCCCAGGCGAAGCCCTCCGGCGGCAGCGCGGGGGCGCCGCGCCGGACGGACGCCCACAGCGCGAGGCCGCCCGCGGCGACGTTGGTGACGCGCTGCACGAACAGGGCGAGGAAGAGACCGGTGAGCGTGGTCGACGCCTCGGCGATCAGGCTCATCACCGTGCCGAAACCGAAGGCCGCGACCAGTGTGAGGAGAACCGCCCGGCGCTGCACCGGGGCGCCCCGCAGCTGTGGCCCGCCGGCGAGCACGACCCCGGTGACGGCGATCAGGATGCCGGCGAACTGCGGCAGTCCCGGGCGTTCGCCCAGGACCAGGCCGACGGTGACCGGGACGGCGACTCCGATCGAGCCGAGCGGCGAGACGACGCCCATCGGGCCCAGGGCGAGGGCCTTGTAGAAGGCGAGCATCGCCACCGGACCGACCAGTCCGGCGCCGACGGCGAACCACAGGCGCGGTGAGGCCTCGCTCCAGGCGCCGGTGAGAACGACGATCGTGCCGAGCACGGCGACGGCGATCGACTGGGAGACGACGACCACCGTGAGCGCGGGCGTGCGCCGGGTCAGCGTCCCGCCGCCGAAGTCGGCCAGGCCCCACAGGAGGCTGGTGGCCAGGGCGAAGAGCGCTGTCATGATCCGGTCGCCTCGCAGTACAGTTCAGTGAACGATCAGGTGCAGTCCACCGTAGTTCAATGAACTGCACCATGTCATCCACGATAATGGACGGAATGTGTCGGACCTCGACCTGCTGACCCAGTCCCTGGCGCGGAACGTCAAACGCTGGCGCACCGAGCGCGGCTTCACACTGGACGCACTGGCCGCGCGGGCCGGTGTCAGCCGCGGCATGCTCATCCAGATCGAACAGGCGCGGACCAATCCCAGCCTCGGCACGGTCGTCAAGATCGGTGACGCGCTCGGCGTCAGCATCACCACCCTGCTCGACTACGAACAGGGGCCCGCGGTCCGCGTCGTCCCCGCCGAGCAGGCCGTACGGCTCTGGCACACCGACGCCGGCAGCTACAACCGGCTGCTCGCCGGCGCCGAGGCCCCCGGCCCCCTGGAGATGTGGGACTGGCGCCTGATGCCGGGGGAGAGCAGCCCCTCCGACCCCCACCCCGCCGGAACGGTCGAACTCGTGCACGTCACGGCCGGGGAACTCACGCTCACCGTCGACGGCGTGGCCCACCACGTGCCCACGGGCGCGAGCGCCTCCTTCGAAGCCGCCACCCCGCACACGTACGCCAACGAGGGCGACGAACCGATGGAGATGATCATGGCGGTGTCGGTACCGCCCGTCCGCTGAGACGACCGGCCGCGCGTCGGTGCGGAGTTGTTAACGTGCGGCCATGCGCGCACCCATCGGACACTTCGACGACGCCACCCCCGCTCCGGACCGCCTCGACGAGCTGACCGCCCCGGTCGCCGACGCCGTACGCCACTGGCACGGCGGCGTCCCCGCCGACGGGATCCTCTACGTCGACACCGACCCGCAGTGGGCCGACACCGCCGTCTTCGTCGAGCACTACGGCCGCGAGCTGCTGGAACAGTCCGCGAACTGCGTGGTCGTCTCCGGCAAGCGGGGCGGCGACACCACGCTCGCCGCGTGCGTGGTGCTCTCCACGACCCGGGTCGACGTCAACGGCGTCGTGCGCCGTCATCTCGGCGCCCGCAAGGCGTCGTTCGCCCCGATGGACACGGCCACGGGCGAGACCGGCATGGAGTACGGCGGGATCACCCCCATCGGCCTGCCCGCCGGCTGGCCGGTGCTGGTGGACTCGGCCGTCGTCGACCTGCCCTACGTCCTCGTCGGCAGCGGGCGCCGGCGCGGCAAGCTGCTGGTGCCGGGCAAGGCCCTCGCGGAGCTGCCCGGCGCCGTGGTGCTGGAGGGACTGGGCGTCGCCTGACGCCTCCGCTCCATTCGCGCGGTGGCGTGACGGCCGGCGCCGGGTGGGTGACCGTCCCGCCCGGCGCCGGATCCGCTATCGCGTGGTGCTCCACGCCCAGGAGGCGCCCCGCTTGTGGTCGTCGGCGGTCTCCGCGTCCGTGCTCCAGGCGAGTCGGGCGGGCTTCTTCGACGGGTCGGCGATGAAGATCGAGCACACGGTGCGCTTCTCGCCGACCTCCCAGCCGGAGTGGATGTCCGCCACCGGGCAACCGCCCTCGACGTAGCCGGTGTGGACCTCCGGGCGCTGCGCGGCCGGTTCGCCGTTCTCGTCGAGGACCGCGGCGTTGGCGTTCAGGTCGGCGTTGGCGACCGCGACGTCGCCCTCCTTCAACGTGTACGTCACATACACGAAGTAGGGGGTACCGCCCGCCAGTTCGCCCTCGTCGTAGTGGCCCTCCTCCATCTGCTCCCGGGTTCCCTCGACGATCTTCTCGGCGGTCACCTGGAAGGTGCCGCCGCCGGTCACGTCGGGCGAGTACAGCTTCGGGGCCGGTTGGCCCAGCGTCAGCGCGGGGCTCCACTCCACCGCCGCGGCGGGGCTCTTCCCGGAGCTCTCGCCGGTCGCGGCGCCGGCGGTGGCCGGGCTCGACGTCTCACCACCTTCCTGGCCGCTCCCGTCACCGCCGCAGGCGGTGAGTGTGATGCCCAGGGCGGTGACCAGGACTGTGCGAAGGACGGTGGAACGGCGGAGCATGTGTGTTCTTCCCTCTGACGGTGAGGCCCGGCCGGGAGGAACGGCCGCCCACGCATGGCGGGTTCCCCGCCCGGCCCGCGCGGCGCGCGTCGTGTACATGCTATGTAAGGCGGTCGGTGGTGGCTGCACCGAGGTACTGCTCGGCGAACGCCGTCGCCGCGACGCGGGAGGCGAACAGCCGGCGGAGCCGGGCGAGCGTGAGGCCCGCGCGGTACGGATCGCCCGACGCCGTGCCGTGGTACAGCTCCGAGAGCCACTGCGAGAACTCCTGGTAGTCCCACACCCGGTCGAGGCAGGCGGCCGAGTAGGCGGACAGTCCCCGCTCGTCGTCCTCGGTGAGACGGGCGGCCAGTGCGTCGCCGAGCAGGAAGGCGTCGTGCAGGGCGAGATTCATGCCCTTGGCGGCGATGGGCGCGGTGAGGTGGGCGGCGTCCCCGGCGAGGAGGAGCCGCCCGAACACCAGGGGCTGAACCACGTGGTCGTGCATGTCGAGGACGCGTTTCTCGATCAGCCGCCCCTCGGTGAGCGGCGGGGCACCGGTCGCCGCGAGCCGTTCCCGCAGCTCCGTCCACACCCGATCGTGCGGCCAGTTCTCCGGGTCGTCGCCCGGCGGACACTGCAGGTAGTAGCGGGTCACCTCGGGGCTGCGCTGCATGTGGCCCGCGAAGCCGCTCGGATGCATGCCGAACACGACGCAGTCGCAGGACGGCGGCGCCTCGGCGAGGAGCGCCAGCCAGCCGACGCCGTGATCGTGGCGCGCCACACGGGCCCGCCCCGGCGGCAGCGCCGTACGGGTCACCCCGCGCGCACCGTCGCAGCCCGCGACGAAGTCGCACGCCACGAACCGGCGTTCACCCGAATCCGGGCAGACGTACGACACCGAGGGCCGGTCGGACTCCAGGTCGTGCAGGCGGACGTCCCGCACCCCGAACCGGATCGCCCCGCCCCGCACGTCCGCGTACTCGCGCACCAGGTCCGTCACGAGGAACTGCTGCGGGTAGACGTAATGGTGCCGTCCCGTCAGCTCCGCGTACCGCAGCCGGTACCGCTCCCCGGCGAACCGGAACTCGCACTCACCGTGCACCTGCGCCCGCTCCAGCAGGTTCCGCGCCAGCCCACGCCGTTCCAGCCCGCGCACGGCCCACTCCTCGACGACCCCCGCCCGGGGCCGCCGCTCGATCAACGCACGGCTCTCGGTCTCCAGGACCAGGCAGTCGACGCCGGCGGCGCGCAGGACGTTGCCGACGGTGAGCCCGGCGGGACCGGCGCCCACGACGACGACCGGGAAACGCTGCACGGCACCGGGGCCGGCACGGAGGGAGGCGGCGGTCACGGGGGCATTATGGCGGCGGCCGCCGGACGGCGGGAACGCCCGCGACGACCGCGCGTCGGGCGGAGCGGCGCGCCTTCGGGGCCGTGCCGAGCCACCGGCGGGCGGCGCCCGACCGCGGCCGCCGGGCTAGCCCAGCCGGGGGATCTCGATCGCCGGGCAGCGGTCCATCACCATCTCCAGGCCCGCCGCCCGGGTCCGCTCGTACGCGGCCTCGTCGACCACGCCGAGCTGGAACCACACCGCCCCGGCCCCCTTGGCGACCGCCTCGTCGGCCACCGCCCCGGCGAGGTCGCTGTTGACGAACACGTCGACCACGTCCACGTCGAACGGGATGTCCGCGAGGGAGGCGTACCCCCGCTCGCCGTGCACCGTCTCCGCCTTGGGATGCACCGGCACCACCCGCTTGCCGAAGCGCCGGAGCACCCCGGCGACGCCGTACGCGGCGCGCTGCCGGTTCGACGACAGGCCCACCACGGCCCAGGTGTCACCCAGCTCGGTGAGGATCTTGCGGACGGTTGCCTCGTCGCCGTACACCGGCGGCCTCCTCGGGCTCATGAACGGACGGTCGTCATCGGCAACCGAGGCCGGTGGCCGGTGATTCCCGGGGCGCCTCCGGCGCGCGCCGACGGTGCGCCCGGGGCGCGGTCCGCCTACGCTCACCCCGTGCTGCGCATCATCGACGCCCGGACCGGCGAACCGGTCCCCGCCGCCCCCGTCCGGCGGGGCTTCACCCGTGTCGAGGCGCACGCGCCGGACCGGGACGCCACCGGCCTGCGCGTGCTGCTCGTCGCCGACCTCCTCGTCCGTGCCCTGGAACTCGACGGCACGCCCGTGTGGGCGCTGCTGACCGGCACGGGGGACCGCGACGGACTGCGGACGGACGCCGCCCCCCTCGGCATCCGGCCCTTCGAAGACGGCCCGGAAGGACCGGACGGCCCGGACGGTCCAGGCGGCCCGGGCGCGGCCCAGGCCCTCCACGTCGCGCCCGCGGGCGCCGCCGCTCCCGACGGCGCGACGGTCGCCGTCGCCCCCGTCGACCCGGCGCGGCGGGACACCGTGACCGGCGCCGACCCCCACGCCCTGCGCCTGGCCCTGCTGGAACGGCACCGGAACACCCCCGTGCGGCTCGACGCGACCGCGCTGGACGACGCCGGCGCCACCCTCGCGCGCCTGCGCCGCGCGGTCGCCGCCTGGGCCCGGCAGCCCTCCCGCCCCGTTCCGGGCGAGGTCCGCGACCGGCTCCGGGCCGCCTGGGAGGACGACCTGGACATCCCCGCCGTCCTCCGGGTGCTGCACCGGGTGGAGACCGACCCGGACGTCCCGGACGGCGCCCGCTTCGAGACCTTCGCCTACGCGGACCGGCTGCTCGGCCTGGACCTCGTCCGCGATGTGGGATCCCCGGCCTGACCGCGCACCGGGTGGCATCCGGAGGGCTCACGGCCACGGACTGGTACCCCGGCAGGCGACGTTCGCCCGGTGAGGAGCGGTGTCCGGCGCGTGCTCCGGGGGCCCCGGGCGGAGGCTGGGGGAGTGCCGGCCGGAAGCCCTCGTACCGGACGTACACGGGCTTCCGGCCGGTGCGGCGAGTGGGGGCACCCCCTCCGGGGGAGCGTGCCGGGCGTCGCGACGGGGCGAACGTCGCCTGCCGCGGCACTAGGCTGGCCGGATGCAGGACGAGTACCGCACGGTGCCCCGCGCGGGCGTGCACGAGACCGAGATCAACCGCTCGCGCTTCCTGTGCGCCCTCGCCCCGGCGGCCACCGAGGAGGAGGCCCAGGCGTTCATCGCGTCCGTGCGCAGGGAGCACGCCGACGCCAACCACAACTGCTGGGCGTACGTCATCGGCGCCGACGCCGCCGTGCAGAAGGCCAGCGACGACGGGGAGCCCGGCGGCACCGCGGGTGTCCCGATGCTCCAGATGCTGCTGCGCCGCGACATGCGGTACGTCGTCGCCGTCGTCACCCGGTACTTCGGTGGCGTCAAGCTCGGCGCGGGCGGCCTCATCCGCGCCTACGGCGGCGCGGTCGGCGAGGCCCTGGACAACCTCGGCACCCTCACCCGCCGCCGGTTCCGCCTGGCCACGGTGACCGTCGACCACCAGCGGGCCGGCAAGCTCCAGAACGAGCTGCGGGCGACCGGGCGGGAGGTGCGCGACGTGCGGTACGCCGAGGCCGTCACCATCGAGATCGGCCTGCCGGACGCCGACGTGGACGCCTTCCGGGGCTGGCTGGCGGACGCGACCGCCGGCACCGCCCGGTTCGAGCTGGGCGGGGAGACGTACGGGGACGTCTGAGACCGGGGCGCCGGGCGGGGCGCCGGTCGGGTAGCTCACCCTCGGGACGCGCGGAAACGGACGTTTCGCCACAACACCGGCTGACGGGTGGTGGGGGAGCGGACATTCGTGGGAGGTGAGAGGCGTCGACGTATTAGCGTGGTGCGAGTCGGCCGCCAGCAGGTGGTCGTTCGTGCGGACGGTGAGGCTGCGGTGGGAATGGACGTGCGGGGCGGAGCGGACTCGTGAGACTGCTGCACACGTCCGACTGGCATCTGGGCCGGTCGTTCCACCGGGTGAACATGCTCGGCGCCCAGGCCGGGTTCGTCGGCCACCTCGTCGAGACGGTGCGCGAGCACCGCGTCGACGCCGTGGTCGTGTCGGGGGACGTGTACGACCGGGCGGTGCCGCCGCTCGCCGCGGTCGAGCTGTTCGACGACGCCCTGCACCGGCTCGCCCGTCTCGGGGTGCCGACGGTGATGATCTCCGGCAACCACGACTCGGCCCGCCGCCTCGGCGTCGGCGCCGGACTCATCGACCGCGCGGGCATCCACCTGCGCACCGACCCGGCGGGATGCGGCATCCCGGTGGTGCTGTCCGACGGACACGGGGACGTGGCCTTCTACGGACTGCCCTACCTCGAACCCGCCCTGGTGAAGGCCGAGTTCGGGGTCGAGAAGGCCGGGCACGAGAGCGTGCTCGCCGCCGCCATGGACCGGGTCCGCGCCGACCTCGCCACCCGCGCGCGGGGCACCCGCTCCGTCGTCCTCGCGCACGCCTTCGTCACCGGCGGCGAGCCGAGCGACAGCGAACGCGACATCACCGTCGGCGGGGTCGCCGCCGTGCCCTGCGGCGTCTTCGACGGCGTGGACTACGTGGCGCTGGGGCACCTGCACGGCTGCCAGACCATCACCGAGCGCGTCCGCTACTCGGGCTCCCCGCTGCCGTACTCCTTCTCGGAGGCCGCCCACCGCAAGAGCATGTGGCTCGTCGACCTGGACGCCGACGGCTCGGTGACCGCCGAGCGCGTCGACTGCCCGGTGCCGCGTCCGCTGGCCCGGCTGCGGGGCACCCTGGAGGAGCTGCTCGCCGACCCGGAGCTGACCCGGCACGAGGACGCGTGGGTCGAGGCGACCCTCACCGACCCCGTACGGCCGGCCGACCCCATGGCCCGGCTCACCGAGCGCTTCCCGCACACCCTCAGCCTCGTCTTCGACCCCGACCGGGCCCCGGACGACCCCGCGGTGTCCTACGCCCGGCGTCTGGCGGGCCGCAGCGACCAGCAGATCGCGGAGGACTTCGTGGCGCACGTGCGCGGCGTCGGGCCCGACGGCCACGAGCGGACCGTGCTGCGGGACGCCTTCGACGCGGTGCGCGCGGACGAGACCGTGCGGGAGGTGGCCCGGTGAGGCTGCACCGGCTGGACATCACGGCCTTCGGGCCCTTCGGCGGATCGCAGAGCGTCGACTTCGACGAGCTGTCGGCGGCCGGGCTGTTCCTGCTGCACGGACCGACGGGCGCCGGCAAGACGTCCGTCCTCGACGCCGTCTGCTACGCGCTGTACGGCTCCGTCCCCGGCGCCCGGCAGAGCAGCGGCCAGGGCATGACCCTGCGCAGCGACCACGCCGCCGCCGGCACCCGCACCGAGGTGCGCCTCGAACTCACCGTCGCCGGACGGCGACTGGAGATCACCCGGCAGCCGCCCTGGGAACGCCCCAAGCTGCGCGGCAAGGGCACCACCGTCGACAAGGCCCAGACCTGGCTGCGCGAGTACGACGCGACGGCCGGGGCATGGAAGGACCTCAGCCGATCCCACCAGGAGATCGGCGAGGAGATCACCCAGCTGCTCGGCATGAGCCGCGAGCAGTTCTGCCAGGTCGTGCTGCTGCCCCAGGGCGACTTCGCCCGCTTCCTGCGCGCCGACGCCGAGGCCCGCGGCAAGCTGCTCGGCCGGCTCTTCGACACCCGCCGCTTCGCCGAGGTCGAGAAACGCCTCGCCGAACGGCGCCGCGCGACCGAGGCCCAGGCGCGGGAAGGGGACGCCGCGCTGCTCGCGGACGCCCACCGGATGCAGCAGGCCGCCGGTGACGCCATGACCCTGCCGGAGCTGGCACCGGGCGACCCGGGCCTCGCCGAGGCCGTGCTGAGCGCCGCAGCCGTCGCCCGCAGCACCGCCCGGGAACTGTTGGCCGTGGCCGACTGCCGGCTCACCGCCGCCGAGACCGCCCAGGCCGCCGCCGAACGCCACCTCGCCGACACCCGCGAACGCGACCGGCTGCAACGGCGGCACGCCGAGGCCCGGCGGCGGGCCGAGCGGCTGGCGGAGCAGGCCGACGCCCACCGGGCCGCGCGGCAGCGCATGGAGCGGGCCCGCAAGGCCGAAGCCGTCGCCCCCGCCCTGGAACTGCGGGACGCCGCCGACGCCGAACACCGGCGGGCGGCCGAAGCGGAGGCACGGGCACGCGCCCTGCTGCCCGACGCGCTCGCCGACGCCGGTGCCGCCGGACTGGCCGCCGCCGCACGCCGGACCGCCGAGGAACTGGGCTCGCTGGAGTCGGCCCGGCGGGCGGAAGGGCGCCTCGCCGAACTCGCCGCGGAACACGAGGGACTGGACCGGCAGGAACGGGCCGACGAGGACGTCCGGCACGAGGCGGAGACCTGGCTGGCCGACTGGGAGGCGCACCGCGGCGCTCTCCAGGCCCGCGTCGACGCCGCACAGGAGGCCGCGACCCGCGCCGAACAGCTCGCCGTGCAGCGCGATCCGGCGCGGCGGCGGCTGACCGCGGCCCGGGAACGGGACCGGCTCGCCGGTGCGGTGGAGACCGCGGAGCGGCAGGCGCTGGCCGCGGCACAGGACGCCGTCGAGGCCCGTGCCCACTGGCTCGACCTCAAGGAACAGCGGCTGAACGGCATCGCCGCCGAACTCGCCGCACACCTCACCGACGGCGAACCCTGCGCCGTGTGCGGCGCCACCGAACACCCCGCCCCCGCGCGCCGGGTCACCGGGCACGTCGGCCGGGAGGCCGAGGAGCGGGCCTTCACCGACCACCAGGAGGCGGAGGAGAGGCGCGCCGACGCCGAACGGCACCTCTCCTCCGTACGGGAGGCGCTCGCCGCCGCCACCGCGGAGGCCGGGGACACCCCCATGGAGCGACTGGCCGAAGAAGCCGAGGAACTGGAGCGCCGGTACGCGCGGACGCGGGCCCTCGCCTCCGGGCTGCACGCCGCGCAGGAGGAGCTGCGCCGGGCGGAGCGCGAACGGGAGCAGCGCATCGCGGCCCGGCAGGAGACCGCCGTCCGGGCCGCCTCCCGCGTGGCCCACCGGGAACGGCTGCAGCGTGAACAGGCAGCCCTGGAAGGGGAGCTGGCCCAGGCGCGCGGCACGGCCGGCAGCGTGGCGGCGCGGGCCGATCAGCTGGAGCGGCGGGCCGCCCTGCTCACCGGTGCCGCCGACGCCGCGCGCGCCACCGAGGACACCGCCCAACGACTCAAGGACGCCGACGCCCGCCTCGCGGACGCCGCCTTCCGGGCCGGGTTCGACACGCCGCGGGAGGCGGCCGACGCACTCCTCGACGCCGCCGCCCACCGCGACCTGCAACGGCGGCTGGACGCCTGGGGGACCGAGGAGGCCGCCGTCCGCGCGGTCCTCGCCGAGGCCGACACCGCCGACGCCGCCCGGCAGCCGCCGGCCGATCTCGCCGCCGCGGAACGCGACGCGGCCGACGCCGGCCGACGACTGCGGGACGCCTCCTCCGCGCGCGACGCCGCCGCCCGGCGCTGCGCCGAACTCGACCGGCTGTCCGCGCACGCCGCCACCGCGGTGCGCCGGCTCGCCCCCCTGCGCGAGGAGTACGACCGCGTCGCCCGCCTGGCCACCCTCGCCGCGGGCACCTCGGCGGACAACGAGCGCCGGATGCGCCTGGAGTCGTACGTGCTCGCGGCCCGGCTGGAACAGGTCGCCGCCGCGGCGACCGCACGACTGCGGCGGATGTCCTCCGGCCGCTACACCCTCGTCCACTCCGACGACCGCACCGGCCGCGGACGCAGCGGCCTCGGACTGCACGTCGTCGACGCCTGGACCGGCCGGGAACGGGACACGGCGACCCTGTCCGGCGGCGAGACCTTCTTCGCCTCCCTCGCCCTGGCGCTCGGCCTCGCCGACGTCGTCACCGACGAGGCGGGCGGGGTCCGCCTGGACACCCTCTTCATCGACGAGGGGTTCGGCAGCCTCGACGACCAGACCCTCGACGAGGTCCTCGACGTCCTCGACTCGCTGCGCGAACGGGACCGCAGCGTCGGCATCGTCAGCCACGTCGCAGACCTGCGACGCCGTATCCACGCCCAACTGGAGGTCGTCAAGGGCCGGTCGGGTTCCGTGCTGCGGCAGCGGGGCGCCGGCTGAGCCGCCCTCAGCGCCCCAGGGGACGACGGGGCAGCGGTGAGGAGTACACGACGCTCGTCGTCACCGAGCCCAGCGCGCCGATCCGCCCCGACACCTCCTCCAGGTGCCGCATCGAACGGGCCGCGACCTTGATCACGAAGCAGTCGTCGCCCGTGACGTGGTGCGCCTCGAGGATCTCGGGCGTGACGGCCACCAGGTCGTGAAAGGGCTTGTAGTTGCCGGTCGGGTAACGCAGCCGCACGAACGCCAGGATCGGCATGCCCAGCCGTTCCGGGTCGACGACGGCCGCGTACCCCTGGATGATCCCGGCCTCCTCCATGCGGCGCACCCGCTCGGTCACCGCGCTCGCCGACATGGATACGGTACGGGCCAGCTCGGCGAAACCGGTCCGCCCGTCCCGCTGGAGGACGTCCAGGATGAGCCAGTCGGTGGCGTCCGGGGAATACGTGGTCATCCCGGATGGATAGCAGGGGAATCCCCGGCGGATCAAGGGGAAGGCCGGGGATCGTCCCTTCTGGCAGGCGCGCGCCGCCCGTAGATTTCCGGTCAGGAGATCCACCGAGGAGAGGCCCGACCATGACCGCCGTCACCACCGTCAACCCCGTGCTGCGCGTCGCGCCCGCGGCCCCCGCCGACGCCGCCGCGTACTTCCGGGCGAGCCTCGCCTTCCACGCCGACGTCTCCGACGTCGCCACGGCTCTGGCGGCCGGCGGCGACCCGGGGTTCGTCGTCGTGGACTCCCGCTCCACCGCGTCCTGGGACCAGGGGCACGTCCCCGGCGCGGTCCACCTGCCGACCGCGCTCGTTCCCGAGCAGGCCGCCGCGCTCCTCGACCCGGCCGTGCCGGTCGTCACCTACTGCTGGGGCCCCGGCTGCAACGGCGCCACCCGCGCCGCGCTCGCCCTGGCCGAACTCGGGTACCAGGTCAAGGAGATGCTCGGCGGTTTCGAGTACTGGGTGCGCGAGGGCTTCGCGTACGAGACCTGGCAGGGCGCCGAGAGCCGCCCCGCTGATCCGCTGACCGCACCGGTGGACGCGGCCGACTGCGGCTGCTGACGGACGCGCGGTCCGGCCGCACGGTGCGGCACGCGGAGCCGGACCACGGTGCCTCCGTCCACCGGTGCGCCACCGGCCGCGAGGACGAGCCGCCCGCCGTGTGCCCGGCGCCCTCGGCGCGGCGGACGTCCGGCCCACTCCGCCTCGCCCGTGGCGAGCCACGGGCGAGGCGGAGTGGGTCACGGGCGGTCAGGGCCCTGGCCGCGAGGGCGGCTCCGGGCGGTGAGCCGGGCTCACAGCCGCGACAGTTCGTCCACCAGGTCGTCCAGGCCCAGCGAACCCTGGGAGAGCGCCGCCATGTGCCACGCCTTCGCGTCGAAGGCGTCGCCGTGCCGCTTGCGGGCGTTCTCCCGGCCCAGCAGCCACGCCCGCTCGCCGAGCTTGTAGCCGATCGCCTGGCCCGGGATCGTCAGGTACCGGGTCAGCTCGCTCTCCACGAAGTCCGCCGGGCGGCTGCTGTGCGCGCCGAAGAACTCCTGCGCCAGCTCCGGCGTCCACCGCTCGCCCGGGTGGAACGGGGAGTCCGCCGGGATCTCCAGCTCCAGGTGCATGCCGATGTCCACGATGACCCGCGCGGCCCGCATCATCTGCGCGTCCAGGTAGCCGAGCCGCTGCTCCGCGTCCGTCAGGAAGCCCAGCTCGTCCATCAGCCGCTCCGCGTACAGCGCCCAGCCCTCGGCGTTGGCGCTGACCATGCCCACCGACGCCTGGTAGCGGGAGAGGTCCTCGGCGACGTGCGCCCACTGGGCGAGCTGGAGGTGGTGGCCCGGGACGCCCTCGTGGTACCAGGTGGACACCAGGTCGTAGACCGGGAAGCGGGTCTGGCCCATCGTCGGCAGCCAGGTGCGGCCGGGGCGGGAGAAGTCCTCCGACGGCGGCGTGTAGTACGGGGCCGCCGCGCTGCCGGGCGGGGCGATGCGCGACTCCACCCTCCGCACCCGCTCGGCGAGTTCGAAGTGGGTGCCGTCCAGCGCGTCGATCGCCTGGTCCATCAGGTCCTGGAGCCAGTCGCGGACCTCGTCCACGCCCTCGATGTGCCGGCCGTGCTCGTCCAGGTGCGCCAGCGCCACCCAGGGCGTCTCGGCACCCGGCAGGATCTTCTCCGCCTCCTGCTTCATCTCCGCGAGCAGCCGGTGGTACTCGGCCCAGCCGTACGCGTACGCCTCGTCCAGGTCGAGGTCGGTGCCGTTGTAGTAGCGCGCCCAGCGGGCGTAGCGCTCGCGGCCCACCGTGTTCGGGGCGCCCTCGATCGCCGGCGCGTACACGTCGCGCATCCAGTCCCGCAGCTCCACCACGGCCGCGGTCGCGCCCCGCGCGGCCTCGTCCAGCTCCGTGCGCAGCGCCTCGGGGCCGGCGGCGGCGAAGTCCTCGAACCAGCCGCGCCCCTCACCGGTGTCCGCCCACTCGCCGAGCTGCTCGACGAAGGTCGCGGTCGGGCGCGGCGCCGCGTACAGCTTGCGCTCCAGCCCCAGGGCCAAGGACTCCCGGTAGCCGGCCAGCGCGGCGGGCACCGCGCGCAGCCGCTCGGCGATCCGCGCCCAGTCCTGGTCCGTCCCGGTCGGCGTCACCGTGAAGACCTCGCGCACCGAGTGCGCGGCCGTCTCCATGTTGCCGACCGAGCGCAGACCCTCCTCGGCCTCGTGCACCGCGAGTTCGGCGGTCAGGCGCTCCCGCAGCAGCCGGGCGCAGCGCCGCTCCACGTCGCTGTCGCCGCCGGGCCGGCGCTCGGCCTCGTCGAGCCGGGCCAGGGTGGCCCGCGCCAGCTCCGCGAGGGCCTCCTGCCCCGCCGGGGAGAAGTCGGGCAGGCGGCTGGAACTCTCGGGCACACCGAGATACGTACCGGTGACCGGGTCGAGGGCGATGAGCTCGTCGACGTAGGCGTCGGCGACCTCGCGGGGCAGCGGGCTCTTGGTCTCTGACATGCGGACATCCTCGTACGGATACGGGTGCCGCGTCAGCCCGCTTCGTCCGGCCCGGTGCCGCGGGCGGCCGGATTTCGCTCAGGGCGTGGTGCCCGGGGAGGCGGGCGGGAGCAGGGGACCGCACTCCCACTGCTGGAAGATCAGCCGCGTCTCGACGCGGGCCACCTCCTTGCGGGAGGTGAACTCGTCCAGGACCAGCCGCTGCAGGTCCGTCATGTCCGCGACCGCGACATGCACGAGGTAGTCGTCCGGGCCGGTCAGATGGAAGACGGTGCGCGACTCGGGCAGTGCCCGGATCCGCTCCACGAACGGCCCGACCAGCTCCCGCCGGTGCGGGCGCACCTGCACCGACAGCAGTGCCTGGAGGCCCCGCCCCAGCTTCGCCGGGTCCAGTTCCAGCCGGTGGCCGAGGATCACCCCGGCCCGCCGCAGCCGGGTCACCCGGTCCAGGCAGGTCGACGGCGCGACCCCGACCTGGGCGGCGAGGTCGCGGTAGGTGGTCCGGGCGTCGTTCTGCAGCAGCCGCAGCAGACGGAGGTCCACCGGATCCAGTACGACGGAATCGGCCATCCGCCGAACGTAGCACGGGGATCTCCCCCGGTGGTCCGCCCGCTGTTCACTCTTCGCTCCATGGACTCTGCGAGCATGCCCACGTCACCGTCCGACGGCGTACGCACCACCGCACCCGGGAGCAGGGCACTGGCCACCGAGGCCGTGCACGCCGGCCGCGACGACCTCGCCCGCCAGGGACTGCACGCCCCGCCCATCGACCTGTCCACGACCTACCCGTCGTACGACAGCCGCGGCGAGGCCGCCCGCATCGACGCCTTCGCCGCCACCGGCGCCGACCCGGACGGCCCGCCGGTCTACGGCCGGCTCGGCAACCCGACCGTCGCCCGTTTCGAGACGGCGCTGGCCCGCCTGGAGGGCACCGAGGCCGCGGTCGCCTTCGCCAGCGGCATGGCCGCCCTGAGCGCCGTCCTGCTGGCCCGCGCCTCGACGGGACTGCGGCACGTCGTGGCCGTACGGCCGCTGTACGGGTGCAGCGACCATCTGCTGACCGCCGGGCTGCTCGGCTCGGAGGTCACCTGGACCGACCCGGCGGGCATCGCGGACGCGCTGCGCCCGGACACCGGCCTGGTGATCGTCGAGTCCCCGGCCAACCCCACGCTGGCCGAGGTCGACCTGCGGGCCGTCGCCCACGCCTGCGGGTCCGTGCCGCTGCTCGTGGACAACACCTTCGCCACGCCCGTGCTCCAGCGGCCCGCCGAGCACGGCGCCCGCCTGGTGCTGCACAGTGCCACCAAGTACCTCGGCGGGCACGGGGACGTGCTGGCCGGTGTGGTGGCCTGCGACGAGGAGTTCGCGGGGCGGCTGCGGCAGGTCCGCTTCGCCACCGGCGGCGTCCTGCATCCGCTGGCCGGCTATCTGCTGCTGCGCGGCCTGTCCACCCTGCCGGTGCGGGTGCGGGCGGCCTCCGCCAACGCCGCCGAACTCGCCGGGCGGCTCGCCGCCGACCCGCGCGTGGCCCGCGTCCACTACCCGCGCATCGGCGGCGCGATGGTCTCCTTCGAGGTGCACGGCGACCCGCACGACGTCATCGCCGGCGTCCGCCTGATCACCCCCGCCGTGAGCCTCGGCAGCGTCGACACGCTCATCCAGCACCCGGCGTCGATCAGCCACCGCATCGTGGACGCCGACGACCGCCGCGGCGCCGGGGTGAGCGACCGGCTGCTGCGGCTGTCGGCCGGCCTGGAGGACGTCGAGGACCTGTGGGCCGACCTGGACGCGGCGCTGGGGGAGCGGCCGGAGGCGGCCCCGGCGGGCCGGGCGCTGGCGGGGGCCGAGTGACCGGCCCCCGCCTCCCGGGGTCTACTGGCCGCCGACGCGCTCGCCGTGCGGCAGCCGCGCCGCCGGCCGGTCCGCCCGGTCCAGGCGGGCGGTGATGACCAGGGTCCCCTCCTCGATCTGGTACTCGAGGGGGAGGCCCAGGCCGCGCATCGCGGCGACCATGCCGGTGTTCGACGCCCGCGTGACCGCGTACACGCTCGCGCAGCCCGTCTCCGCCGCCATCGCCACGAGCCGTTCGAGCAGTTCGCCGCCGATGCCCCGGCGCTGCCAGGAGTCCTCGACGAGCAGGGCGACCTCCGTCTCGTCGCCGTCCCACAGCAGATGACCGAGCCCGACGATCCGGCCCGAGGCGGTCTGCGCGGCGAGGGTCCGGCCGTGGCGCGGACTGAGCAGGTGGTTCAGATAGCGCTCGGCGTCCCCGACCGGGCCGTGGTAGCGCATCCCGAGGGTCCGGTCCGAGCACCGCGCGTGCATCGCCTTCGCCGCCCGCAGGTCACGGGTGTCGGCGCGGCGGACCGTGATGTCGTGCCCCTCGGGCAGCGTCAGCACGTCCCGGCCGTGCGGAAGGCGCGGGCCGAGCCGGGCGTCCAGTTCGACCAGCGCCCGCGCCCGGGCGAACTCGGCGGGTGTGAACGGCAGGTACGGCCGCTCCACGCTGATCACTCCGCCCTCCGGGGCGCGCAGCCGCAGCACGGTGCCGTCGAGGGCGCCCTCCGCCGGGACCCCGGCTTCCGCGCGTCCTCCGGCGGGCAGCGACCGGATCGTGCACCGGCCCAGCAACTGGCGCAGCGCCAGCGGCAGTTCCGCGGCGTCCAGGGCCGTGCGGGCGGCCAGCCCCAGGACCCGGGTCGGGGCGTCGACCAGGTCGTGGGCGTCGGCCCGCTCGGTCCACGTGTCGGCGCCCCCCGCCTCCGACACCACCTCGGCCAGCTCGGATCCCGTCAGCCCGCCCGGGGCGCGGAGCAGGAACTCGTCCACGGTGCCGTCGGCCAGCGGATGCGTCTGGAGGCTCAGGATGTCCACCCGCCGGCCGGCGAGGGCCGCGCACAGGGCGGCCAGTGACCCCGGCGCGTCCTGGACGGTCGTCCGCATCCGCCACAGCGCGCTGTCCCCGGCGCCGGCCTCCGTCGCCCCGTCCGGTCCGGACTCCGCCGCGACCCGGCCGGACACCCCGGCCTCCGGTCCCGTGGACGGCGGCCGGGCGCCGGTATCGTCCGCCGGCGGTGCGTGCCCGTGGCGCCGTGCCCACCACGTGTGGAAGCCCGCCACGGCGAGCAGGGCGGCCATCGACGCCACGAGCATGAGGCCCGGCGTCCCGAGGTCGTGCTCGACCACCTGCGCCACGGCACCGGTCACTTCGGACATGTCTCGACTCATGCGACCACTGTGAAGGAGCCGTGTTGCCTGATCACGAACGCCCTGTGACCACTGGGTAAAGAGCGCTTCCGGGACATTCGGGTCGCGGTGGGCGAGCCGCCGCGGACGCCTGACGGACGACGCCCGGCGGCCCGGCACCGGGCCGCGCACCGGGGGATGACGCCGGTGCGCGGCACAATGACAGGTTACGGCAGCTACTGGCCGACCAGCCCCGGCCGGAGCACCTGGGTGAACAGCACCGTGCCGTCCTGCTCGCGCAGCCGCACCGTCATCTCGGCGCTGTCGCCGTCGATCTCGACCTCGCCGAAGAACTGGTAGCCGCCCGCGGGCGAGACGTTCGAGGCGGTCGGCGCCTTCACGAACACCCGCTCCGGACCGAAGGTGTTGTCGAGCGCGCTGGCCGGGAACGCGCCCGCGTTGAGCGGCCCGGACACGAACTCCCAGAACGGCTCGAAGTCGGTGAACGCTGCCCGCGAGGGCTGGTAGTGCTGGGTCGAGGTGTGGTGCACGTCGGCCGTCAGCCACACCGTGCCGGTGATCCGCCGGTGCTTGACGAAGCGCAGCAGTTCGGCGATCTGCAGCTCACGCCCCAGCGGCGCGCCGGGGTCGCCCTGCGCGACCGCCTCGAAGTCGCCTCCGTCGGGCACCACCAGGCCGATCGGCATGTCGGCGGCGATCACCTTCCACACCGCGCGCGACCGGGACAGTTCCCGCTTGAGCCACTCCAACTGCTCGCGGCCCAGGATGCCCTGCGGGTCCACGGTCTGGTCGTCGGGCGAGTTGGCGTTGCGGTACGTCCGCATGTCCAGCACGAACACGTCCAGCAGCGGGCCCTGGCGCAGCACGCGGTGCACACGTCCCTCGCGCGCGCCGGGCCGCAGGGTGGAGACGGGGAAGTACTCGGAGAAGGCGCGCCGGGCCCGGGCGGCCAGCACGTCCACGCTCTTGACGGTGTACCGGCCGTCCGTGTCCGCGATCGTCTGGCCCGGGTACCAGTTGTTGCGCACCTCGTGGTCGTCCCACTGGACGACCGACGGGACCCGGGCGTTGAAGCGCCGCAGGTTCTCGTCGAGCAGGTTGTAGCGGAAGTTGCCGCGGAACTCGGCCAGGGTCTCGGCGACCTTGGACTTCTCCTCGGTGGTGATGTTCCGCCAGGTGCCGCCGTCGGGCAGGGCGGCCGTCGAGGGGATGGGGCCGTCGGCGTAGATGTTGTCGCCGCTGCACAGGAAGAAGTCCGGGTCCAGGGCGCCCATCGCGTCGTAGATGCGGTAACCGCCGAGGTCCGGGTTGATGCCCCAGCCCTGGCCCGCCAGGTCGCCGGACCACACGAAGCGCACGCCGTCGCGGCGGCGCACCGGCACGGTGCGGAAGGTGCCGGTGACCGGTTCGCCGGTGCGGCGCGGGTCGTCGGGGTCGGCGAGCAGCACGCGGTAGTGGATCTGCTCGCCCGGCGGCAGTCCGCGCAGCCGGGTGGTGCCGGTGAAGTCCGTGTCCCGCCCGAGCAGTGGTCCGTGCCAGCGGTGCGGGTTGCGGAACGACTCGGTGGCGGACGTCTCGACGATCATCCGGGCCGGCCGGTCGGAGCGCACCCACACCAGCCCGGAGTGCGCGCTCACGTCGCCCGTCTGCACGCCCCAGCCCGCGGCCGGACGGCCGGAGCGGGCGAACGCCGGTGCCGCCCCGAGGGCGGTGGGCAGGGTCAGGGCCGCCGACGCGGCGAGGGAGCCGCGCAGTACGCTGCGGCGCCCGGGGAGCGGACGGTGGGACATGGATGCGCCTCCAGGGACGGGATCCGGCCGGTGTGTCCGGCAAGACCTACTGGGGCGGGACGGCGCGCACGCGAACCCCGGGTGAACAACCGGCCGTACGTGTCCCGGCGGCGCGCGGCCTCACCGGCCCCGGGGCCGCACCGCCCCGGCCATCAGCCGCACCCCCTCGTGGATCCGGGCCGGCGGCAGATGCGCGTACCCCAGCACCAGCCGCACCCCCGGCCCCGCGCCCTCGCCACCACCCGCGTGTCCGTATGCCGTCAGGGGCCGCACCGCGACACCGGCCCCGGCCACGGCCGCGAGGAAGCGCTCCTGGGGGCCGTGGCGGTCGGGCAGCGCGGCGATGGCGTGGAGTCCGGCGGCGATCCCGAAGACCCGCGAGCCGGGGAAGTGCTCCGCCAGCGCGGCCACCAGCGCGTCGCGCCGCTCGCGGTAGGCGCGCTGGCACAGGCGCAGCTGACGGTCGTAGTCGCCGCGCTCCAGGAACCGGGCGAACACCGCCTGGTCCAGGGCCGGATGCCCGAGGTCCGTGGTCCGCTTGCGCTCGACCACCTCGTCCACCAGCGACCGCGGCACCAGCAGCCAGCCCAGCCGCAGCCCCGGGGCGAGGGACTTGCTCACCGAGCCCGTGTAGGCGACGTGTTCGGCGTCGAGCCCCTGGAGCGCGCCCACGGGGGCGCGGTCGTAGCGGAAGTCGCCGTCGTAGTCGTCCTCCAGGACGAGCCCGTCCACGGACCGCGCCCAGTCCAGCAGTTCGGCGCGCCGCCGCGCCGAGTAGGCGATCCCGGTGGGGAACTGGTGGGCCGGTGTCGTGACAACCGCACGGACGCCCGAGGCGCACAGCGGGCCGACGGCGAGCCCTTCCTCGTCCAGGGGCAGCGGCACGGTGCTCACACCCGCCGACGCGTACAGCGCGGAGTGCTGCGGGCTGCCGGGATCCTCCACGCCGACGGTGCGCGTCCCGCGCGCGTGGAGGACGCCACCGAGCAGCGCCGACGCCTGCGCCACCCCGGAGACCACCACGATCCGCTCCGGGTCCGCCACCACACCGCGGCGCCGCGTGAGCAGTTCGGCCAGCGCCGTCCGCAGCCGGGGCAGTCCGCGCGGGTCCGGATAACCGAGGCCCTCGTGCGGCAGCTCCGTCAGCACGCTCCGCTGCGCGGCCGCCCACGTCGAGCGCGGGAACAGCGACAGGTCCGGTGTCCCCGGCACGAAGTCGACGCGGGCGCCGGGGACGCGCGGGGCGAGGTCACGCGCGCGGGGGCGGGCGGCCCGTACGGCGTCGCCCACCCAGGTCCCCGAACCCCGCCCGCTGCGCAGGTAACCCTCGGCGGTCAACTGCTCGTACGCCTCCGTGACCAGCCCCCGCGACACCCCGAGGTCGGCCGCGAGGTCCCGGCTCGACGGCAGGCGGGTGCCCTGGGCGAGCCGGCCCGAGCGGACCGCGTCCCGCAGCGCCGCCTGCAGGGCGCGGCCACGCGCGCGTGCCGGTGCGGAGGCGGCGGGCAGCAGCAACTCCCAGGCGGCGCTGCGGGCGGCGGGTCCCGGCCCGCCGTCCGGACCGGTCGACGGTGTCATGAAAGCGGTCCCCCCGAACATCGCGTCTGCCCGATCGCCTCACTTTACGAGGGATCGGGCCTGCCATCCGGCGGACCGCTCACCGCCGCCCGGACACCGCGCGCGCCTGCTGGACGCCTTCGGCGCTCACGCCGGACGTCACTCCCGGCCGCCGTACAGCCGCTGCGGGCGGACACCGTGCTCTGCGCGGCGTACGGGTTCACGCCCAGCCGGACCGGAGCGCCTGTTCGCGGGCGCGGGACGTCGCCCCGGACGACCGCACGCCGCATGTGAGCGTCCCCTACGCCCCGACCGTCCTGAACGAGGTCCTCGGGGCACTCGCCTCCAGGGCGCGGCTGCCGTCCAGGATCACCCGGGCCACCAGCGCCGGGTCGTCGTTCATCGGGACGTGGCCGCAGCCGGGCAGCCGCACCAGCCGGGCCCGCGGGATGGTGTGCTTGGCGCGTACGCCCTGCCGGGGCGGGAGCAGCCGGTCCCGGTCGCCCCACGCCACGGTGACGGGGACGCCGGGGACGTCGTCGGTGAACCGGACGCTCCGTCCGGCCCGGAGGGTCTCGGCGAACCCCTCGGCGTGGGCGAGTGCCAGCGTCTCGGCGACCACGGCCTCGGGCGGGCGCCGGCCGGGGCGGGCGTAGATCGTGCTGGTCAGGACGGTGCGTCCGGCCGCCGTACGGGACAGCCGTTCGACCAGGGGGAGGGGCAGACGCCGGGCGGCCCGGCGCATCCCCGTCAGCACGGTGAAGGCGTAGCGCCGCTCGGCCTGCGACCAGAAGCCGGCCGGGGACAGGGCCGTCACCGACCGCACCAGGGTCTCCCGTCCGAGCTCCAGGGCCAGCAGGCCGCCCAGGGAGTTGCCCGCCACATGCGGCCGGTCCAGCCCCAGGGCCGCGCAGAAGGCGCCGAGGACGGCGGTCGTCGTCGGCAGGTCGTGCGGCAGCCCGTACGGGAGCGCGGGCGACTGCCCGAACCCGGGCAGGTCCACGGCCGTCACCTCGCGCTCCGTCGCGAGGATGTCGATCACCGGGTCCCAGGCCTGCCGGTGATGGCCTATGCCGTGCAGCAGGAGCAGCGGTTCGCCGACGCCCACGCGTGCGTAGGCGAGGGTGACGTCCTGCGGACCGTGCTCGGTGGGGGCCGTGAAGGAGAGCGTTGCGGACATGGGGCTCCTTGTCGGGATCACGTGGAGTCGGGATCACGTGGAGTCGGGATCACGTGGAGTCGGGATCACGTGGCGTACGGGAACACGCGGTGCCGGGAACGCGCGAACGGTGCCGGCGTTGCGTAGACAGACTGTCAGTAGGAGCTACCGACGGGTAGCCCCCGGTCGCCGCCGTTCCCGGGCGGTTCCCGTCGCGCCGGTGGTTCCGCCTGGACACGGGCGGACGCGTCCGCTGGGATGGGACGGTGACCACCGACACCGCGACCGACGTCTTCGAAGAGCACCGCCCCGTCCTCCTGGGCGTCGCCTACCGCATGCTGGGCCGCCTCGCCGACGCGGAGGACGTGGTCCAGGAGGCCTGGTTGCGCTGGTCCCGGGCCGACCGGGCCGCCGTCCGCGAGCCGCGCGGCTACCTGGTGCGCGTCACCACCCGCCTCGCCGTCGACCGGCTGCGCCAGATCAAGTCGCGGGGCGAGGCCTACGTCGGCCCCTGGCTGCCCGAGCCCTACGCCACCGACTTCGGCGACGTGGTGCCGGACACCGCCGAGAGGGCCGTGCTCGCCGACTCCGTCTCGCTGGCCGTCCTCGTCGTCCTGGAGTCGCTGTCGCCGCTGGAACGGGCGGTCTTCGTGCTGCGCGAGGCGTTCGGCTACCCGTACACCGAGATCGCCGCCGTGCTGGAGCGAGAGGAGGCCGCCGTGCGCCAGCTCGCCGCCCGGGCCCGCAAGCACGTCGACGAACGCCGGCCCCGCTACGACGTCGACCCCGTGCAGCGCCGCGATCTCACCGAGCGGTTCCTCGCCGCGGCGGCCGACGGCGACCTCGAAGGGCTGATGGCGGTGCTCGCCCCCGACGTCCGGCTGGTGGGCGACAGCGGCGGCAAGTCCCGGGCGCCGCTGCGCGTGCTGGAGAGCTCCGACAAGGTGGCCCGCTTCCTCGTCGGCATCGCGCAGAAGGGCGTCCCGGACGTCGGCTTCCGCATCCTGGAGCTCAACGGCGGCCCGGCCCTGCTGGTGCTGTCGGAGGGCAAGCCGGACTCCGTCGTCCAGCTGGACGTCGCCGACGGGCGCGTCCAGTCGGTGTACATCGTCCGCAACCCCGACAAGCTGCGGTCCCTGCCCGCCGGGTGACGACCGCCCCCGCCCCGGCCGAAGCCCCCGTCCGTGCGACGGGGGCTCCGCCGTCGTGTCACCCGCGACGCGACCCCGTGCGAACACCCCGTGAACACCGCCTCGCTCCGCGCCCCTGACGCGCGCGAGGGATCGAGGATTGGTCTTGACCAGGGGGGTGGGCCGTCCTATCGTCGCAGAGAACTGCAACAACCTTTAATAAACAAGGGCGCCAAAACGCCGCCGGACCACGGCGATTGCGGAGGACAGGGTGGGGACCACGCAGTTGGAATCGGTACCGGAGCCGAAGTACTGGCACCTCAGGACCAAGCTCAGCGAGGCCCTGGACTCGGAGTTCTCCGTGGGCGAGGTCCTGCCCAACGAGCGCGACCTCGCCGCGCGCTTCGGCGTCGCCCGCGCCACGCTCCGCCAGGCCCTGGAGCAGCTCGAACTGGAGGGCAGGCTCCAGCGCCGCCGCGGCGTCGGCACGACCGTCGCGCCGCCGCGCGTGGGCGTGGCCGTCGGCCCCCGGCAGCACGCCTGGCCCGGCGCGGCCGACGACGCCTGGCAGCCGGCCGACTGCGTCGCCGCGGTACCCCCCGCGGCCGTCGCCGAGGCCCTGGGGACCGGCCGCGACGAGCCCGTGCACACCGTCCGCCGCTCCCGCGTGTCCCAGGGCCGGCCCGTGGCGGCGGAGCTGCTGTACATCCCGTCGGCGTCGGTGCCTGACCTCACCGCCATCGACGCCCCGTCCGGTGCGCCGCGCGCGCGTGCCGTGCTGCGCGAGCTGCAGCGGCTGGAGCTGGAGCGCCGGGAGAACGCCGTCGAGCTGGGCTCGGCCGGCGCCGAGGACGCCAAGGAGCTCGACCGGCTCCCCGGGGCGCCGGTCCTGGTCGTCACCACCCGCTACCTCGCCGGCGGCCGCACCGCGGCGCTCTCCGTCGCCACCTACCGCGCGGACACCTGCCGGCTGACCTTCGGGGACTCGGGCGACATGGAGATCCACCACGGCCCGCACACCCGGGCCTCCTGACCCACGGTCCGCGACGCGGCCGGCCCGGCCTTCGGCGCGCTCCCGCACCGGGACGCGGCCGCTTCGCACGGCAGCCACCCGGCGACCGCCGGACCCGGAGACGGACGGGCCACCGGACCGCCACACCGGCGAACGGAACAGGCCGGAGCCGACGTGGGCGGCTTTGCGACGAGCGGTTCAGCGGCGAGCCGTCGCGCCCTCCACCGCGAACAGCTGCTCCTCCACGTGGTCGAGGGCCAGCCGCAGTGCGCCGGTCGCCACGGCGGCCTCGCCGAGCAGCGACAGGGTCACCCGCGGCGGCCGCAGACAGTAGCGGGCCAGCTCCCGCCGCAGCGGCTCCAGTACGCCGTCCAGTCCGGCCGCCCAGCCGCCGATGACGACCAGCTCCGGGTCCAGCGCCAGCACCAGCGCCGCCACGTCGTGCACCAGCCGCTGGAGGAAACGCTCGACGGCGGCACGGGCCCGCCGGTCGCCGTCCCGCGCCTGGGCGAAGACCTCGGCGACCGCCTGCTCGTCCAGCGGATGCAGCGGCCGGCCGGTGGTGGACAGCAGCGTCTCCGGCGTCACGTCCCGCCCCAGCAGGTGCAGCGCGCCGATCTCGCCCGCCGCCCCGCCGTAGCCCCGGTGCAGCCGCCCGCCGATCAGCGCGCCGGCCCCGGGGCTCAGCCCGGCCAGCACGAACACCACGTCGTCGGACTCGCCGGCGGCCCCCTTCCAGTGTTCGGCGACCACCGCCGCGTTGGCGTCGTTCTCCACCAGCACCGGGCACTTGAAGGAACGGCGCAGCCGCTCGCCCAGGCGCAGCCCCGTCCACTCGGGCAGCGCGGTGCCCAGCCGCACCGTGCCGTCCGCCTCGACGATCCCGGGCGTGGCCGCCCCCACGGCCCGCAGGGAACCGCGCGCGACACCGGCCCGGCGCAGCAGCTCGGCGACCGCGGTGCGAAGCCGTTCCAGACGTTCGTCGGCCGGGGCGGTCTCCTCGACGTCCTTCGCCTGGGCGCCGATCACCCGACCGTCCAGATCGGAGAGGAGCGCGGAGACGCGGTGCGGTCCGATCTCCAGGCCCAGCAGATGCCCCGCCTCCGCCCGGAACCGGAACCGCCGCGCGGGCCGCCCCTGCCGCCGGGCCATGCCGTCGTCGGCGGCCGCCTCGACGACCAGACCGCCCTCGATGAGCCCCTCGACGACGCCCTCGACGGTCGGCCGGGACAGCCCCGTCACCCGGGTGATCTCGGTGAGCGTCGCGCAGTCCGTGGAACGCAGCGCGTGCAGCACCACCGCGGAGTTGATCCTCCGCAACAGCGACGGATCCCCGCCGGTCAGCCCGCCCACCGTCCGTCCTCCCAGCTCGT
The DNA here is from genome assembly GCF_044764905.1 of Streptomyces sp. NPDC093586. NCBI lineage: Bacteria > Bacillati > Actinomycetota > Actinomycetes > Kitasatosporales > Streptomycetaceae > Streptomyces > Streptomyces sp. NPDC093586. Next base: position 114,677 of record NZ_JBIWJA010000014.1, on the reverse strand, counting down.
GCGCGTGTTGGGCCGGATCGTACTCGGCCCGCTCCCCCCGGGCGAGCGCCGGTCCGCCCGTCCCGGCCCGCGGGTATGCCTCAGCCCGGGGCCACGAACCCGGACTCGTACGCCGTGATCACCGCCTGTGTGCGGTCCCGGGCCCCCAGCTTCGCCAGCACCGCGCTCACGTGCGACTTCACCGTCTCCGCGCCGACCACCAGCCGGGCGGCGATCTCCGCGTTCGACAGACCGCGCGCCATCAGCCGCAGGACCTCGCCCTCCCGCTCGGTCAGCCGGGCGCGCTCCAACTGGGCGCGGGCCGCGCGGTTCCCGCCGCCGTCGCCGTACTCGGCGGCCAGCTGCCGCACCGAGGCGGGGAACAGCAGGGAATCGCCCTCGGCGATCAGCCGCACCGCGTGCACGATCTCGGCCGGCCGGGCCCGCTTCAGCAGGAACCCGTCGGCGCCCGCGCGCAGCGCCTCGTACACGTACTCGTCGTTCTCGAAGGTCGTCACCACGAGGATCTTCGGCGGCTCGGGCACCGTCCGCAGCAGCGCGCGCGTCGCCTCGATGCCGTCCAGCAGCGGCATGCGGACGTCCATGGCGACCACGTCCGGCCGCAGCTGCCGCACCAGAGGGATGACCGCGGCCCCGTCGGCGGCCTCCCCGGCCACCTCGATGTCGGGCTGCGCCTCCAACACGGCGCGCAGGCCCGCGCGTACGAGGGGCTCGTCGTCGACGAGGAGGACTCTGACCGGCATCCGCCCAGCGTAGATCAGCCGAGCGGCAGCTCGACGCGCACCTGCCAGTCACCGGCGTCGTCGGGGCCCGTGCGCGCCCGCCCGCCCAGCAGCGCGGCACGCTCGCGTATCCCGCGCAGGCCGCTGCCGCGCCCCTGCCCCGCCCCCTCGTCCGGCAGCGGATTGCGCACCTCCAGACCGAGACTGCCGTCCGCCACCCGGACGCGGACCCGCACGGGGACCGCCCCCGCGTGCCGCAGCACATTGGTCAGCGCCTCCTGGAGGATGCGGTAACCCTCCCGCGAGACCGGGCCCGGCAGGGTCTCCAGCGGGCCCGTCACCTCGGCGTCGACCTTCACCCCGGAGGCACGGGCGGACTCCAGCAGCCGGTCGGCGTCCACGAGCGTCGGCCGGTTGCTCGCCGGCCGCTCCGCCTCCCGCAGCACGCCCAGCACCCGCTCCAGATCCTCCAGGGCCGTCCGGCCGGTCTCCTCGATCGCGACCAGGGCCCGGTCGGTGAAGGCGGGATCGTCCGCCGCCCGCGCGGCGCCCGCCTGGACGACGGCGACCGTCAGCGCGTGGCCGATGGAATCGTGCAGCTCACGGGCGATGCGGTTGCGCTCCAGGAGCTGCTCGGTGCGTTCCTCGAGGGCGGCGAGACGTTCGCCGGGGGAGGGGCCGAGCAGTGCGCGGGCCCCTGCTGTCGCCAGGGCACCGAGGGCGACCAAGGCGCCGTACAGCGCGAGGAGAGGCAGCGGCACGAGGAGCGCGTACGTCCAGTGCGGCGCGGAGTCCCGCAGGACCGGTATGTCGTCGACCCGGTGTCCCAGGGCGAGCCGGACCAGTTCGACCGTGAGGATCGGCAGCCAGACACAGGCGGCCGTGGTCAAGGCGCCCAGCACCATGCGCAGTTCCAGCCACATCAGCGTGCGAAGCCGGTCGCGCCAGGTCGCCGAGGGCGCGACCGAGAAGGCCGAGTCCTCATGACCGGGCACGAGGAGCAGCCGAGCCTGCACGCCCTCGCCGGTCCGCACCGCCGGGATGAGGCCGACCGGGACCAGCAGCGCCGCGGGCACCCACAACGTCGTGTCGTCGATGAGCGCCCACAGACTCACCACGAGCATGGGCACCCACAGGTGCAGCAGCCGTGTATAGGTGATCCCCCGGAGCAACGGGCGCAGAAAAAGGGCCATTCGCTGATCGTGCCAGCCGCCACCGACAACCGGCCTCCCCCGCCCGGGGGAGGCGATCTCCACCGGCGGGGGAGGACCCGCCCCCGTACGGACCGTCACGATGCCGCTATGACCAGCATCGACCTCCAGAACCTCACCAAGGAGTACGGCACCCGGCGAGCCGTCGACGACCTCACCTTCACCGTGCGCCCCGGCCGCGTCACCGGCTTCCTCGGTCCCAACGGCGCCGGGAAGTCCACCACCATGCGCCTGGTGCTCGGCCTCGACCGGCCGACCTCCGGCACCGCCACCGTCGGCGGACGCCCCTACGTCACGCTCGACGAGCCGCTGCGGCACGTCGGCGCCCTGCTGGACGCGCAGGCCGCGCACGGCTCGCGCACCGCACGGGACCACCTGCGCGTGCTGGCCGCGAGCAACCGCATCCCGTCGCGCCGGGTCGACGAGGTGATGGAGGAGACGGGCATCGCCTCCGTGGCGCGGCGCCGGGTGAAGACGTACTCGCTGGGCATGCGCCAGCGGCTGGGCGTCGCCGCCGCGCTGCTGGGCGACCCCGGGGTGGTGATGCTGGACGAGCCCTCCAACGGGCTGGATCCGGAAGGCATCATCTGGATCCGCGGACTGCTGCGCCGGCTCGCGGCCGAGGGGCGCACGGTCCTGGTCTCCAGTCACCTGATGAACGAGACCGCGTCCTTCGCCGACCACCTGGTGGTCCTCGGCCGGGGCCGCCTGCTGGCCGACACCCCGATGCGGGAGTTCATCGACGCCCGCGTGCAGCCGCGCGTCCGGATCCGGACGTCGGACCCCTCTGCCCTGAAGACCGTCCTCGCCCGGCACGGCCACGACACCGTGGAACACGACGGCGGGTACTGGACCGTGCACCACGCGCGTGTGGACGACATCGGCCGAGCCATGTCAGGGGCGGGCGTCCCGATCCTCGAACTGACCGCGGACGAAGGCACCTTGGAACAGGCCTACCTCGACCTGACGACCGCCGAGACCGAGTTCACCGCACAGCCCGCACAGCCTCAGGAGGCCTGACCATGCAGTTCACACCCGCACTCCGCTCCGAGGCGCTCAAGGTCCTCACCCTGCGCTCGCTGTGCGGCACCCTGCTGGCCGTGTTCGCCGCCACCACGGCGTTCTCCGCGCTGGCCGGGGTCTCCGACACCTCGGACCCGGACTTCGACCCGCTCTTCACGGCCCTTTCCGGGGTCATGCCCGGTCAGATCGCGGCCATCGCGTTCGGCGCCGTGGTCGTGTCGTCCGAGTACCAGGGAAACGGGGTCCGGATCTCCCTGACCGCCGTTCCCCGGCGCGGGCGGTGGTTCGCGGCGAAGCTGGCCGTCGTCGCCGTACCGACGCTCGTGGTGGGCCTGCTCACCGCCTTCGCCGCGCTGGTCGCGGCCCGCGCGGGTCTCGGCGGGGCCGCGGACGGCCTCACCGCGGGCGAGCAGGTACGCGGCGTCGTGGGCTGCGGGCTCTACTTCACGCTGATGGCCCTGCTCGCGGCCGGTCTCACCACCCTGTTCCGCAGCGGCGTGGCGACCCTGTCCACCCTGATCCCGTTCATCCTCATCGTCTCCTTCGTGATCGGGGACGTGGCCGGCGGCGCCACCGACTTCCTGCCGGACAGGGCCGGACAAGTGGTCCTCCACCAGAGGTACGACGGGTCTCTGGGCCCGTGGACGGGACTCGCGGTGACCGCGCTGTGGGCGGCGGCAGCCGTCCTCGCGGGTGCCTGGCGGCTGCGCCGCCGGGACGTCTGAGCCGCGGGCGGCGGCCTACGACTCCCCGTCCGCCGCGACCCGCAGCCGGGCGAACTCCTCCGCCATGGTCGCGGCCGTCCAGTGTGCGTTGAGGCCGCTCGGGTTGGGCAGCACCCACACCCGGGTGCCCCCGATGGTCCGCTCCTGGGGTCCCACCTGGGCCTTGCGGTCGTCGAACGCCGCCCGGTACGCGGTGACGCCGACGACGGCCAGCCAACGGGGCCGCAGCCGTGCCACCTTCAGCGCCAGCAGCCGGCCGCCCTCCCGGTACTCCTCGGCACTCAGCTCGTCCGCCCGCGCGCTCGCCCGGGCCACGACGTTGGTGATGCCGAGCCCGTACGACAACAGCTCCTGCTGCTCCGACGGCTTCAGCTGCCGCGGCGTGAAGCCGGACAGGTGCAGCACCGGCCAGAACCGGTTGCCGGGGCGGGCGAAGTGATGCCCCGTCGCCGCCGACAGCAGGCCGGGGTTGATGCCGCAGAACAGCACGCGGAGGCCGTCCGCGACGACGTCCGGTACGAGACGGTCGCGGGCGGCCTCCAGTTCGGCGCGGGTGAAGCGGGTCAGAGGATCGCTCCGGGGGTGTAGCCCGCGGCCTCCGGGTGCTGCTTGACGATCTCCTCGATCCGGCCGACGACGGCGCCGACCTGGTCGGCGGCCGCGCCCGTGAAGGACAGCTTGTCGGCCATCAGCGCGTCCAGCCCGGCCCGGTCGAGCGGGATGCGCTCGTCGGCGGCCAGCTTGTCGAGGAGCTCGTTGCGCTCGGCGCCCTGCTCGCGCATCGCCAGGGCGGAGGCGACGGCGTTCTCCTTGATCGCCTCGTGCGCGACCTCCCGGCCGACCCCGGCCCGCACCGCACCCATCAGCACCTTGGTGGTGGCGAGGAACGGCAGGTAGCGGTCCAGCTCCCGGGCGACGACGGCGGGGAAGGCGCCGAACTCGTCGAGCACGGTCAGGAACGTCTCCAGCAGCCCGTCCAGCGCGAAGAACGCGTCCGGCAGCGCGACCCGGCGCACCACCGAGCAGGACACGTCGCCCTCGTTCCACTGGTCGCCCGCCAGCTCGCCGGTCATCGACGCGTAGCCGCGCAGGATCACCATCAGGCCGTTGACGCGCTCGCAGGAGCGGGTGTTCATCTTGTGCGGCATCGCCGAGGAGCCGACCTGGCCCGGCTTGAAGCCCTCGGTGACCAGCTCGTGCCCGGCCATCAGCCGGATCGTCTTCGCCAGTGACGACGGCGCCGCCGCCAGCTGCACCAGCGCGGTGACGACCTCGTAGTCCAGCGAGCGCGGGTAGACCTGGCCGACCGAGGTGAACGCCTGCGAGAAGCCGAGGTGCCCGGCGATCCGGTCCTCCAGCTCCGCGAGCTTGCCGGCGTCCCCGCCGAGCAGGTCCAGCATGTCCTGGGCGGTGCCGACCGGGCCCTTGATGCCGCGCAGCGGGTAGCGGCCGAGCAGCTCCTCCACCCGGCCGTACGCGACGAGCAGCTCGTCGGCGGCGGTGGCGAACCGCTTGCCCAGCGTCGTGGCCTGCGCGGCCACGTTGTGCGAGCGGCCGGCCATGACCAGCTCGGCGTACTCGCCGGCCAGCTTGCCGAGGCGGGCCAGGACGGCCACGGAGCGGTCGCGGACCAGCTCCAGCGAGAGCCGGATCTGCAGCTGCTCGACGTTCTCCGTCAGGTCGCGGGAGGTCATGCCCTTGTGCACGTGCTCGTGCCCGGCGAGGTCGTTGAACTCCTCGATCCGCGCCTTCACGTCGTGCCGCGTGACCTTCTCGCGCTCGGCGATGGAGGCCAGGTCGACCTGGTCGAGGACGCGCTCGTAGTCGGCGATCGCGGCGTCGGGCACCTCGATGCCCAGGTCCTTCTGGGCCCGCAGCACGGCGAGCCAGAGCTGCCGCTCGAGCCTCACCTTCTGCTCGGGCGACCAGAGCGTGGCGAGCTCGGCGGAGGCGTAGCGTCCGGCGAGGACGTTCGGGATGCGGGGCTTGGCGGGAGCGGAAGTCACGTGTACGGATTCTACTGGCGATTCGTGCAGGTCGGCGCCGCGGGGCTGTTCGTCGGAAGCTACGAACGCCGCTTCGGGCGAGGAAGGATCACGCCGGGTCCCCGTACGGCAGCAGCTCCGGACGCTTGGGCGGCAGGCCGTCCCCGGACGAGCGGCCCGTCAGCCTGCGGCCGATCCACGGCAGCAGGTGCTGCCGGGCGAAGCGGACGTCCGAGGTGCGGCGCGTGAGCCAGCCCGGCGGCGGCGTCGCCGGGATCGGCGCGTGCCACTCGGGGTCCTCGGGTTCGTAGCCGAGCGTCTGCCACACGGCCTCCGCGACCCGGCGGTGACCCTCGGCGGTCAGGTGCAGCCGGTCCACGTCCCACAGGCGAGGGTCGGCCAGCGAGGCCGCCCCGTACAGGTCGACGACCACGGCGCCGTGCCGCGCGGACAGGTCGTCGATGATCGCGAACAGCGCCTCCATGCGGGGCCGGAACCGCTCCAGCACCGGTCCCTGCCGGCCGGGGCTGCGCATCAGCACCAGCTGCTCGCAGTTCGGGGCCAGCCGCTCCACGGCCTGCGTCAGCAGGTCCCGCACCCGGGCCATGTCGCACTTGGGTCGCAGGGTGTCGTTGAGCCCGCCGACCAACGTGATCACATCGGCCCCCATGGCCGCCGCGACGTCCACCTGCTCGTCGACGATCTGCCCGATCAGCTTCCCGCGCACGGCGAGGTTCGCGTACCGGAAACCGGGGGTGCGGGCGGCCATCCGCGCCGCGAGGAGGTCGGCCCAGCCCCGGTAGGAACCGTCGGGCAGCCGGTCGGACATGCCCTCGGTGAAGGAGTCGCCGACGGCGACGAGGCTGGTGTGGGTGGGGTTCGTCTGCATGGCGACAGAAATGGTAGCCCCTGGCACATACCCGTCGGTCGGTCGCCCCCGGCGGGCGGGCTCAGGTGCGCTGCCCGAACAGCTCCCGCAGCACGTCCTCCATGGTCACCAGCCCCGCCAGCCGCCCGTCGGAGCCCAGGACCGCCGCCACATGCGTACGGCTGCGCCGCATCGCGGTGAGAACGTCGTCCAGCGGTGTGCTCTCCCGCACCCGGGCGATGGGCCGCATGTCCCGCAGCCGGAACGGCACGTCGCGGGGGGAGGCGTCCAGGGCGTCCTTGACGTGCAGGTAGCCGACGATCCGCCGCCCGTCGTCCACCACCGGGAAGCGGGAGAACCCGGACTCGGCCGACAGCCGCTCCAACTGCTCCGGCGTGATGCCCACGCGCGCGTGCACGACGCGTTCCAGCGGCAGCACCACGTCCCGCACCGGCCGGCGGCCCAGTTCCAGGGCGTCGTGCAGCCGCTCCTGGGCACGGTCGTCGATCAGTCCGGCCTCACTGGCGTCCTTGACGATCTCGGCCAGCTCCGTGTCCGTGAAGGTCGCCGAGACCTCGTTCTTCGCCTGCACCCTGAGCAGCTTGAGCAGCGCGTTCGCCAAGGTGTTCACCGTGAAGATCACCGGGCGCAGCGCGCGGGACAGCCCCACCAGCGGAGGCCCGAGCAGCAGCGCGCTGCGCACCGGCTCGGCCAGCGCGATGTTCTTCGGGACCATCTCGCCGAGCAGCATGTGCAGATAGGTCGCCAGCACCAGCGCGATCACGAAGGACACCGCGTGCCCCGCCCCCGACGGCACGCCCACCGCGAGGAACGCCGGCTCCAGCAGGTGCGCGATCGCCGGTTCCGCGACGATGCCGAGGACCAGGGTGCACAGCGTGATGCCGAGCTGGGACGCCGCCAGCAGCGCGGACACGTGCTCCAGACCCCACAGCACGATCTTCGCCCGCCGGTCGCCCTCCTCGGCGTACGGCTCCACCTGGCTGCGGCGCACGGAGATCAGCGCGAACTCCGAGCCCACGAAGAACGCGTTGACGACGAGCGTCGCCAGGCCGATCAGCAGCTGTACGGCGGTCACCGTCCGGCCTCCCCGTCCTCGCCGGCGCCCGTCCGGTCGTCGTCGAGCGGCGCGCGCAGCAGTACCCGGGCCGCCCGGTGCCCCGTCGCGTCCACCACGTCCAGTCGCCAGCCCTCGACGTCGACGGTGTCGCCGACCTCGGGGATGCGGCCCAGCCGGGCCGCGACCAGCCCGGCGACCGTCTCGTACGGGCCCTCCGGCACCCGCAGGCCGAGGCGGGCGAGCCGGTCCACCCGTGCCGCGCCGTCGGTCCGGTACAGCGCGTGGCCCTGCTCGTCGGTGCCCGCCGGATCCAGCTCGGGGATCTCGTGCGGATCGTGCTCGTCGCGCACCTCGCCGACGACCTCCTCGACGATGTCCTCCAGCGTGGCCACACCCGCCGTCCCGCCGTACTCGTCGATGACGACGGCCATCGTGCGGCGCCCGGAGAGCCGGTCCAGGAGCCGGTCGACGGTCAGCGTCTCCGGGACGAGCAGCGGCTCGCGCATCAGCTCGGCGACCGGCACCCGCAGCCGGCGCTCGGCGGGCACCGCCAGCACGTCCTTCACGTGGGCCGTCCCCACCACCGTGTCGAGGCTGTCCCGGTAGACCGGGAACCGGGACAGCCCGGTCGCCCGGGTCGCGTTCGCCACGTCCTCGCAGGTGGCCCGCCAGTCCAGGGCGACGACCTGGACGCGCGGGGTCATCACGTTCTCCGCCGTCAGATCGGCGAGGTTCAGCGTGCGCACGAACAGCTCGGCGGTGTCGGGCTCCAGCGCGCCCTCCTTGGCGGAGTGCCGGGCGAGCGCCGCCAGCTCCTGCGGCCCCCGCGCGGACGCGAGCTCCTCCGCGGGCTCCACGCCGAGGCGGCGCACGAGGCGGTTGGCCGAGTTGTTCAGATGGGTGATGAAGGGCCGGAAGGCCGAGCTGAACCAGCGCTGCGGACCGCCCACCCGCTTGGCGACGGCCAGCGGCGAGGAGATCGCCCAGTTCTTCGGCACCAGCTCGCCGACGATCATCAAGAAGACCGTGGACAGGGCCGTGCCCAGCACCAGCGCCAGCGACGAGGCCGCCGAGCGGGACATCCCGGCGTCCTCCAGCGGGCCCGCGATGAGCGCCGCGACCGACGGCTCGGCGAGCATGCCGACCACCAGGTTGGTGACCGTGATGCCGAGCTGCGCCCCGGACAGCTGGAACGTCAGGTTCCGTACACCCTTCAACGCGCTCGCGGCGCCCCGCTCACCGCGCGCGGCGGCCCGCTCCAGCTCACCGCGCTCGACGGTGGTCAGCGAGAACTCGGCCGCGACGAACGCACCGCACGCGAGTGAGAGCAGGATCGCCACCAGCAGCAGGAGCACTTCGGTCATCGGGTCACCTCGGTTCCATGATCGGACAGGCCGTGGAGGTTCGCGCGATGTCGTGCGCCGGGACACTCGCTCATGCGCCGGTGCTCACTGCCTTTCGGTCGGGCTGCCTCCGGGTGGGGCCGCCTTCAGCCGGCGAGGGGCTTGACCCAGCGTCGCCACTGTTCCTCGGGCGCGTACCCGGCGGCCCGCCACGCATGCTGCGCCCGTTCGTTGCGCACCAGCACCATCGCGTCCGCGCGCCGCCCGCCGAGCCGTGCGAACCGCTCCTCCGCGGCGTCCAGCAGCGCCGAGCCGATCCCCCGGCGCCGGTGGCCGGGGCGCACCGCCAGCCGGTACAGATGGCACCGCCAGCCGTCGAAGCCGGCGATCACCGTGCCCACCAGTACGCCGTCGCGTTCGGCGAGGAGCAGCGCCCCGGGGTCGCGGGCGACCAGACGCTCCACGCCGTCCCGGTCGTCGCTGATGCTCGTCCCCTCGGCGGCCGTCTTCCAGAAGGCCAGCACCGCGTCCAGGTCCTCGGGCCCGGCGGCCCGTATCCGAAGATCGTCCATGCCGTGATCCCACCACGCGCGGTGGAGCCCCGGACGCGAATTCCGGCATACGGACGGCTCACGGACGGCTCGCGGACCGTCAGACGTCGCGCAGCGCCCGCATCACCGGGGCGAAGGCCTCCATGTACGGCTCCAGCACCGTCAGGTACGTGAACCCGTACCGCTCGCGCTGCGCCCGCACCTGTGAGGTGATCTCCTCCAGGGTGCCCAGCAGCACGATGGGCAGCTCCAGCGCCTGGTCGGCGGTCAGGTGCGGCACGTGCTCCAGGAGGGGACGGACGGCGGCCTCGCGGTCCTCGGTGACGATCACCATCTGGACGAGCAGGTTCAGCTCGGCCGGTTCCCCGCGGTCCGCCGCCAGCTCTCCGTACCGGGCGACACGCTCGTCGAGCTCGTCGGCCGTGATCGGGGCGAGCTGCCCCGTCGCGCTCCCCGGCACCGTACGGGCGCCCGTGAACGCGGCGATGTCGGCGTGCCGGGCGGTCAGCTCCAGCATCCGGTCGCCGTTGGCGCCGATGAGCAGCGGCACCCCGGGCCGCTGCACCGGCCGCGGCAGGTGCTCCTCGTCGCCGAGCAGCCGCTCCAGTTCCTCCACGGTGCGCCGCAGATGATCCACGCGTTCGCGCGGTGAACCGAACGGCAGCCCCGCCGTGTCGTGCTCCGCCCGTACGTACCCGGTGCCGAGCCCCAGCTCCAGGCGCCCGCCCGTCAGGGCGTCCGTGGTCGCCACCTCCCGGGCCAGCAGCACCGGGTTCCAGAAACCCGCGTTGAGCACGAACGTGCCCACCCGGGGCCGCTCGGTGGCCCGGGCCGCCGCGACCAGCGCCGGGAACGGGGCCGACATGCCGAGATGGTCCGGCACCAGGATGACGTCGTAGCCCAGCTCCTCGGCCCGCCGGCACTTCTCACTCCACTCCGCGGCCGGGGCGGAGGCCGTCAGGTTGACGCCGAAGCGGAACGGACGTGACATGAACTCTCCTCGCATGCAAGTGACTTCGAGCCGGACGAGTCAATCATCGGGGGCGCGGCGGCCGCCAGCACGCCGATGCCGCCCTTGCCCCTGCTAGCGTTCCGGCGCTAGCTTCGAGGTATGGCGAAGACCCAGAAGGCCCAGCTGAACGTGCGGGTGGACGAGGGCACCGCCCTGGCCGCCCGCGAACGGGCCATGGCCCGGGGGATGAGCGTCAACCGCTACATCGAGGAACTGGTCCGGCAGGACACCGGCGAGGCGGGCCGCACCTTCGTGGAGGCCGCCGCCGACTTCATGCAGCAGTACGAGAAGGTCTTCGCGGAGGAGGTCGGCGAGCGCCGCCGCTGAGCCGTTGAACGATCTCACCATCGACCTCGCCTGGCTGCTGATGCTCGCCGAACAGCGCACCCCGGGAGACCCCCAGGTCACCGACTGGGGTGCCCTCGTCGCCGCCGTCGCCCGCCACCGCGCCGAGATATTCGACGTCCCCGTCTACGACGGCCCGTACGCCCGCGCCGCCGCGCTGCTCCAGCTCCTGATCCACGTCCCCGCGCTGGAGCGTTCCAACGCCCTGTTCGCCTCCGCGGTCGCCTACGCCTACCTGGTCGCCAGCGGTGTCAAGGTCGCCACCACGCCCGAGCAGGTGCGGGACCTGGCCCTCCTGGTCAAGAGCGGCGAGGCGTCGGTCGACGACATCGCGCACGAACTGCGCCAGTGGAGCGTGTGACGCCCGCGCACCGCGTCTGGCGCACCGCGGCTAGGCGTCCTCCGCGGGCGGGCGCCAGGCCGTGCCGAGGACGCAGTACGACACCGGCAGCGCCGGCCCGTTCTCCGGCAGCAGCATCCGCCGGTACGGGCCCAGGACGAACCCGGCGTCCCGCAGCGCGGCGACCGGGTCCCGGGACACATGGCAGCCACCGGCCAGCGCCGGCCACACCGTCCGGTCCAGCGCCCGCTGGGTGAAGGTCATCACCCGCCCGCCGCCCCGCCCGTGCTCGAAGAACCGCAGCTCGCCGCCGGGCCGCAGCACCCGCCGCAGCTCCCCGAGCGCCCGCGGCACGTCCCGGACGCTGCACAGCACCAACGACACGACGGCCGCGTCGAAGGCTTCGCTCTTGACCGGCAGCGCCTCCGCCGTGCCCGGCGCCACGTCGACCGGCACCTGGGCGCGCAGCGCCGCGTCCACGGCCAGCCGCCGCAGTGAACGCTCCGGCTCGATGGCGACGACCTCCGAGACGGTGCCCGGGTAGTGCGCGAAGTTCAGGCCGTTGCCCGCGCCGACCTCGATCACCCGCCCGGACAGTCCGGCGAGCAGCCGCTCGCGCACCCGCGACACGCCCATCCGGGTCTCGGCGCTCGTACTGAACCGGGCGTAGGAGCGGGCGAAGAGCGGATGGTGCACGGCGTCCGGGGGCACTGCGCGGGAACGAGTGGGTCGCAGCGGCATGGAACCTCCCTCACGAGGTGGCGCCTTACCGCGATTGTCCCCCGCCCGGGCACCGCGCACCCCCTCGCCGGCACGCCACTTCCGCACGGCGACGTCCTGACGGCCGGCCGGGGTGCCGTGCGGGTTTGTCGAGGCGTCCCGCGCGGTGGCCCCGGACGTCGGTCGTTCAGGGGGCCTCCCGGAGGCGGAACGCGTCCGCGTCCCACGCGCCCCCCAGGCGGGGGGCCAGCCAGTGCGGGGCCGCCGACCGGAAGGCGGCCGGTGCGAGGGCACCCGCCCCGGCGGGCAGGGCGCCGAGCAGCGGTGCCCCGGACACCTCCGGCAGGTCCGCGAGATTGCACCGCGAGGCGAGGTCCGGGTCCGCGGGCCAGCTGCCGATCACCACACCCGCCGACTCGATTCCCCGCGTGGCGAGTTCACGTGCGGTCAGTTCGGTCGTGTTCAGCGTGCCGAGCCCTGCCGACGCCACCACGAGCACGGGGGCGCCCAACAGGGCGGCGGCGTCGGCGAGGGTGCCGCCCTCCGCGTCGAACCGGACGAGCAGTCCGCCGGCTCCCTCGACCAGGACCAGGTCGTGGTCGGTGGCCAGCTTGGCGGCCCGCTCCGCGATCCGGTGCGGGTGCACGGGCGCCCGCCCGGCGCGGCGGGCGGCGGTGGCGGGTGCCAGCGGCTCGGGGTAGCGGGCGATCTCGGCCGTCGTCACGGGGCCGGCGAGGCGGGCGACCTCCTGGACGTCCCCGGGTTCGTCCGGCCGTACGCCGGTCTGGGCGGCCTTGAGGACGGCCACCGACCGTCCGGCGGCCAGCGCCGTGGCGGCGACGGCGGCGGTCGCCACGGTCTTGCCGACCTCGGTGCCGGTGCCGGTGATCACCAGTACGGGCATGTCATCCCTCCTTCGCTGCCGCGCAGACCGCGCGGGTGATGCGTGCGACGTCGGCGTCGGCGGTGATGTAGGGCGGCATGGTGTAGATCAGGTCGCGGAACGGGCGCAGCCACACCCCTTCGCGCACGGCCGCCTCGGTGGCGGCCCGCATGTCGACCGGGTGGTCGAGCTGGACCACGCCGATCGCGCCGAGGACCCGTACGTCGGTCACCCCGGGCAGGGCGGCGGCGGGCGCGAGCCCGTCGTGCAGGCCGGTCTCGACGCGTTTGACCTCCGCGTGCCAGTCCTGGTCGAGCAGCAGCCCGATCGACGCGCAGGCGACGGCGGCGGCGAGCGGGTTGCCCATGAAGGTGGGACCGTGGGCGAGCACCGGCACCTCGCCCCGGGAGATGCCCTCGGCCACCCGCGCGGTGCACAGGGTGGCGGCCATGGTGAGGTAGCCGCCGGTCAGTGCCTTGCCCACGCACATCACGTCGGGGGTCACCGCGGCGTGGTCGGCGGCGAAGAGTGCGCCGGTGCGGCCGAAGCCGGTGGCGATCTCGTCGAACACCAGCAGCACATCGTGCGCGTCGCACGCCTCGCGCAGCACGCGCAGGTAGGCGGGGGAGTGGAAGCGCATCCCGCCCGCGCCCTGCACCACCGGCTCCACGATCACCGCGGCCAGTTCGTGGGCATGCCGCTCGATCATCGTCGACAGGTGCTCGGCGTACGTGTCGTCGTACTCGGCGGGCGGGGCGTCCGCGAACACCTGGCGCGGCAGCACCCCGTGCCACAGGTCGTGCATCCCGCCCTCGGGGTCGCACACCGACATGGGCTGCCATGTGTCGCCGTGGTAGCCGCCGCGCCAGGTCAGCAGCCGCCGCTTCTCCGGCCGGCCGAGTGAACGCCAGTACTGCAGGCACATCTTGGCGGCGACCTCGACCGACACCGAACCGGAGTCGGCGAGGAAGACGTGCTCCAGGCCCTGCGGCGTCATGTCCACCAGGAGCTTCGCCAGGCGGACGGCGGGTTCGTGGGTGAGCCCGCCGAACATGACGTGGCTCATCCGGTCCAACTGCTCGCGGGCGGCCTCGTTCAGCACCGGGTGGTTGTAGCCGTGGATCGCCGACCACCAGGACGACATCCCGTCCACCAGCTCGCCCGAGGCGCCGGCCAGGCGCAGCCGCACCCCGCTCGCCGACTCCACGACGAGCGGGTCCTGCCGGCCGGGCATGGGCCCGTAGGGGTGCCAGACGTGCTGCCGGTCCAGGGCCAGCAGTTCGTCCACCGTCGGTGCGGGCTCAGGCATTGGGTGCCAGGTCCGTTCCGGCGCCGCGGCGGCGCACGGTGACCAGGTCGGTGCGCGCCTCACCCGCCGCCGGGGTGCTCCCGCACTCTGAGCCTGCCGCGTCCGTGCCGGGTGTGCGGGCTCCGCCGCCCTCGTGCGTTCCGCATCCGCCGCCGGTCGTGCGGTGTGCGGGCAGGGTGGTGCGGTCGGTGCCCTCGATCTCGAAGCCGGCGTCGGCGATCATCTCCAGATCGGCCTTGCCGGCCTGGCCCTCGCTGGTGAGGTAGTCGCCCAGGAAGATCGAGTTGGCCAGGTGCAGGGCGAGGGGCTGCAGGGTGCGCAGGTGGACCTCGCGGCCGCCGGCGATGCGCACCTCCACGTCGGGGCAGACGAAGCGGACCATCGCCAGGATCCGCAGGCAGCGCTGCGGGGTGAGGTTCCACTCCTTGGCCAGCGGGGTGCCCTCGAAGGGGATCAGGAAGTTGACCGGCACCGAGTCCGGGTCCAGCTCGCGCAGCGCGAAGACCACGTCGACCAGGTCCTGGTCGCTCTCGCCCATGCCCGCGATCAGTCCCGAGCACGCCGACAGGCCGGCCGCGTGCGCCTTGTGCACGGTGTCCACCCGGTCGGCGTAGGTGTGGGTGGTGGTGATGTCGCCATAGGTGGCCTCGGAGGTGTTGAGGTTGTGGTTGTAGGCGTCGGCGCCCGCCTCGCGCAGCCGCTCGGCCTGGCCGTCGGAGAGCAGGCCGAGGCAGGCGCACACCTCCACGCCCTCGTTCTCCTCCTTGATGGTCCGGATCGTCTCGGAGACCCGGTCCACGTCCCGCTCGGTCGGACCGCGTCCGCTGGCCACCAGGCACACCCGCTTGGCGCCGCCGGCCACGCCCGCGGCGGCCGCCTCGGACGCCTGGTCGGGCTTGAGCCAGGTGTACTTGAGGATCCCGGCCTTGGAGCCGAGCCGCTGCGAGCAGTAGGAGCAGTCCTCGGGGCACAGGCCGGATTTGAGGTTGACGAGGTAGTTGAGTTTCACCCGTCGGCCGAACCAGTGGCGGCGTACCTTGCCGGCCGCGGCCACCACGTCGAGCAGGTCGTCGTCGGAGGTGGCCAGGACGGCCAGTGCTTCCTCGCGGGTCGGCGTCTCGCGCCGAAGCCCCTTGTCCACCAGCGTGTTCAGCAGATCCATGGGAGCCGATCCTGTCCTACGGGGCCACTCGGGGCCAAGGAGAGTTCGCACAACAGTGACAGATCGTGGTGTGGGTATCACCACACCTCGCACGACCCGTCGTGCCGCTAGTGTCTGTCCACTGCCTACAAAATCCCCGGAGGACGGCTCATGGCGTTCGGCTGGATCGACGAGCAGGCCGGGGCACGCCGCCGGGCCGGCCTCGTACGGACGCTGCGGCCACGTCCGGCCGACTCGCCGCTGCTGGACCTGGCGAGCAACGACTACCTCGGTCTCGCCCGGCACCCCGAGGTCACCGAGGGCGCCGCGCAGGCTGCCCGGCGCTGGGGCGGCGGCGCGACCGGCTCCCGGCTCGTCACCGGGACGACCGAACTGCACGCCGAACTCGAGCGTGAACTGGCCGCCTTCTGCGGTTTCGAGGCCGCCCTCGTCCTCTCCTCCGGCTACGCGGCCAACCTCGCCGCGGTCACCGCGCTGGCGCCCCACGGCTCCCTCGTCGTCTCCGACGCGGGCAACCACGCCTCCCTCATCGACGGTTGCCGGCTGGCCCGGGGGACGACCCAGGTGGTGGCGCACGCCGACCCGGACGCGGTGCGCAAGGCGCTGGCGACGCACGGCGGGCCCGCCGTCGCCGTCTCCGACACGGTGTTCTCGGTGGACGGTGACGCGGCACCGCTGGCCGCCCTCGCCGAGGCGTGCCGGGAGCACGGCGCCGGGCTGGTCGTCGACGACGCCCATGGCCTCGGCGTCCTCGGCGACGGCGGCCGGGGCGCCCCGTACGCGGCCGGGCTCGCGGGCGACGCGGACGTGGTCGCCACGGTCACCCTGTCCAAGTCGCTCGGCAGCCAGGGCGGCGCCGTGCTCGGCCCCGCCCGGGTGATCGACCACCTCGTCAACACGGCACGGTCCTTCATCTTCGACACCGGACTCGCCCCCGCGGCCACGGGCGCGGCCCTCGCCGCCCTACGGCTGCTGCGCCGCGAGCCCGAACGGGCGGCCCGGGCGCGCGTGGTGGCGGCCGAGCTGCACGCGCGCCTGACCACCGCGGGTCTGGAGGCGGTACGTCCGGACGCCGCGGTGGTCTCGGTGCGTGCTCCCTCCCCGGAGGGGGCCGTGCGGTGGGCGGCCGACTGCCGTGCGGCCGGCCTGTCCGTGGGGTGCTTCCGCCCTCCGTCCGTGCCCGACGGCATCTCACGGCTCAGGCTGACCGCTCGTGCGGACCTCTCCGGGGAACAGATCGAACGCGCCGTACGGGTGATCGGCGAAACGCGGCCATGAGTCGGCGTGGCACGGCCGTGCGTCGCGCGATGCCCGGCCGGATCAGCGTGGCCGGCCGTGGTGGATCGCGGCCGTGAACGACGCCCAGCTCCCCGGGGAGAAGAGCAGCGCGGGCCCGGCCGGGTCCTTGGAGTCGCGTACGGCGAGCAGGCCGGCCCAGGGGCCGGCCGACGGCCGTGCCGTCTCCACGCAGTTGTTGGCCCCGGTGCTGTAGCTGCTGCGCAGCCATCGCACACCGTGCAGATCGGTACTCGTGGGGGTGTTCCGAGGAAGTGCGGACATGGTGCCTCCTTACGCGCCGGCCGCTGTCGCGGCGATGTAGTCCAACGAGTCCTCGGGCGAAAGGGCATGGAGCAGAAGGGCGTTGAAGGCCTCCGTGTAGGCCTCTAGGTCTTCTTTCCGTTCGAGATGGTGGCTACTCGTCAAATGGTCGAGAACCACCACGTCGAGATCAGAAGTGCTCGGAAAGGAGAAAATAACGAAAGGACCGGTGACGCCGATGTGGGCTCCGGCGGTGAAGGGGAGCACCTGGAGCCGGACATGGGGCAGTCGCGCGGCCTCCACCAGCCGGGTCAGCTGCCGGGCCATCACCCCAGGCCCGCCCACCTGGCGGCGCAGCACCGCTTCGTCGAGGACCGCGTTCAGCCTGAGCGGCGGATCGGCCCGCAGCACGTCCTGCCGGGCCAGCCGGACCTCCACCAGCGTGTCCAGCCGCTCCTCCGACAGCCCGTCCACCGCTGCCCGCGTGACCGCGCGGGCGTACTCCGGGGTCTGCAGCAGCCCGGGCACGACGGTGGTCTCCAGGGTACGCATCGCGCTCGCCTGCGATTCCAGGCTGATGAAGTCCCGGTACGTCGGCGGCAGTACCCCGCGATAGGCGTGCCACCAGTGGTGCCGGCCGCTCGCGTCGTCGGAGCCCGCCAGTACCACCAGCAGTTCCCGCAGCTCCCGGTCGTCCACGCCGTAGGCGTCCAGCAGTAACCGCACGTCGGCCGGTTTCGCCCCGCTCGTCCCGGTCTCGATCCGGCTGACCTTCGACTGGTGCCAGCCCACCAGCCGGGCCGCCTCACCGCTGGTGATCCCCGCCGACGTGCGCAGGGCGCGCAGCTCCGCGCCCAGCTTTCGGCGACGTACCACCGGACCGTGCTGCATGGGCCACTCCTTTACTCCCATCGAGGCGCGCGCATACGGTCTGCCGTCGCAGAGTTCACCGCTTCGAGCGACAGATATATGCATATCTTGGTGGATCGCCGCTCTTCACCAGGTGGTGATGGCACTCTGGCGGCGAAGCACCAGTCCGGGACCGTACTCGAACCATCCGCTCCGTGTCTGACTGCGGTCCCGCGGGAAAGGGACGACGTCGCCATGGCAGACCATCTGGAAGCATCCGTCACTCTGCCGAGCGAACCCGCCTCGGTGGCCGTCGCGCGCACCTATGCGGTGGGCACCCTGGCGGAGTGGGGTCTGCCCGCGGACGCGGAGGTGTCCGAGACCGTCCGGCTCATCGTCTCCGAGCTGGCCACCAACGCGGTCCAGCACACGCTCGGGCAGTCGCCGACCTTCACGGTGGACCTCGTGCTCGACTGTGACGAACGGCTGTGCATCGGCGTCACGGACAGCCACCCGCGCTTCCCCAAGCGCCTGCCCGCCGCCGTGCAGCAGGACAACGGCCGGGGCATGGTGATCATCCGCTGGCTGACGGCGGAGTGCGGCGGCAGGCTGAGGGTGCGGCCCACGCGCGAGGGAGGCAAGACCGTCTCCATCGAACTGCCCTGGACGGTACCGGGCCCGTCGGCGCCCGCCGAGCCGGTCACGGTCGTGGAGCGTCCCCGGAGCGAGGCCGTGGGGCACCGGAAGCCTCAGCGGTGAGGCGTGGACGGCACCCGGCGCGCGGCGGACGGCGTGCGCCGGGCCGTGCGGCCCCGCGCCGCCCTCTCCCGGGCCCCGGCGGCCGGTTCCGCCACCGAGCGCCGTTCGGCGGCGCGGCGTTCACCGCTCACGTGGGTCCGCCGGGCCAGGCGGGGAGCAGCGACCACGGGCCGGGGCGGGCCAGCAGGGTCGGCGCACCGGCGGCACCGAGCCGGTGAACGCGAGCCCCGGCACCTCCGTGCCGGCCGTGGCGAGTCGCGAGGACACCCGCACGATGCGTTCCCCGGCGCCCCGCTGGAAGAGCGAACGGTGCAGCGCGGCAGGGGCCGTGAACAGCGTCGCGGCGGACACCACGAACGGCAGCGTGGTGACGCGGACGGCGCGCTCCAGCGGCGTCCGCGTCGCGTGCGGTGCCGCGGCGGTGGCCGGCCACCGCCGCGACGGGTGACCGCCGGGAACCGTGTCACGCACCGCGAGCACACGTCCGGGACGGTGACGGCGCGACAGGACGCCGTCACCGCCCCGGCCGGGTCACTTCACCCGGCCGTACCAGACGTTGCTCGTCCAGATCTTCTGCAGCCGCACCACGTCCCCGGTCTTCGGGGCGTGCCAGATCTTGCCCTTCCCGGCGTAGATGCCGACGTGGTACACACTCCGGCCCGAGTGGAAGAACACGAGGTCTCCGGCCCGACGGCTCTTGGCGGAGATGTGCCGGGTCTTGTTGTACTGCTGCGCGGCGGTCCGCGGCAGCTTCTTGCCGGCCTTCTTGAACGAGTACAGCGTCAGCCCGGAGCAGTCGAACCGGTACGGTCCGGTGGCGCCCCATGCGTAGGGCGCGCCCCTCTTGGAAGCCGCGATCTTGAGAGCCTTCGTCGCATGGGTCGCCGCCGCGGCCTCACCGGCGGCACCGGGGACCACGAGGGAGCCGCCCACGGCGGCGATGGTGAGGGCCGAAGCCGTACCGGCACGGGCCATCAGTGACGGGACACGATTGAGCGCAGTCATGCGCAACCCTTCGTCAGCCGCCTGTGAAGGATGACCTGTCGGATTCGGGCTGGCGAAGTTGCCCGGCCGCACGAGTGCGGCTTCACCCCAAGGGCTGCTCGGCCCGGCGTCTCTCGCGAAGACGTCCGTTCCGGCGACCCGTCGTGCTCGGGTCCTCCACTCCTGCCGATCCACTCCTGTCGACCGGTCGTCCGGGCGGCGGCAGGACTCGGCGTCCGCCCGGACCGCCCCGCCGCTGCGGCGGGGGCTTGTCGTCAGTCACGGATCTTGTCTCATCAAAGTCGGAAAATCCCAACGGAACCGGGTTGTTGTGTGGTTACTCACCCCTCGGCCGTTCGGGTGGACATGTCGGCGTTCGATTCTCCGTCGACTGTCGTGGCGAGCCCGGGACCAGCGGCGGAATGACATATTCCGCCATCCGGGTGCGCGGAACGCGCAAGCTCGCAGGGCCGGAAACCGGTGGTGTTCCTACGCCGAAAGGGGGTACGTCATTTGGCCGGTTTTGACCCGGGGGTGGCGATGGGTGTGCCGGGCGCGGCTCTCGGCTGCCCGGAGGGGCCGCGATGTCCGGTGGTGTGCGTGCGCGCGGAAGTCCATCGGCCGACACCGGTAATCGGCCGGTCAAGCCGGTCATCAGTCAGTCAAAACCGTGTGACGTGACAGAAACACTCCAGCCGTACTCTGCACCCCGATCCACCTGCGGTTTCTTGAAATCCGACGGGGCGTTCAGGCCCCTATGTGTGTGTTACATCTAGAGCCGCCGCGGCGGACGCGGCAGCCGGATCGTCCGGACCCGGCGTGATGTCCTGTGAGGTGGTACGTGCAACTGACCCCGCACGAGCAGGAGAGACTGCTCATACACGTGGCCGCGGACGTGGCCGAGAAGCGTCGCGCACGAGGCGTGAAGCTCAACCACCCCGAGGTCGTCGCGCTGATCACCTCGCACATCCTCGAAGGCGCCCGCGACGGCCGTACGGTCGGCGAGCTCATGGCGTCCGGCCGCAAGCTGATCCAGCGTCACGAGGTCATGGAGGGCGTCCCCGAGATGATCCACGACGTGCAGGTCGAGGCCACCTTCCCCGACGGCACCAAGCTCGTCACCGTCCACGAACCGATCGTCTGACGGGAACGAACGACAACCATGATTCCCGGAGAGATCGTCTTCGCCGACGAGCCCGTCGCCTTCAACGAGGGCCGCGCGGGCATCCGCCTGACCGTGCTCAACACCGCCGACCGGCCCGTCCAGGTCGGCTCCCACTACCACTTCGCCGAGGCCAACCCCGGTCTCGACTTCGACCGCGCCGCGGCGCACGGCAGGCGGCTGAACATCGCCGCCGGCACCGCCGTCCGGTTCGAGCCCGGCATCCCGGCCGACGTGGAGCTGATCCCCCTCGCGGGCGCCCGCGTCGTCGTGGGACTGCGTGGCGCGACCGGAGGTGCCCTCGATGCCTGAACTCTCCCGCGCCGCCTACGCCGACCTGTTCGGCCCGACCACCGGCGACCGCATCCGTCTGGCCGACACCGACCTCTTCGTCGAGATCGAGGAGGACCGCTCGGGCGGTCCCGGCCGCTCCGGCGACGAGGCGGTCTTCGGCGGCGGCAAGGTGCTGCGCGAGTCCATGGGCCAGTCGCGCGCCACCCGCGCCGAGGGCGCCCCCGACACCGTGATCACCGGTGCCGTGATCATCGATCACTGGGGCGTCGTCAAGGCCGACATCGGCATCCGCGACGGCCGCATCACCGGCATCGGCAAGTCCGGCAACCCGGACACCATGGACGGCGTCCATCCGGAACTCGTCATCGGGCCCGAGACGGAGATCGTCGCGGGCAACGGCAGGATCGTCACCGCCGGCGGCATCGACACGCACGTCCACTTCATCGCGCCGGGCGTCGTCGACGAGGCCCTCGCCTCCGGCGTCACCACCCTCATCGGCGGCGGCACGGGCCCGGCCGAGGGCAGCAAGGCGACCACGGTCACCCCCGGTTCGTGGCACCTCGCGCGGATGTACGCGGCCCTGGAGTCGAGCCCCGTCAACGTCGGCTTCCTCGGCAAGGGCAGCACCATGTCCAAGGAGTCGATGCGCGACCAGCTGCGCGCCGGCATCCTCGGCTTCAAGATCCACGAGGACTGGGGCGCGACCCCCGCCGTGATCTCCGCCTGTCTGGACGTGTGCGAGGAGTCCGGCGTCCAGCTCGCCGTCCACACGGACACCCTGAACGAGGCCGGGTTCGTCGGCGACACCTTCGACGCGGTCGCGGGGCGCACCCTGCACGCCTTCCACGTCGAGGGCGCCGGCGGCGGCCACGCACCCGACATGATCACGGCGGTGTCGCTGCCGAACATGCTGCCCGCGTCCACCAACCCGACCCGGCCGCACACCGTCAACACCGTCGAGGAACACCTCGACATGCTGATGGTCTGCCACCACCTCAACCCCGCCGTCCCCGAGGACCTGGCCTTCGCCGAGTCGCGCATCCGGCCCAGCACCATCGCGGCCGAGGACATCCTGCACGACATGGGGGCCATCTCCATCATGTCGTCGGACTCCCAGGCCATGGGCCGCATCGGCGAGGTGATCCTGCGGACCTGGCAGACCGCGCACGTGATGAAGCGGCGCCGCGGCTTCCTGCCCGGTGACACCCGCGCCGACAACCGGCGCGCACGTCGCTATGTCGCCAAGTACACCATCAACCCCGCCGTCGCCCAGGGCATCGAGCACGAGGTCGGCTCCGTCGAGTCCGGCAAGCTCGCCGACCTGGTCCTGTGGGAGCCCGCGTTCTTCGGTGTGAAGCCGCAGGTCGTGCTCAAGGGCGGACAGATCGCCTACGCGCAGATGGGCGACGCCAACGCGTCCATCCCCACCCCGCAGCCCGTCCTGCCGCGCCCGATGTACGGCGCCCTCGGCAGGGCGCCGGCCATGAACTCGCTGAACTTCGTGGCCGAGGCGGCGATCGAGGACGGGCTGCCGGAACGTCTCGGCCTCGGGAAGGAGTTCGTCCCCATCCGCTCGACCCGCGGCCGCACCAAGGCCGACATGCGCGAGAACGACGCCCTGCCACGGGTCGAGGTCGCTGCGGACTCCTTCGCGGTGACCATCGACGGCGAGCTCGTCGAACCCGCTCCGGCCACCGAACTGCCGCTCGCTCAGCGGTACTTCCTGTTCTGAGCGCCATCATGAGCCGCGCAGCACTGCTCGTCCTGTCGGACGGCCGCTTCCCCGCCGGAGGGCACGCCCACTCCGGCGGGGCGGAAGCCGCCGTCAAGGCCGGACGCATCACCGACGCCGCGAGCCTGGAGGAGTTCTGCCGGGGGCGGCTGCACACGAACGGAGCCGTGACGGCGTCCCTCGCGGCGGCCGCGGCCCTCGGCGTCGACCCCGGGGAACTCGACCGGGCCGCGGACGCCCGCACGCCGTCACCCGCCCTGCGGGCGGTGGCGCGCAGGCTCGGCCGGCAGTTCATGCGGGCCGCCCGCGCCACCTGGCCGGACCCCGCACTGGAGGCGCTGGCCGGACGCTTCCCCAAGGGTGCCCACCAGCCCGTCGTCCTCGGGCTCACCGCCCGCGCGGCCGGGCTCGGACCACTCGATGCGGCGTACTGCTCCGCCTACGAGGGGGCGAGCGGACCGGCGACCGCGGTCGTCCGGCTGCTCGGCCTCGACCCGTTCGACGCCACCGCCGTCCTCGCACGGCTGGTGCCCGACATGGACCGCGTGGCCCAGGACGCCGTGGAGGCGGCGCACCTGGCCGTGAGCGAGGGGGTGGACGCGCTGCCGGCGCGGTCCGCGCCGTTGCTCGAGATCGGGGCGGAGGCGCATGCCGCCTGGCCGGTGCGGTTGTTCGCCTCGTAGCGGGTTCTCGCCCCCGCCGCCCCCTCCCTTTCCCGACCCCCAGGGGCTCTGCCCCTTCGACCCCGCCAGGGGGCTCCGCCCCCTGGGCCCCGTCGGCCTGAACGGCCTCGTCCTCAAGCGCCGGACGGGCTGATGCGGCCGACCCCGGCTTCACAGGAGTTGCCATGCACCTCGACCACCACCACGACGGTCCCGCCGCCGTGTCCGCCGACGCCCGCCGGCCCGACGGGAGCCGCCGCGCACTGCGCATCGGGCTCGGCGGGCCCGTAGGGTCCGGCAAGACCGCGACCGTCGCCGCGCTCTGCCGCGCCCTGCGCGAGGAACTCTCCCTCGCCGTCGTCACCAACGACATCTACACCCGCGAGGACGCCGAGTTCCTGCTCCGCGAGGCGGTGCTGCCGCCGGAGCGGATCAGCGCCGTCGAGACGGGCGCCTGCCCGCACACCGCGATCCGCGACGACATCTCCGCCAACCTGGAGGCCGTCGAGGACCTGGAGGACGAGGTCGGGCCGCTCGACCTGGTACTCGTGGAGTCCGGCGGCGACAACCTCACCGCCACCTTCTCCCGGGGACTCGTCGACGCCCAGATCTTCGTGATCGACGTGGCGGGCGGCGACGACATCCCGCGCAAGGGCGGCCCCGGTGTCTCCACCGCCGACCTGCTGGTCGTCAACAAGACGGACCTCGCCCCGTACGTCGGCTCCGACCTCGCGCGGATGGCCGCCGACGCCGAGGCGCAGCGCGGCGAACTGCCCGTGGTACTCCAGTCGCTCAGGAGCGAGGCAGGCGTGCGGGAGGTCGCCGACTGGGTGCGCGCCCGGCTCGCCGCGTGGACGGCGTGAGGGCGCCGGGCGGCGTCCGGGCGCGGGCGCGGATCCTCGCCCGTGGCGACGGACGCGGCGGCACCAGCCTGCCCGTCCTGGAGGGCGAGGGTCCCCTCGCGGTGCGGCGGACCCGGGGGAGCGGGGCCGAGGCCCGGGTGCTGCTGGTCGGCGCGATGAGCGGACCGCTCGGCGGCGACCACTTCACGGTGACCGCCGAGGCGGTGCGGGGCGCCCGGCTGCGGATCGGATCCGCCGCCGCCACCCTCGCACTGCCGGGTCAGGACAAGGCGGGCGCCCGCTACGACGTCCGGATCGGAGTGGCCGACGATGCCGAACTGCACTGGTTGCCCGAGCAGTTGATCTCCGCGCACGGCAGTGACCTGCACGTGACGACACATGTGGACCTCGCGCCCACGGCCCGGCTCGTGCTGCGCGAGGAGCAGGTGCTCGGGCGGTCCGGAGAGGAACCGGGGCGGCTCACCAGCCGACTCGCCGTACGGATCGCGGGCCGCTGCGTCCTCGACCAGGAACTGTCCTGCGGACCCGGCGCCCCGGGCGGCTGGGACGGCCCCGCCGGACTGGCCGGTCACCGTGCCGTCGGCCAGGCCGTCGTCGTCCGGCCGTCGTTCGCGAACGCGCCGCCGGCCGCCCGC
Source organism: Streptomyces sp. NPDC093586 (assembly GCF_044764905.1). Lineage (NCBI taxonomy): Bacteria > Bacillati > Actinomycetota > Actinomycetes > Kitasatosporales > Streptomycetaceae > Streptomyces > Streptomyces sp. NPDC093586. The sequence goes on along the minus strand of NZ_JBIWJA010000014.1, from coordinate 89,921 downwards.
CCGGTGGGGGAGGGGGCGGCCGTCATGCCGCTCGCCGGACCGGCCGTGCTGGTGACGGCCGTGGCACCGGACGCGTTGCGGCTGCGGCGGCTGCTGGACGAGGCCCTGGCCTGCCTGGACTGAGCTTCTCCGACCCTCGGACATATTTCTCCGTTTATCGGATTGGCAAAGAAGTGGTGCCGCCCCTGTTCTCAGGGAGCGCACAGCCGCGAGGATCCCCGTACTTGTCGACCCACGTACGGGGAGGGCCACTTGAGGAAGACCAGGCTGCACCGGAGAGCCGCGGCGATCGGCTCGGCCGGAGCACTCGTCACCGCCACGCTGATAGCCGGCGCCGTCGCGGCACCGGCGGCGAGCGCCACTCCGGACACCGGCCGGGGGCACGGGCAGGGCGGGGACCGGGAAGCCCGCGGTGCCGCCGTCGCCGCGGCCCGCGCCGCGAAGGCCGGCATCGACTGGCAGGACTGCCCCGCCGACTGGAACCTGCCGAAGCCCATCCAGTGCGGCTACGTCACCGTGCCGGTCGACTACGCCAAGCCGTACGGCAAGCAGATCAAGCTCGCCGTCGACCGCATCGGCAACACCGGCACGAAGTCCGAGCGCCAGGGCGCGCTCATCTACAACCCCGGCGGCCCCGGCGGCTCCGGCCTGCGCTTCCCGGCCCGCGTCACCAACAAGAGCGCGGTGTGGGCCAACACGGCCAAGGCCTACGACTTCGTGGGCTTCGACCCGCGCGGCGTCGGCAGGTCCGCGCCCATCTCCTGCGTCGACCCGCAGGAGTTCGTCAAGGCGCCCAAGCCGGACCCGGTACCCCGCTCCGAGGCCGACAAGCGCGCCCAGCGCAAGCTGGCCCGCGAGTACGCCGAGGGCTGCTTCGAGCGCAGCGGCGAGATGCTCCCGCACATGACCACGCCGAACACCGCGCGCGACCTGGACGTCATCCGCGCCGCCCTCGGCGAGAAGAAGCTCAACTACCTCGGCGTCTCCTACGGCACCTACCTCGGCGCGGTCTACGGCACCCTCTTCCCGGACCACGTGCGCCGGATGGTCGTCGACAGCGTCGTCAACCCGTCGCGCGAGAAGATCTGGTACGAGGCCAACCTGGATCAGGACGTCGCCTTCGAGGGCCGCTGGAAGGACTGGCAGGACTGGGTCGCCAAGAACGACGCGACCTACCACCTCGGCGACACCCGCGCCGAGGTCCAGGAGCAGTGGCTCAAGCTGCGCGCCACCGCCGAGAAGGCACCCCTCGGCGGCGTCGTCGGCCCGGCCGAGCTGATCTCCTTCTTCCAGAGCGCCCCGTACTACGACTCCGCATGGGCCCCCACGGCGGCGGTCTTCAGCAAGTACGTCGCCGGTGACACCCAGGCCCTCGTCGACGCCGCCGCCCCGGACCTGTCCGACACCGTGGGCAACGCCTCCGACGAGAACGGCAACGCCGTCTACACCGCCGTCGAGTGCGCGGACGCCAAGTGGCCCACCGACTGGCGCACCTGGGACCGGGACAACACCCGGCTGCACCGCGACCACCCGTTCATGACCTGGGCCAACGCCTGGATGAACCTGCCGTGCGCCACCTGGCCCGTCAAGCAGCAGACCCCGCTGAACGTGAAGACCGGCAAGGGACTCCCGCCCGTGCTGATCGTCCAGTCCGAGCGTGACGCGGCCACCCCGTACGAGGGCGCCGTCGAACTGCACCAGCGGTTCAAGGGTTCCCGCCTGATCACCGAGCGGGACGCCGGCTCCCACGGCGTCACCGGTCTGGTCAACCCGTGCGTCAACCAGCGGGTGGACGCCTACCTGCTCACCGGCGAGCTGGACGCCCGGGACGTGACCTGCGCCCCGCACGCCACGCCCAAGCCGTAACCGCAGCGGACGCAGTCGAGGGGGCGGCCGGTCCTACCGGCCGCCCCCTCCGCGCGTCCTCAGGCGGGGCGCGCCGCCAGCCAGGCGTCCTCCGCCGCGTAGGCGAAGAGGTCGCCGTAGTTCCGCGCCATCTTCGGGAACGCCTCCCGCCAGTCCCGCCCCGCGAGCCGCTCCCCGAGCCAGGCCACCGTGTCGGGCAGGGTCTCGGCGTACCGGACCACCGGGCGATAGCCCAACTCCCGCTCCGCGGCGGCCATGTCGCACACCACCGGCGCCGGAACCGACCACGGGGTGTCCCCGACCCCCTCCATCGGCGGCGGGCCGTCCACCAGCACGTCCTCGGCCTCCACCCCCATCACCGCGTCGATCGCCGCCGCGATCTCCGCCACCGTCGGCGCGTCCGGATCGACGGCGTTGAGCACGCGGGCCCCCGGGCGCGCGGCGGCCAGCCGGATCAGCTCCGCGACGGTGTGCACGCTCACCGGGTGGAAACGGCTCGCACCGCCGTACGCGAGGACGCGCCGGCGCCTGCCGTCGAGGTTGCGCTTGACGAAGTACAGCTCGCGCGGGGTCCGGCAGTGCGGCCCGTGGACCGCGCCCGCGCGCAGCAGCGTGGCCGGCAACCGGTCTCCCGCGGCCAGCAGTTCACGCTCCAGCGCCGTCTTGCGGGTGGGGTACGAGGTGTCACCCGGCCGGACCGTGCGCTGGCCCTCGGTGAGCGGCACCGGGTACTCGGGGAAGCCGTCGGGCTCGTCCTGCGTGTCGAAGTTCCGGCCCTTCGCGTCCTCGTAGACCGACACGCTGGAGATCACCACCGCCGAGCCGACCCGCCCGGCGAGCGACACCAGCTGCCGCGCGTGCCCCTGGCCGAAGGCCACCATGTCCACCAGGACGTCGCAGCCGTCACCGACCGCGGCGGACAGCGCCGCGTCGTCCTCCCGGTCGGCGCGCACCGCCCGCACGTCCCCGGGCCAGTTGGCGTCGCGGCCGCCGCCGCGCGAGACGGCCGTCACCTCCCAGCCGTCGCGGGCCAGCGCCCCCACGGCCACCCGCCCGATCTGTCCCGTCGCCCCGATCACCACAGCTCGTGTCATACGGGGACCGTAGGCGCGCACGCGTCCGCCGGGCCACGCCTTCTGCCGAGGGCAGACGACGGTCGCCTAACGATGCGGCAGCCGGGGGAGCCTGCGGCCCTTCGCCGCCCGCTGCGCCTCCTCGGCCTTGACGTCGGCCGCGTACCGGTCGACGTACTCCTGCTCGGACAGCGACAGGATCGCGTACATGATCTCGTCGGTCACGGCACGCAGTACGGCCTTCTCCCGCTCCATGCCCGCATAGCGGGAGAAGGCCAGCGGCTCGCCGAACCGGATCACCACGGGGTGCACCTTCGGGATCTTCCGGCCGGGCGGCTGGGCCTCGAAGGTGCCGATCATCGCGCACGGCACGACCGGCACCCCGGCCCTGAGCGCCATCACCGCGACGCCGACCTTGCCCTTGTACAGCCGGCCGTCGTGCGAGCGCGTGCCCTCCGGGTAGATGCCGAGCAACTCGCCCCGGCCCAGCACACCGAGCCCTTCGCGGATCGCGGCCTGCCCCGCCTCCTTGCCGGAGCGGTCCACCGGGATCTGTCCGGCGCTGCGGAAGAAGAACGCGGTCAGCCGTCCCTTGAGGCCGGGCCCGGTGAAGTACTCGGCCTTGGCGAGGAAGGTGATGCGGCGCCGGAGCACGGCGGGCATCAGGAAGTGGTCGGAGAACGACAGGTGGTTGCCGGCGACGATGGCCGCGCCCGAGTCGGGCACATGGTCCAGCCCCTCGATCCGGGGGCGGAAGACCAGCCTCAGCAGCGGGCCGAGCAGTACGTACTTGAGCACGTAGTAGAACATGGTTCGCCCTCTCACCCGGATTGTTGCTGCCCCCATGCTGGGCCACCTGACGGTCCCTCACCAGACGCTCCGGACAAGGTGGTGCGAGGCGGGCTCGGAACGCACCCGGAAACACCCGAAATGTGCGGGTCTTGTGCCCTGTTGAGCCGTCGCGACCGAGCAGCCTTTCCCTGAGAAAGTTCAGTCTTTGTCCTTGACGTGTCGAAAGTGGGCGCTCTAGCGTCCAACCGACTCACTCCGCACGGGTTTTCACGTGTTCCACCTGCAGCGGCCGACCGGGGACGACGAGCCCCTCCGGTGCTGTGCGGCCGTCGACCAGCTCAAAGGAGTTCTGAGTGCGCAACAGACGGATCGTCACCCTGATGGCAGCGGCGGCGCTGGCCGGGACCACCGGGCTCCTGACCGTCCCCGCGGTCCAAGCCGCCCCGTCGGATCCGGCACCGCCGGCCGCGTCGGCCTTCCAGAAGGTCACCCTCAACGACCGTCCGGGCGAGCCCATGGCCCTCGCCGTCCTCCCCGACCGGCGGGTGCTGCACACCGCGCGCACGGGCGAGGTGCGGATCAACGACCCGAAGAGCGGGGTGAACTTCCTCGCCGCCGACATGAAGAAGAGTCCCGCCGGCCTCTACCAGCACGACGAGGAAGGCGTCCAGGGCATCGCGATCGACCCCGACTTCAGCAAGAACAAGTGGGTCTACCTCTACTACTCGCCCCGTCTGAACACCCCCATGGACGATCCGGCCACGCCGGGCGTCAACGAGGGCGACGCGCCGGAGTACGGCACGGCCGCGGACTTCGCCAAGTACAAGGGCGTCACACGGCTGTCGCGCTTCAAGCTCGAGGGCAACAAGCTGAACTTCGCCACCGAGCAGAAGATCCTCGACGTCCCGGCCGACCGCGGCATCTGCTGCCACGTCGGCGGCAAGATCGACTTCGACGGCAAGGGCAACCTCTTCCTGTCGACCGGCGACGACTCCAACCCGTTCGCCTCCGACGGCTACGCCCCGCTCGACGACCGCCCCGACCGCAACCCGGCCTACGACGCGCGGCGCACCGCGGGCAACACCGACGACCTGCGCGGCAAGATCCTGCGCATCAAGGTCAAGAAGGACGGCCGGTACACGATCCCGGGCGGCAACCTCTTCAGGCCCGGCACGCCGAAGACCCGTCCCGAGATCTACGCCATGGGTCTGCGCAACCCGTTCCGGTTCACCGTGGACGACAGGACCGGCGAGATATACGTCGGCGACTACTCACCCGACGCCAACAAGGCCGACCCCGGTCGCGGTCCCGCCGGCCACGGCCGCTGGACGGTCATCGACCGCCCCGCCAACTACGGCTGGCCGTTCTGCGTGACCCGGGACATGCCGTACCAGGACTACGACTTCGCCACCAAGAAGTCGAGCGGCGCGTTCGACTGCGCCAAGCCGGTCAACGACTCGCGCCACAACACCGGCCTGAGCAAGCTGCCGCCGGTCACGGACGCGGCGATCGTCTACGGCTACGGGGCCTCCGAGAAGTTCCCCGAGCTCGGCACGGGCGGCATCGCCCCCATGGGCGGCCCGGCGTACCGCTACGACAAGCGGAACAAGGCCGAGAACCGCTGGCCCCAGTACTTCGACGGCAAGCCGCTCTTCTACGAGTGGACCCGCGACCAGATGCTCGCCCTCACCCTGGACCGGAAGAACCAGGTCACCAAGATCGAGAACGCGCTCTCCTCGATCACCACGGACGGCCCCATCGACGCCGAGTTCGGCCCGGACGGCGCGCTGTACGTCCTCGAGTACGGCACCGGGTACTTCGCGGAGCTGCCCGAGGCCCAGCTGTCCCGCATCGACTTCACGCGGGGCAACCGCACCCCGGAGCCCAAGGCCGCCGCGGACGTGGTGAACGGGACCAACCCGCTGACGGTCCAGTTCTCCAGCGCCGGCACGAAGGACGCCGACGGTGACGCCCTCAGCTACGCCTGGGACTTCGACGCCGACGGCACCGTGGACTCCAGGGAGGCCAACCCGAAGCACACGTTCACGAAGAACGCCGTCTTCGACGCCACGCTGAAGGTCACCGACAGCACCGGCCGCTCGGCCGCCGCCTCGGTCCCGGTCGTCGTCGGCAACAAGGCGCCGGTCGTCTCCCTGACGACCGACCCCGCGCCGCACGGCGGCACGCCCTTCCACTGGGGCGACACGGTCACCTGGAAGGTCACCGTCACCGACGACCAGCCGGTGGACTGCTCGAAGGTCAGCGTCTCGTTCATCCTGGGCCACGACACGCACGGCCACCCGCTCTCCACGAGCACCGGCTGCTCCGGATCGTTCAAGACGTTCGTGGACGGCGGTCACGCCGGCGCGGACAACCTGAAGGCGGTCTTCAACGCCAGCTACAAGGACACCCCGCCGGAGGGCCTGCCGTCCCTCTCGGGCAGCGCCGAGGTCGCGCTGACACCGGCCGACTGACCGCGGACGCAGACACCGGAGCGTAGACACGGAGGCGGGGCGCCACCCCTGGGGTGGCGCCCCGCCTGCGTCGACCGGCCGCTCAGAACTTCGGCGCAGGCGCCTGCGCCTCCACGATCTCGGCCGCCTCCTCCTCGGTCTGCACCGAGGGCGGGGACCCGGCGAGCGGCTTCCGGGCCGTCTCCTTCATGCAGGCCACCGCGACGACACCGACCAGGGCCGCGGCCATCGAGTAGTAGGCGGGCATCATGTCGGAGCCGGTCGCGCTGATCAGGGCGGTGATGACCAGTGGCGTGGTCCCGCCGAACAGCGACGCCGACAGGTTGTAGCCGACGGACAGGGAGCCGTACCGGACGTTGGTGGGGAACATCGCCGGGAGCGCCGCCGACATCGTGCCCAGCAGACAGACCAGGGACAGGCCGAGCATCAGCATGCCGCCCGAGACGGCGAGCAGACCGCCGTCCCGCACCAGCACGAAGGCCGGGGCGGACAGGACGAAGAACCCGACCATGCCGGTCATCAGCACCGGCTTGCGGCCGAAGCGGTCGGAGAGCCGGCCCACCTGGTTGATGATCAGCATCAGCAGCACCATCGTGGCCACCAGGATCAGCAGACCGTGGCTCTCGCTGTAGTCCAGCTCGTCCGACAGGTACGTCGGCATGTACGACAGCAGCATGTAGTCGGTGATGTTGTACGCGCCGACCAGCGCGATGCACAGCACCAGCGCCCGCCAGTGCGTGCGGAAGATCTTGGCGAGGTCGCCCCGCGCCGTGGTCTCCACGGCGTTCGCCGCCTCGGAGACGTGGACGTTGGCGTCCTCCAGCTTCAGGAACGCCGGCGTGTCGTCCAGCCTCAGCCGCAGATAGATACCGACGATGCCGAGCGGCGCCGCGATCAGGAACGGGATGCGCCAGCCCCACGCGTCCATGGTGTCGCTGCCGAGCCACGCCGTGAGCGCGGTGACGAGGCCCGCGGCACCGGTGTATCCGGCCAGCGTGCCCAGCTCCAGGAAGCTGCCGAAGTAGCCGCGCCGCTTGTCGGGCGCGTACTCGGCGATGAAGGTGGACGCGCCGCCGTACTCGCCGCCGGTGGAGAAGCCCTGGAGCAGACGGAAGAGGATCAGCAGCAGCGGTGACCAGAAGCCGATCGCGTCGTAGCTGGGGATGAGCCCGATGGCGGCGGTGCCGATCGCCATGAGGATCATCGTCAGCGCGAGCACCTTCTTGCGGCCGATCTTGTCACCCATCGGGCCGAAGACCATGCCGCCGAGCGGGCGCACCAGGAACGCCACCGCGAAGGTGGCGAACGAGGACAGCAGCTGCGCGGTGTCGCTCCCGGACGGGAAGAACACCCGGCCGATGGTGCCCGCCAGATAGGCGTAGATGCCGAAGTCGAACCACTCCATGGCATTGCCGAGCGAGGCCGCCTTCACGGCTCTCCTGACCGCGGCCTCGTCCGTGACGGTGATGTCCGACCGGCGCAGCCGGGGGTTCTGCCGACGCCTGATGGCCCGGAACAGCGCCGGGTGGCGGCGGAGCGCCGCGGCGTCGGGTTCTGGGCCGTTCTCGTTGGAGGACGTGGCGGCCTGCCTTTCCACGCGCAGACACTCCGGGGACGGAGCGCTGCTCGGTCGTACATTTCTCAGGTCGTACCGTTCCCCCGATCATGCTGGGTATGGGCGTGACGTCGGTCATGCGGTTGCGCCGATGAGGTGAGCGGCCGCGCCGGGTACCCTTCGCCCATGCGGATCTCCGTCTCCTCCGACATGGACGAACCCGTGGCCGCCCTCCTCGTCGAGGAGCTGCGCGGACGCGGCCACGAGGTGCTCACGCACGGCGCGCTGCGCCCCGGGGAGGACCCGCGGTGGGCGGTGTGCTCGGAGCGGGCCGCGCGCGACGTCGCCGACGGCACGGCCGACCAGGCCGTGGTGTGCTGCTGGACCGGCACGGGAGCCTCGATCGCGGCGAACAAGGTCCCTGGCGTACGGGCGGCCCTGTGCACCGACGCGTACACGGCCGACGGGGCACGCCGCTGGAACGACGCCAACGCCCTCGCCCTCAGCCTGCGCCTCACCTCCCCGCCGCTGCTGCGGGAGATCCTCGACGCCTGGTTCGCGGCCCGGCCCAGCGAGGACGCCGAGGACCGCGGCAACGTCACCCACGTGGAGCGGCTCGACCGGGGCCGGGCCGCTCCCTGACACCGGGGCTCAGGAGGTCAGGACCTTCTCCAGCGTCCCGAGCGCACCCTCCAGCTCCGCGGCGGTCACGGTCAGCGGCGGCGCCAGACGGATCGTGGACCCGTGGGTGTCCTTGACCAGGATGCCCTCCCGCATCAGCCGCTCACTGACCTCACGGCCGGTGCCGAGAGCCGGGTCCACGTCGACACCCGCCCACAGGCCCCGCGCCCGGAAGCCGACGACGCCCCTGCCGACCAGCGCCTCCAGGCCCTTGCGCAGCACCACGCCCAGCTCGGCGGCCCGACGCTGGAACTCGCCGGTCTCCAGCAGCTCCACCACCGCCGTGCCGACCGCGGCGGCCAGCGGATTGCCGCCGAAGGTCGAACCGTGCTCACCCGGGTGCAGCACACCGAGCACCTCGCGCCGGCCCACCACCGCCGACACCGGCACGATGCCGCCGCCCAGCGCCTTGCCCAGCAGCACCAGGTCCGGGACGACCGACTCGTGCTCGACCGCGAGGGTGTACCCGGTACGGCCCAGGCCCGACTGGATCTCGTCCGCGACGAACAGACAGCCCGCCCGCCGGGTCAGCTCCCGCACCCCCGCCAGATAGCCGTCGTCCGGGATGTTGACCCCGGCCTCGCCCTGGATCGGCTCGATCAGCACGGCCGCCGTCGTCTCGTCGACGGCCGCCTCCAGCGCCGCCAGGTCGTTGTACGGCACGATCCGGAAGCCGGGGGTGAAGGGACCGAAACCGCTCCGGGCCGTCTCGTCCGTCGAGAAGCTCACGATCGTCGTCGTACGCCCGTGGAAGTTGTCCGCCGCCACCACGATCGTCGCCCGGTCGGCCGGGACGCCCTTCACGTCGTACGCCCACTTGCGGGCCACCTTGATGCCGCTCTCCACCGCCTCCGCGCCGGTGTTCATCGGCAGCACCATGTCCGTGCCGGTCAGCGCGGCCAGCTTCTCGGCGAAGGACGCGAGCCGGTCGTTGTGGAAGGCGCGCGAGGTCAGCGTCAGCCGGTCCAGCTGGCGGTGCGCGGCATCGACCAGCGCCGGGTGGCGATGGCCGAAGTTGAGCGCCGAGTAACCGGCCAGCATGTCCAGATAGCGGCGGCCCTCCACGTCCTCGACCCAGGCACCCTCCGCCCGGGCCACCACCACGGGCAGCGGATGGTAGTTGTGGGCGAGGACGGGCTCCTCCGCGCGGATGAGCTCCGCCGAGTCGCGGGTACGGGCGGGTGCGGTCATGAACGGGCCTCCCGGATCTCCTGGGTGCAGCACTTGATGCCGCCACCGGCCTTGTGGAACTCGGACAGGTCGACGGGGACGGGGACGTAACCGAGCCCCTCGAGCCGGGCGGCGAGCTCCCGGGCCCCGGGCGAGACGAACACGTGCCGTCCGTCGGACACGGAGTTGAGCCCGAACGCCATGGCGTCCTCCCGGCCGGCGATCACCGCGTCCGGGTAGAGCCGTTCCAGCACCTCACGGCTGCCGGGCGAGAAGGCCTCCGGGTAGTAGACGATGTTCCCGTCACCTCCCTCGTGACCGTCGTCGAGGACGAACAGGGCCGTGTCCAGATGGTAGAAGTACGGGTCCACCAGCGTCAGCGACACCACGGGCCGGCCGAAGTACTCCTGCACCTCGCGGTGCGCCTCGGGGGTGGTGCGGAAACCGGTGCCGGCCAGGATCCAGCGGCCCACCGGCACGAGGTCGCCCTCGCCCTCGCAGACCGCCTCGGGCAGGTGGACGTCGAAGCCCGCGCCCTTGAACCACGTCTCGTAGGGCACGGACTCGGGGCGGCGCTCCGGCGCGTGGAACAGCGAGCCGAAGACCCGGCCGTCCACGACGAGCGCCGCGTTGGCGGCGAAGACCATGTCGGGCAGCCCGGGGACCGGCGCCACGGTGTCCACGGTGTGCCCGTGGCGGCGGTAGGTGTCGATCAGCGTGCGCCACTGGGTGAGGGCACGGCCCACGTGGACGGGTGCCCCGGAGCGCATCCACGGGTTGATCGCGTACTGCACGGCGAAGTGTCTGGGTTCGCAGACGAGGAAGCGCCGCCGGCGCGGCACACGGGAGTCGGTCACAGAGGGGTGCCTCCGTTTCCTCACGGATGGTGACTGAGGGATGACTCCACGGTATGGAGCGACCGGACGGGCGACAAGCGACGAGGCCTGCGTGTGGGCGCACGATCGCTGCGTTCTGGGCCAGGTCAGCGCACGTCTGCTGCGTCCTCGGGCGCCGGGTGGTTCGCCCCGGCCTCCGGACTGTCCGGCAGCAGGTGCGACAGCACCATCACACTGATCGTCTTCCGGATGAACGGCTCCGCCCGGATCCGCTCCAGCACCTCCTCGAAGTGCTCCACGTCCCGCGCCCGCACGTGCAGCAGCGCGTCCGCCCCGCCGGTCACCGTCATCGCCGCCGTGATCTCCGGATAGCCCCGCACCACCTGGGCCAGCCGCCTCGGCGGGGCCGCCCCCTCGCAGTACACCTCCACGTACGCCTCGGTGCGCCAGCCCAGCGCGGACGGTCGCACCGTCGCCGTGAACCCGGTGATCACACCGGTCTCGCGCAGCCGGTCCACCCGGCGCTTGACCGCCGTCGCGGACAGCCCGACCCCCGCGCCGATCTCCGCGAAGGACGTCCTGGCGTTCGCCATCAGGGCGGTGACGATCTTCCGGTCGAGCTCGTCGAAGGACGAGGGCCTGCTGCTCATGCCCGCACTGTAGCCAGCCGCCGCCCCGCCGCCCCGGCCCGGCGTCGAGTGCGCGCACCGGGCCCGTGTCCAGGCGCGCGGATACCACCTACACTCCACGTTCATGCTGCGCGCCCTCGCCGTCGACGACGAACGCCCCTCGCTGGAGGAACTGCTCTATCTGCTGGGCGCCGACCCACGGATCGGCAGCGTGGAGGGCGCGGGGGACGCCACCGAGGCGCTGCGCCGCATCAACCGGGCCCTGGAGTCCGGCCCGCACGGCCCCGAGGCCGTCGACGTCGTCTTCCTCGACATCCAGATGCCCGGCCTCGACGGACTGGACCTCGCCCGGCTGCTGACCGGCTTCGCCCGGCCGCCGCTGGTCGTGTTCGTCACCGCGCACGAGGACTTCGCCGTCCAGGCCTTCGACCTCGAGGCCGTCGACTACGTCCTCAAGCCCGTCCGCAGGGAACGGCTGGCCGAGGCGGTCCGCCGCGTCGTCGAACAGCGCGGCACCGCCACCGCCCCCCGCATCCCCGTGCACGAACCGGACCCCGACCACATCCCCGTCGAACTCGGCGGCGTCACCCGCTTCGTGGCCGTCGACGACATCACCCACGTCGAGGCCCGGGGCGACTACGCCCGCCTGCACACCGACAAGGGCAGCCACCTCGTCCGCATCCCCCTGTCCACCCTGGAGGAGCGCTGGCGCGCCCGCGGCTTCGTCCGCATCCACCGCCGCCACCTGGTCGCCCTGCGCCACATCGGTGAACTCCGCCTGGATGCGGGCACGGTGAGCGTCCTGGTCGGCGCCGAGGAACTCCAGGTCAGCCGGCGCCACGCCCGCGAACTGCGGGACCTGCTCATGCGGAGGCCGTGAGACGTGCCCCAGGACCCCACCGAACGCCGCGTCACCGTCACCGGCCCGCCCCGGCACACCCGTCGCCGTGCCTCGGGCCACTACCGCCCGCGCACCGAGATCGACGAGCAGACCACCCTCGGCCACACCTACGTCCGCTCCCTGATGCGCAGCCAGCTGCGGGCCGGCCTCGCCGCCTTCGCCGTGCTCGGGCTGCTCGTCGGCCCGCTGCCGCTGCTGTTCGCGGTGATGTCCGACGCCCGCCGCCTCGAATGGGCCGTCCTCGGCTTCGGCCTGTACGCCCCGCTCGTCCTGCTCGCCCGCTGGTACGTGCGCCGCGCCGAACGCAACGAACGCGACTTCGTCCGCCTCGTCGAGGACCGGTGAGAAGAGGTGCGACGACGAGAGGCGCGACGCCGAGAAGAGCGACGCCGAGAAGAGCGCGGTCGGGAAGAGCGCGGTCGGGAAGAACGGCGTCGAGAAGAACGGTGACGCACCGATGAACCCGAACTACGCGATACCCGCCGTCGCCCTCGTCGCCGTCGCCACCGTCCTCGTCGGCGCGTTCGGCCTGCGCGTCTCCCGCACCACCTCCGACTTCTACGTCGCCTCCCGCACCGTCGGCCCCCGCCTCAACGCCGCCGCCATCAGCGGCGAGTACCTCTCCGCGGCGTCCTTCCTCGGCATCGCCGGCCTGGTCCTCGTCCAGGGCCCCGACATGCTCTGGTACCCCGTCGGCTACACAGCCGGATACCTGGTCCTGCTGCTGTTCGTCGCCGCCCCGCTGCGCCGCTCCGGCGCCTACACCCTGCCCGACTTCGCCGAGGCCCGGCTCGCCTCCCAGGCGGTACGGCGACTGGCGGGCGCCTTCGTCGTCGGCGTCGGCTGGCTCTACCTGCTGCCCCAGCTGCAAGGCGCCGGGCTGACGCTGACCGTGCTGACCGGCGCGCCCGACTGGCTCGGCGGTGTCGTCGTCGCCGTCGTCGTCATCGCCATCGTCGCCGCCGGCGGCATGCGCAGCATCACCTTCGTCCAGGCCTTCCAGTACTGGCTGAAGCTCACCGCGCTCCTGGTCCCCGCGCTCTTCCTGGTCCTGGCCTGGCAGGGCGACGGCGCGCCCGGCCGTGCCTTCGAGGAACCGGCCGCCTTCCGCGAGCAGCGGTCCGTCAGGGTCGGCGACACCCTCGAGCTCAGGCTCGACCGGCCGCTCACCGTCACCGTCGACGGCACCGTGGACGGCCGCGCCCTCGAAGGCATCCGGACCCGGCTCCCCGCCGGCACCCACAGCATCGGGGCCGGCACCCGCCTCACCTTCGCCGAGGGCAGCCCCGTCCCGGCCGCCGGACGCGGCGCCGACGACGCCCTGTCGCCCTCGCGGGCCGAGAGCCGCACGGAACGCCCGCTGTACGCGACGTACGGACTGATCCTCGCCACCTTCCTCGGCACCATGGGCCTGCCGCACGTCGTGGTCCGCTTCTACACCAGCCCGCACGGCGTCGCCGCCCGCCGCACCACCGTCGCCGTCCTCGGCCTGATCGGCGCCTTCTACCTGCTGCCGCCCGTCTACGGCGCCCTCGGCCGCCTCTACGCCCCCGAGCTGACCCTCACCGGCGACGCCGACGCCGCCGTCCTGCTGCTGCCGGACCGGGTGATCGGGGGAGTGGGCGGCGACCTGCTCGGCGCCCTGGTCGCGGGCGGTGCCTTCGCCGCGTTCCTGTCCACGGCGTCCGGACTGACCATGGCCGTCGCGGGCGTCCTCACCCAGGACGTGCTGCCGTCCCGGGGGGTGCCGCACTTCCGGCTCGGCACCGTCCTCGCGATGGCCGTCCCGCTGGCGGCGAGCGCCCTGGTCGGCGGGCTGCCGGTCGCCGACGCTGTCGGCCTCGCCTTCGCCGTGTCCGCCTCCTCGTTCTGCCCGCTGCTCGTCCTCGGCATCTGGTGGCGGCGGCTGACCCCGCCCGGCGCGGCGGCCGGGATGCTGGTGGGCGGCGGCTCCGCGCTGCTCGCCGTCGCCGCGACCATGGGCGGCTTCCCGGGCGGCGGCGGTGCCCTGCACGCGCTGCTGGCCTGGCCCGCCCTGTGGTCGGTGCCGCTGGGCTTCCTCACCATGGTGCTGGTCTCCCTGGCCACCCCGGGCCGGGTGCCGGCCGGGACGGCGGCGGTCCTGGCCCGCTTCCACCTGCCGGAGGAACTGGGCACCGGGGAACGGCGCACCGAGGAACGGCTCGCGGACGGACCGCGCAAGGAGGCGACACCGTGAGCGGCTTCCTGGCGGGCCTGGTGGTCGCCGTGCTGCCCCTGCTGGCCGCGGGCTTCTGGCTGGGACGGCGCACCGCCCGGCCCCAGCACCTCGGCGGGCTCGGCACCCCGGTCGAGCACGCCACCTTCCAGACCCTGCACACCGCCTCCCTCGCCACCCCGCCGCTGCGCGCCGGCCTGACCGAGGAGACCGCCCGCAAGTCGGCCCGCAAGCTGCGCTCCCTGCTCGGCACCGACGCCCTGTGCCTGACCGACCACAAGGAAGTCCTGGTCTGGGACGGCGTGGGCGCCCACCACCGCGCCGAGGTCATGGAACGCCTCACCGGCCCGCTGGAGACCGGCCGCGGCGAGGCCTTCGCCCTCACCTGCGACACTCCCGACTGCGCGGTGCGCTGGGCGGTCGTCGCCCCGCTCACCGTCGACGACCGGGTGCACGGCGCCCTCGTCGCCTGCGCACCCCGCGAGTCCGCCGTCCTGGTCCGGGCGGCGGGGGAGGTGGCCCGCTGGGTGTCGGTCCAGCTGGAGCTGGCCGACCTCGACCGGTCCCGCACCCGGCTCATCGAGGCCGAGATCAAGGCGCTGCGGGCCCAGATCTCCCCGCACTTCGTCTTCAACTCGCTCGCGGTCATCGCGTCCTTCGTGCGCACCGACCCCGAGCGCGCCCGCGAGCTGCTGCTGGAGTTCGCCGACTTCACCCGCTACTCGTTCCGCCGGCACGGCGACTTCACCACCCTCGCCGACGAGCTGCACGCCATCGACCACTACCTGGCGCTCGTGCGGGCCCGCTTCGGCGACCGCCTCTCCGTCACCCTCCAGGTCGCCCCCGAGGTGCTGCCGGTCGCCCTGCCCTTCCTCTGCCTCCAGCCCCTCGTCGAGAACGCCGTCAAGCACGGCCTGGAGGGCAAGTCCGTGTCCTCGGGCACGTGCCACATCCGGATCACCGCGCAGGACGCGGGCGCCGAGGCCCTGGTCGTCATCGAGGACGACGGCGCCGGGATGGACCCCGCCCTGCTGCGCCGCATCCTCGCGGGCGAGGTCAGCCCGTCGGGCGGCATCGGCCTGTCCAACGTCGACGACCGGCTCCGCCAGGTCTACGGCGACGACCACGGCCTCGTCATCGAGACCGCCGTCGGCGCCGGCATGAAGATCACCGCCCGGCTGCCCAAGTACCAGCCGGGCGTCCACTCGGCCGGACGGCTCGGCCGGGAATGACGGCGAGCGGCGCGGCTCAGGTGCTGCGCGTCGCGACCATCCCGAGGGTGATCAGACCCAGGACGACCCAGCCGAACCACAGCCAGCCGTTGCTGCCGAGCGCCACCGTGTAGGCCGTCACCGCGACCAGGCCGCCGATGGTGAGCGCCCCCATCGTCTTCGTGGAACTGTCCGTGGAACCGGGCATCGCGACACCCTCCTCATGGTCCGTTGCCCTCCATGGTGCCCCCGTTCCGCCGCCGTACGGTGCATACGGCCAGATGCGCACCGGATTTCCAGGCACCGGCGGAGGTCCGGGAGCCGGCCTCGTACAGGGAGGGGTCGAATCCGTAGTCGCGCGGCGGCACGTCCCGCGCGCACGCCCTGTCCGCCACGGAGGGGGCCTCGGCGAGCGCGACGCCGGCGGCCAGCCGCGTGAAGCCGAGCACCTGCTCGTCGTACGGGCCCGCGCACGACACCAGCCGTACCTCCCGCACGGAGCGCACGTCCAGACAGTCCCGCCGCTGCATGGTCGCGGTGTCGGCGAACACCGACCCCGGCTCGCGATGCCGGCCCAGCGGCCCGTACACCGGCCCGTACGCGCCCAGCACCAGGCAGGCGGCGCGCCGCCCGGCGGTCTCGAAACCGCCCTCGGCCGGCACCACCGCGACGCTGCGCACGCCGGCCAGCCGCTCCCGGATCTCCTGCGTCCGCTGCTCGCACCGCGCGGGCCCCAGCTCGCGGGCCTCCTCGGCGGAGGACACGGGCACGAACGCCATCACCTGCCCGTCGGGTGCCGTGCCCCGGCAGACCCTGTCGACGGTGAGACGGGGCGTTCCGGTGAAGCGGGCGCCTCCCGGCCAGTCGGCACGGACGCAGTCCCCGTCCTCCAGCGGCGCGACGAGCCCCACGGCGTCGCCGTACGGCGTCCCCGTCCCGTCGGCCGCGCGGTCGGCCAGGGCGTACCAGACGCCGCCGAGGGCCAGCGTCGCTCCGAGGGCCCCGGCGAGGGCGGCACGCAGGGGCAGGGAGAGCGGGCGCCGACGCCGGTGGGCCGCGGGGGCGCGCCGGTCGGCGGACGTGACGGGAGCGGTCACGGGCGGGGGCACCGCGGCCCAGGGCGGCTGCGATGCCGGATCGGAGCCCGGCCGGAGGTCCGTCTCGGTCTGCGGCGTGACGATCCACGCCAGTTCCGCCTCCGCCTCGGCGGCGGTGGTCCGCCGCACCGGATCGAGGGCGAGGAGTCCCTCCAGCAGGGGCCGCAGCGCACCGGCCCGCACGGGCGGACGCGGCGTCCGCGGGTCCTGGTCGAAGGGATCGCGGCCCTCGACGCCGTAGTACAGCGTGCGGCCCAGCGAGAACAGCCCGTCGTCGTCCTCCGGGCCGCCGCAGCGGTGGCCCGCCAGCAGGACCCGCCCGTACGGCGCACCGGTGCGGTCGGGCGCGAGCAGGAGGTCCCCCGGTGTCACGCCCCGGTACGGCTCCCCCCGCTCGTGCCCGGCGGCGAGCACGGCCAGCCCGACCCCGGCGCACTCGGCCGGGGCCAGCGGGCCGTGCCGGGCCACCAGCTCCCGCAGGCCGACCGCGCCCGGGACGTACTCCACGACGGCCCAGGGCCGGCCCTCGTGCTCCACCACGTCGTGCACGGTCACCGTGTGCGGACAGCCGTGCGGCCGCGGTGTGACGTGGGCCCCGGCGCGGACGGCCTCGAGCACGACCTCGCGGGCCCGCTCCCGGTCGCGGGCGAGCCACACCCGGCCCGGCCCGCCGTCACCGAGCGGGCGCAGCAGCAGATAGCGGCCGGCGACGACGCGGCCCGCTCCGGACCGTGGTGGTTCCGACGACGCATGACGTGACATACCGCTCCCCCCGGGCGGTTCCCCCGACGGGCGTCATGCTACTGAACCCGGGCGCCGTTCAGCCGCCGCGTGTGTTCAGTGAGGCCAGATAGGCGTTGTACGCCTCGAGTTCCTTGTCGCCGTCGCGATCGGCGGCCCGGTCGGTGCGCCGGGCCTGCCGCTGGTCCGACGCGTACCACTGGGCCACCAGGGCGAGCAGCACCAGGACGGACGGGACCTCGCTGAACGCCCAGGCGATGCCGCCCGCCGCGTTCTGGTCGGACAGGGCGTCGATGCCCAGCGACGCGGGCGGGTTCCTGAACGTCTCCACCATGGGGGAGGACGCCATCATCAGCGCGATGCCGAAGAACGCGTGGAACGGCATCCCCGCGAACAGTTCCAGCATCCGCATCAGGTAGCCCGGCCGGTGCGGGCCCGGGTCCACGCCCATGATCGGCCAGAAGAAGACCAGGCCGACGGCGAGGAAGTGCACCATCATCCCGACGTGCCCCACCTTGGAGCCCATCAGGAAGTCGAAGAGCGGGGTGAAGTACAGCGCGTACAGACTCGCGATGAACAGCGGGATGGTGAACACGGGGTGCGTGATGATCCGCATGTAGCGGCTGTGCAGCAGCATCAGCAGCAGCTCGCGCGGTCCCTTGCGGCCCCGGCCCGCCGTGGGCAGCGCCCGCAGCGCCAGGGTGATCGGGGCGCCGAGCAGCAGCAGGATCGGCGAGACCATGCTGATCACCATGTGCTGCACCATGTGCACGCTGAACATGACCATGCCGTAGTCGTTCAGCCTGGTGCACATCATCAGCCCGACGCTCAGCACACCGGCGACGAAGCCGACGGTCCGCCCCACGGGCCACTTGTCACCGCGCCGCGTCAGACGGACGACACCCCAGCCGTACAGCGCCAGGCCCACCAGACAGGCGATGAGGAAGAAGGGGTCCGCCGACCAGCCGAGACCTCGCCCCAGCGTGAACGGCGGCAGATCCGTCATCATGCCGTGCCCGCTGTGATCCATCCGCCGGCTCCTGTTTCGTGGGGGTTGAGCGCTGTCTGTCCGGACCAAGACTAGAACCGCCCCCGGCGACAATTGTCACCGGGGGCGGTGGAGCGCCCCGAAGGGGCGCGGGGCCGTATCGATGTGCGGCTCCGCCGCGCGGGCGCGAGCAACCGGTCACGGTCCGCAGTCCGCGACGGACCTCCGGGCCCGAGTTCTCAGCGGCCCTGCGACTCAGAGAACGCACTCCGCCTCGTCGTACCGCGCGTCCGGCACCGTCTTCAGCGTCTCCACCGCCTCGGCCAGCGACACCATCGTGATGTCCGTCCCGCGCAGGGCCGTCATCATCCCGAACTCCCCGCGGTGCACCGCCTCCACCGCGTGCCAGCCGAACCGCGTGGCCAGCACCCGGTCGTACGCCGTGGGCGTTCCCCCCCGCTGGACGTGCCCGAGGATCACGGGCCGGGCCTCCTTGCCGAGCCGCTTCTCCAGCTCGACGGAGAGCTGGCGGGCGATCCCGGCGAAGCGCTCGTGGCCGTAGACGTCCTTGCCGCCCTCGTCGAAGTCCATGGTGCCCGCCTTCGGCTTGGCGCCCTCCGCGGCCACCACTATGGCGAACCGCTTGCCCGCCGAGAACCGCTCGCCGACCTTGGCGGTCAGCTCGTCGATGTCGAAGGGTCGCTCCGGGACGACGACGGCGTGGGCGCCGGCCGCCATGCCCGAGTGCAGCGCGATCCAGCCGGTGTGACGGCCCATGACCTCCACGATGAGCACCCGCTGGTGGGACTCGGCGGTGGTCTTCAGCCGGTCCAGGGCCTCGGTGGCGACGGTGACGGCCGTGTCGAAGCCGAAGGTGACGTCGGTCACCGCGATGTCGTTGTCGATGGTCTTCGGCACGCCCACGATCGGCAGACCGTTGTCGGACAGCAGCCGGGCCGCCTTCAGCGTGCCCTCGCCGCCGATCGGGATGATCGCGTCGAGGCCGAGCTCCTCGACGTGGCCGCGGGCCCGCTCCACGCCGTCCCGCAGATGCTCGGGACGGACCCGGGAGGAGCCGAGGATGGTGCCGCCGCGGGCCAGGATGCCGCCGACGGCGTCGAGGTCGAGCTTGAGGTAGTCACACTCCAGGAGGCCCTTCCAGCCGTCCCGGAAGCCGATGACCTCGTCGCCGTGGTCGACGACGGCGCGGTGCACGACGGACCGGATGACGGCGTTCAGGCCGGGGCAGTCACCGCCGGACGTGAGGACACCAATGCGCATAGCCCGAATTACCTTCTCAACGTGGCACGGGTCCGGACCGCGCTGTCCGGTTCGGTTCCCCGCCACCCTAGCGGTACAGGGGGGCGGGGCCGAACCGTGCGTCCGCCTACTGGACGTACCCGCTCACCTGTGCGGACGCATCATCAGACGGGCTGCCACGAGGCGTCAGGCGGGCTGCTGCGCCGCCGCGATGCGCTCGTTGCGCAGCGCCTCGTACCACCGGTCGTCGGTCGGCGGCAGCGCGTTCACGTCGAGGGCCAGCTTCAGCAGCAGGTCCGCGATCTGCGGGTTGCGGGCGAGCACGGGCCCGTGCATGTAGGTGCCGAAGACCGTGTCGTTGTACGCGCCCTCCGTGCCGTCGCCCGTGCCGTTGCCGTTGCCGAAGCGGACCTGGGCGAGCGGACGGGCGGTGGGGCCGAGATGGGTGACGCCCTGGTGGTTCTCGAAGCCGGTCAGCGGGGGCAGGCCGAGGCGCGGGTCGATGTCGCCGAGGACGTCGCCCACGCACCGCGCGCCCTCGCCGCGGGTCGAGACCACGTCGAGCAGGCCGAGGCCCGGCTCGCGCTGACCGAGGTCGTTGATGAACTCGTGGCCGAGGATCTGGTAGCCGGCGCAGACGGAGAAGACGATCGCGCCGTTCTCCACCGCCCGGTACAGCCCGCCGTCGCGGCGCAGCCGTTCGGCCGCGAGCCGCTGCGGCCGGTCCTCGCCGCCGCCGATCAGGTAGATGTCGCCGGAGGTCGGGATCGGCTGGTCGCTGCGCACGTCGAGCCGGGCCACGTCGAGGCCGCGCTGGCGGGCCCGGCGCTCCACGACGAGGGCGTTGCCCTGGTCGCCGTACGTGCTGAGCAGGTCCGGGTAGATCCAGACGATCCGCAGTTGGTTGTCGCTCACGAAAGTCCCCTGAAGTTACGCGGTCAGTTGCCGACGCGGCGGCGCAGGTCCTGGAAGGCGGTGTAGTTCGCGATGACCTCGATCCGCCCGGGCGGGCACATCTGCACCGCCTGGTCGAGGTCCTCGCACACCTGGAACTGCTGGTTCGCGACCTCCAGGCGCACCGCGAGGTCCAGCTTGCGGTCGCCGATCACGCAGATCGGGTGGCCGGTCAGCCGGGTGTAGTCCACGTCCCACAGCCAGGAGGTGTCGGTGCCGTCGGCGCCGCGCGCGTTCACCGACAGGATGACCGGGGTGGGGGGCGGGTCGATCAGGGAGAAGGTCTCCAGCCAGCCCGCCGGGTTCTTGGCGAGCAGCAGACGCAGGTCGCGGCCCTGGAACTGCACCACGTCGTAGCGTCCGGCGACGGCCTGCACCTGGTACATGCGCTCCAGGGCGACCTGCGGCGGCACCCCGAAGACGGCGGCGACGGCGGCCGAGGAGGCGGCGTTGGCCTTGTTGGCGCGGCCCGGCAGCTGGAGGTGGATCGGCCAGGCGGAGCCGTGCGGGTCGAGGACGTGGTCGCCGGACAGCGCCCAGCTCGGCGTGGGGCGGCGGAAGCCGCACTCGCCGCAGAACCAGTCGTCGCCCGGGCGCTGCATCACACCGCCGCAGGACGGGCAGGACCAGGCGTCGTCCTTCCACATCTGCCCGGCGGCGACCCAGATCACGTTGGGGGAGGAGGACGCGGCCCACACCACCAGCGGGTCGTCGGCGTTGGCGACGACGACGGCCTTGGAACCGGCCAGGCCCTCGCGCCAGTTCTCCGCGAGCATCCGGGTCTCGGCGGCGCGGTCGAGCTGGTCGCGGGAGAGGTTGAGCAGCGCGATGCACTTCGGGTCGGTGGCCTGGGCGACGCCGACGAGGTACTTCTCGTCGACCTCGATGACCCCGTACCGGGCGTCCGCGCCGCCCGCGAGGGCGGAGGTGATGCCGGCCGGCATGTTGGCGCCGAGCGCGTTGGACACGACCGGGCCGGCCGCCTTGAGCGCCTCGGCGATGAGCCGGGTGGTGGTGGTCTTGCCGTTGGTCGCCGAGACGAGGGTCACGTCCAGGTGCTGGGCGAGCCGGGCGAGGAGGTCGGGGTCGAGTTTCAGCGCGACCCGGCCGCCGATCACCGAACCGCTGCCGCGCCCCGCGGCGCGGGACGCCGCCGCGACCGCCTTGCCCGCGGTCACGGCCAGCTTGGCCCGCGGCGTGAGCGGGTCCGAGTTGCCTGCCATCAGTTCTCGATCCTCCTTGCCGTACGCGCCGCGCCTGAAGCCTGTGAAGCCTGACGGCCACGTGGTGTGGACCTCAGCCTATCGAGATCCCTTCGCACTCCCGAATCGCGGCACCGGCCACGCGGCCCCGACGGTGGGCGCGCGCCGCCGGGGGGACACAGGGACCTTACTCTGAGCGTCATGCGACACGGCTCCATCCCGGGCGTCCACGGGCGCGTACGGCCACTCACCCTCCTCGGCGACCCCGTCCTGCACGCCCCCTGCGACGAGGTGACGGACTTCGGCCCCGAACTCGCTTCGTTGGTGGAGGACTTGTTCGCGACCATGTACGCCGCCCACGGCGTCGGCCTGGCCGCGAACCAGATCGGCGAGCCGGTGCGCGTCTTCGTGTACGACTGCCCGGACGACGAGGACGTGCGCCACCTCGGCCACGTGGTGAACCCGCGGCTCGTGGAGACGGACGGGGTGGTGGTGCGCGGCCCGGAGGGCTGTCTGTCGCTGCCCGGTCTGGAGGCGGGCACCGAGCGCCACGACCACGCGGTGGTCGAGGGCTTCACGGTGACCGGGGAGCCGGTCACCGTGCACGGGACGGGGTTCTTCGCCCGGTGCCTCCAGCACGAGTGCGACCACCTGGAGGGCCGGGTCTACGCCGACCGGTTGACGGGACGGCGCCACCGGAAGCTGATGAGGCAGGTGGCGCGGGCGTCCTGGCACCGCTGACCGCCGGCCGCCGGCCGCCGGGGCGCGGGGCCCGGCGGGCGGGCGTCAGAACCCCGGGCCGCCCGCCTTGTCCCCGGCCACGGACAGGCGCCCCCACAGCAGGTCCGCCAGACTCGTCACCAACTCCGCCCGGGAACAGGGGCGTTCGCCCAGCCACCAGTCGCCGGCGGCGTGCATCATGCCGACGATGCCGTGCCCCCAGACCCGGGCCAGCTGCTCGCTGCCGGGGCCCATGTCGAGGCGTTCCTCGATGACCTTGCCCAGCTCCTCGCCCATGCGGCGCAGCAGCGGGGCCGAGTGCCTGCCCACGTCGAAGCCCTGCTCGGTCTGGTCGCCCGCGGCGGTGCCGGCCTCCGACGGATGCATCAGGAAGCGGTACACCTGCGGGCGGGTCTCTATGGCTGCCAGATAGGTGTCGAGCGTGGCCTCGACGCGCTCGCGCCGGTCCGCCGGGGCGTCCAGGGCGGCCCGCAGCGAGGCGAGGAGGGCGTCCGTGTGCCGCTGGGCGAGAGCGGCGTACAGGCCGCCCTTGTCGCCGAAGTGCCGGTAGAGGATCGGTTTGGTGATGCCCGCCTCGGCGGCGATGGCGTTCATCGAGGCCTGCGGGCCGTCGCGCAGCACCACCCGGTCGGCGGCCTCCAGCAGCTCGCGCCGTCGGCGGTCGGCGGACCGCTGCTGATCGGTCCGCTGCGTGGTGTCCATGTGCTCTCCCCACCCGTGGTGTTTCGGTGACGCCTGCGCAAACTAACACCAGACAGGCGGTCGGCATCGAACGGGAGGGCGACGGCCGTCGGGAGTTGACTTTTCCTACCGGCGGGTAACAGACTCCCGTTACCGTTAGTAACACGTACGTGCGCCGCTGGAGGGGACATGGCCGAGTTCACCATGGAGCTCAACGACGAACAGAAGGAGGTCCGGGACTGGCTGCACGGCTTCGCCGCCGACGTCATCCGCCCCGCGGCCGCCGAATGGGACGAGCGTGAGGAGACTCCCTGGCCGGTCATCCAGGAGGCCGCCAAGGTCGGCATCTACTCCCTCGACTTCTACGCGCAGCAGTACTTCGACCCCACCGGCCTCGGCATCCCCATGGTGATGGAGGAGCTGTTCTGGGGCGACGCCGGCATCGCCCTGTCCATCGTCGGCACCGGCCTCGCCGCCGTCGGCGTCCTCGCCAACGGCACCGAGGAGCAGATCGGCACCTGGATCCCCCAGATGTACGGTGACGCCAGTGACGTCAAGGTCGCCGCCTTCTGCTCCTCCGAGCCCGACGCCGGCTCCGACGTGGCGTCCATGCGCACCCGGGCCGTGTACGACGAGGCCAAGGACGAGTGGGTGCTCAACGGCACCAAGACCTGGGCGACCAACGGCGGCATCGCCAACGTCCACGTCGTCGTCGCGGTCGTCGACCCGGAACTGGGCTCCAAGGGCCACGCCTCCTTCATCGTCCCGCCGAACACGCCGGGGCTGTCCCAGGGCCAGAAGTTCAAGAAGCACGGCATCCGCGCCTCGCACACCGCCGAGGTCGTCCTCGACGACGTGCGTGTCCCCGGCTCCTGCCTGCTCGGCGGCAAGGAGAAGCTGGACCAGCGCCTCGCCCGCGCCCGGGAGAAGGCCGAGAAGGGCGGCGAGCGCGTGAAGAACGCGGCCATGGCCACGTTCGAGGCGTCCCGCCCGGCCGTGGGCGCCATGGCGGTCGGCACCGCCCGTGCCGCGTACGAGGTCGCCCTCGACTACGCCGTGACGCGTGAGCAGTTCGGCCGCCCGATCATCGACAACCAGGGCGTCGCCTTCCAGCTCGCCGACATGCGCACCTCGATCGACGCGGCGCGGCTGCTGGTGTGGCGGGCCTCCTGGATGGCGGTCAACGGCAAGCCGTTCACGGCGGCCGAGGGATCGATGTCCAAACTGTTCGCGAGCGAGACGGCGAAGAAGGTGACCGCCCAGGCGGTCCAGATCCTGGGCGGCAACGGCTACACCCGGGAGTACCCGGTGGAGCGGATGCACCGCGACAGCGCGATCTACACCATTTTCGAAGGGACCAGCGAGATCCAGCGGCTGGTCATCGCGCGGACCCTGTCGGGTATGCCGATCCGCTAGCGGCGCCCGAGCGGCGTCAGGAGGACTGGCCGCTGCTGTGCGCGATGCACGCCACGTCGATGCGGTCGGCCAGCTTGGCGAGTTCGATGGTGAGGGCCGCGACCGTGTCCTCGTCCAGACCCTCCTCGCCGGTCTCCACCAGCCGCAGCCACCGGCCGCCCACCGTGCGCAGCAGCTTGCTCACGTCGGCCGCGGACACCTGCAGGGTGCCGCGGTCGTCGACGATCAGAGGCAGGGTCACTTCGCGGGTCACAAAAAGGGATCGTAGCCCCGGAACCCTCACGCCCCGTGCCATACGGTGGTGATGTTGCAGAACTCGCGGATTCCGTGCCCGGACAGCTCACGCCCGTAGCCCGACCGCTTGACCCCGCCGAACGGGAACGCCGGGTGGGACGCCGTCATCCCGTTGACGTAGACCCCGCCCGCCTCCAGGTCCCGGACGAAGCGGTCCACGTCGGCGTCGTCACGGGTCCACACGTTGGAACTGAGCCCGAAATCCGTGTCGTTGGCGATCAGCACGGCCTCGTCCAGGTCGGCCGCCCGGTACAGCGTGGCGACCGGGCCGAAGGCCTCCTCGCGGTGGATGCGCATCTCGCGGGTGATGTCGGCCAGCACGGTCGGCGGGTAGTACCAGCCGGGCCCGTCGGGGCGTTCGCCGCCGCACAGCACCCGCGCGCCGCCGCGCACCGCGTCCTCGACCAGCTCCACCAGATCGGTCACGCCCTGCTCGCTGGAGAGCGGCCCGACCTCGGTCTCCTCGTCCATCGGGTCGCCGACCCTGAGCGCCTTCATGCCCTCGGTGAAGCGCTCGGCGAAGGCGTCGTAGACGTCCGTGTGCACGATGAACCGTTTGGCGGCGATGCAGGACTGCCCGGCGTTCTGCGTGCGCGCGGTCACCGCGACCTGAGCGGCCCGGTCGATGTCGGCGGACGGCATGACGACGAACGGGTCGCTGCCGCCCAGCTCCAGCACCGTCTTCTTGATCATCTCCCCGGCGGTGGAGGCGACCGCGCGGCCGGCGGGCTCGCTGCCCGTGAGCGTGGCGGCCCGCACGCGCTCGTCGCGCAGGATGTCGTCGACCGCGGCGGAGCCGATCAGCAGGGTCTGGAAGCAGCCCTCGGGGAAGCCCGCCCGGTGGAACAGGTCCTCCAGGTACAGGGCGGTCTGCGGGACGTTCGAGGAGTGCTTGAGCAGGCCGACGTTGCCCGCCATCAGCGCGGGCGCCGCGAAGCGGATCACCTGCCACAGCGGGAAGTTCCACGGCATCACCGCGAGCACCGGGCCCAGCGGCCGGTAGCGCACCAGGGCGCGGGAGG
The DNA here is from genome assembly GCF_044764905.1 of Streptomyces sp. NPDC093586. NCBI lineage: Bacteria > Bacillati > Actinomycetota > Actinomycetes > Kitasatosporales > Streptomycetaceae > Streptomyces > Streptomyces sp. NPDC093586. The sequence continues at coordinate 64,140 of NZ_JBIWJA010000014.1, read as the reverse complement.
CGCCGGAGTCCTTCACGTCCGCCTCGGCGGGCTCCTCGTCGGCGAGCAGCTCCGCGGCGTGATCGGCGTACCAGCGCATCGCCTTGGCGCACTTGGCCGCCTCCGCGCGGGCCTGCGCGACCGGCTTGCCCATCTCGGTGGTGATGACCTCGCCGATCTCGTCCCGGTCCGCCTCCAGGAGGTCGGCCGCCCGGTGCATGAGCCGGGCCCGCTCCTCGAACGCCGTCGTGCGGTACGTGCGGAAGGTGGCCTCCGCGAGCTGGAGCCGGCGCTCGATCTCCTCCTCGCCCATGGGCTCGTACGTCCTGAGCGTCTCGCCGTTCGCCGGGTTCACCGTCGCGATGGGCATGGCCGACCTCCCTGGGTGCGCTTTCGTGCTTCCGACCCTGACCCGCGACGGTGGGTGCCGCAACGCGGACGGGTCCCGTCAGTGCGAGTGCTCAGCCAGCCGGTCGAGAAACGCGGTCTGCGCCGTCACGATCACCTCGCGCGCCCGCTCCAGGGTGAACCACGCCACCCGGTCCAGCTCGGGGAACTCCCCGATCCGGCCCGACCTCGGCGGCCACTCCATGCGGAAGGTGCCGGGGACGATCGTCGCGGGGTCGAGGTCGGCCTCGACGGCCCACGCCGTGACGACCTTCCCGCCGGACTGGCGGACCTCGCCGAGCGGTAGGGCCTCGCCGTCGGGCGGCGCCAGCCCGAGCTCCTCCTCGAACTCGCGCCGGGCCGCGTCCCAGGCCGACTCCGCCGGGCCGTACTCGCCCTTGGGGATCGTCCAGGACCCGGCGTCGCGGCGGGCGTGGAAGGGGCCGCCCATGTGACCGAGCAGCACCTCGGTGCCCTCGTCGCCGGGACGGTGCAGCAGCAGGCCCGCGCTGCGCCTCACGGGGCCACCCCGGGATGGGCGGCGAGCAGTGTCTCCACCGTGTCCGCCTCCTCGGGGCGCTTGTCCTCGCGGTAGCGCACGACGCGGGCGAAGCGGAGGGTGACGCCGGCCGGGTAGCGGGGGGAGCGCTGGAGGCCGTCGTAGGCGATCTCGACGACGAGTTCGGGGCGTACGGTCACGCCCCAGCCGTGCTCCTCGACGGCCAGCTCCCGCAGGCGCGTGGTCTGCCAGGTCAGCAGCGCGTCGGTCATGCCCTTGAAGGTCTTGCCGAGCATGACGAACGAGCCGTCCCCGGTGCGGGCGCCCAGGTGGAGGTTGGACAGCTTGCCGGTACGGCGGCCGTGGCCCCACTCGGCGGCCAGGACGACCAGGTCGAGGGTGTGCACGGGCTTGACCTTCAGCCAGGACGCGCCGCGCCGGCCCGCGCTGTAGGCGGCGTCGAGCCCCTTGACGACGACGCCCTCGTGACCGCGTTCGAGCGTCCGGGCGAGGAACTCCTCGGCCGCGGGCGTGTCGTCGGGCCCCGCCAGCAGGACGCGGCGCACCCGCATCGGCTCCGGGACCAGCCGGGCCAGTTCCGCGTGCCGCTCGGTCAGCGGCAGGTCGAGCAGGTCGCGGCCGTCGACGGACAGCGCGTCGAAGAACACGACGGAGACGGGGACGTCCCGGGCGGCCGTGGCCACGTCCGTGCGGGAGCCGACGCGTCCGGAGGTCTCCTGGAACGAGCGGGGACGGCCGGCCCCGTCGAAGGAGATCACCTCGCCGTCCAGGACGAACCGTTCGCCGGGCAGCGCGCGGGCGGCCGCGGTGACCTCCGGCAGCCGGCCGGTGATGTCGTCCAGGGTGCGGGTGTAGACCCGTACGGTGCCGCCGTCGCGGTGCACCTGGACGCGGACGCCGTCCAGCTTCTCCTCGACGGCCGAGCCGCCCAGCCTGCCGACGGCCTCGGCGACCGAGGACGCGCTGTGCGCCAGCATCGGCAGCACCGGGCGGCCGACGGTGAGCCGGAACCGGGCCAGGGCGCCGGGTCCGTCGGCGAGCAGGGCCCCGGCCACGGCCTGCAGCGAGCCCGCGAGCATCACCGCACGCCGTACGTCCGCCGCCAAAGCCCCTGTCGCCGCCGCCAGCCCCTCCACGGCGACCGCGTCCAGGGCGCCCTGGCGCACCTCGCCGGTGAGCAGCCCCAGCAGGAAGCGCTGCTCGTCCTCGGTGGCCGCGCCCATCAGCTCGCCGACCAGCCGCGACCGCTCGGCCCGCGAGCCGGCCCCGGAGACCGCGCCGAGTTCCGTGAGCCGGGCGTCCACCTCGCGCACGGTCAGGCTCGGCCCGGCGGCCGGTGCGACCCGCTCGCCCAGCACCTTCCAGCCGACGCCGATCCGGCCCTGGGGGAGGCGTCCCGCCAGGTACGGGATGACGACCGGCACGTCCTCCGCCTCCGCCTCCCGGAACAACTCCGCGAGCAGGGCGGTCTTCCGGGACCGCGCCGATGTGGCGGCGACCTCCCGGGACACCTGGGCCAACCGGGCGAGCAGCATGCAGTCAGGGTGCACCGAGGGGGCGGGGCCTACACCCGTACAGCCTTCGCGGCCGCCGTTCGCCGCGGGCCGCCACCGCTCCGCCGTCCCCGGCGACCTGTGTCTCCGGGGCGTGCCCCCCGTCGCGCGGATGACAGGTGGCCCGGGCCCGGCGGGCGGCGGGGTGGGCGGGACTCGCAGGACCGGGGCGCCGTGCGCCGGCCGTTCGGGGCGTGGCCGGGGCGGCGCGTCCCCGGGGGCCCGCTCCCCGGCCGGTCCCGCGCCGGGCGATTCTCCCGAGGCCCCCGCCCCCGCCGTGCATGCCGGGACCGGTGCGCGCCGCGCCCCGCGTCCTACGCGTCGGCGCGGGCGTCCAGGTCCGACATGATCAGGTCGCCGACGATCGCGGAGGCGGCGCGGTAGCCGCCGCTGGCCGCGTGGACGACCTGCTCGGCGAAGCCCAGCGCGTTGCCGGCCGTCCACACGCCGGGCACGGTGGTCCGGCCCGTCGGGTCGACCACGGGGTAGGCACCGAACGGCGTCTCCTGCAGCTCGGCGCCCAACTGCTCCATCAGACCGGTCTGCGGCACCGCGCGCGGGGCGACGAAGAGCACCGAGCGGTCGTGAACGGAGCCGTCCGTCATCCGGACGCCGGTGAGCCGGTCGTCCTCGACCCGCAGCCCCGCGACCTCGCCGGGCACCACCTTCACCCCGGCCGCGGAGAGACGGCGCAGGTCGTCGTCGGACAGGTCGTCCTCGGCGACCGTGTGCAGGAACAGGGTCACGTCGTCCGACCACCCGGACACCATCAGGGCCTGGTGGACGCTGAGCGGGCTCGTCGCGAGGACGCCGAAGCGTTCGTCGCGGACCTCCCAGCCGTGGCAGAACGGGCAGTGCAGCACGTCCCGCCCGAAGCGTTCCGCGACCCCGGGGACGCCGGGCAGCTCGTCCTTGAGCCCCGTGGTGACGATCAGCCGGCGGGCGCGCACCGTCCGTCCGCCGGCCAGCTCCACGGCGAAGTCCTCGCCCCGGGCCACCCCCACCGCGCGGTCCCGGACGAGCTCGACGCCGTAGCGCGCGATCTCCTCCCGGCCGAGCGCCAGGAACTCGGCGGGCGACATGCCGTCCCGGGTCAGATACCCCTGCATGTGGTCCGAGGGCGCGTTGCGCGGTTCGCCGGCGTCGACGACCAGGGCGCGCCGCCGCGCCCGGCCGAGGACGAGCGCGGCGGACAGTCCGGCCGCCCCGCCGCCGACGACGATCACGTCGTACGTCCCGGACAGGTCCTGCTTCTCGGTCATGGTGACCACCTCCTGGTCAGAAGGTCGCCCCGAGACCGCCGAATGCGCAAATGCATTTGCCGGTTCTGCAAGAATGGACCCATGACTGCAGACGACGTACTCGCGGGAGTCGGACCGCGGCTGAGGCAGATCCGCAAGGAGCGCGAGGTCACCCTCGCCGCGCTGTCCGAGGCGACCGGTATCTCGGTCAGCACCCTGTCGCGGCTGGAGTCGGGGCTGCGCAAGCCGAGCCTCGAGCTGCTGCTGCCGATCGCCCGGGCCCATCAGGTGGCGCTGGACGAGCTGGTCGGCGCCCCGCCGGTCGGCGACCCCCGGGTGCGCTCCCGGCCCGTCGTGCGTCACGGCCGCACCCACTGGCCCCTCACCCGCCAGCCGGGCGGGCTCCAGGCGTTCAAGGTGCTGGAGCCGCAGCGCCAGGAGGAGCCGGACCTGCGGACCCACGAGGGCTACGAGTGGCTCTACGTCCTCTCCGGCCGGCTGCGCCTGGTGCTCGGCGAGCACGACGTGGTGCTCGGCGCGGGGGAGGCCGCCGAGTTCGACACCCGGGTGCCGCACTGGTTCGGCTCGACGGGGGAGGGGCCGGTCGAGTTCCTCAGCCTGTTCGGTCCGCAGGGGGAGCGCATGCACGTACGCGCACGCCCCGCCCAGCCGTGACGGACGGCCGGTTCCCACCTGTTCCCTGATCGGCAAGCGACCGCTTAGTATGCGGAAGGACCCGGACCGACAGTCGCGTGGAGGCCCCGCATGCAGGCATGGCAGGTGCACGAGAACGGCGAGCCGAGCGAGGTGATGCGCCTCGGCGAGGTGCCGCCCCCGACGCCCGGCGACGGCCAGGTCCTGCTGAGGGTCCGGGCCGCGAACATCAACTTCCCGGACGCCCTGCTGTGCCGGGGCCAGTACCAGGTCAGGCCGCCCCTGCCGTTCACCCCCGGCGTGGAGGTCTGCGCCGAGACCGAGGACGGGCGCCGCGTCATCGCCAACCCGGCGCTGCCCCACGGCGGCTTCGCCGAGTACGCCCTCGCGGACGCCCGCGCCCTGCTGCCCGCGCCGGACGCCCTGGACGACGCCGAGGCCGCCGCCCTGCACATCGGCTACCAGACGGGCTGGTTCGGCCTGCACCGCCGGGCCCGGCTGGAGGCAGGCGAGACCCTGCTCGTCCACGCCGCCGCCGGCGGGGTCGGCAGCGCGGCCGTACAGCTCGGCAAGGCCGCCGGGGCGAGGGTCGTCGGCGTCGTCGGCGGCGCCGCGAAGGCCGCCGTCGCCCGCGAACTGGGCTGCGACGTGGTCATCGACCGGCGCGGCGAGGACGTCGTCGCCGCCGTGAAGGAGGCCACCGGCGGCCGGGGCGCCGACGTGATCTACGACCCGGTCGGCGGCGAGGCCTACACCCAGTCCGCCAAGACCGTCGCCTTCGAGGGCCGGATCGTCGTCGTCGGCTTCGCCAGCGGCACCATCCCCAGCCCCGCGCTGAACCACGCCCTGGTGAAGAACTACTCCGTCCTCGGCCTGCACTGGGGCCTGTACAACACCAAGAACCCCGAACTGGTCCGGCACTGCCACGAGCAGCTCACCGAACTGGCCGCGCGGGGCGCCGTCAAGCCGCTGGTGAGCGAGCGGGTGCCGCTCGACGGTGCCGCGGACGCCGTGCAGCGGGTGGCCGACGGCAAGACGACCGGCCGCGTGGCCGTCGTCCTGGAGAAGGGAGCCGCCGCATGACCGACGCCGACGAACTGCGCCGACGCACACAGGAGTTGCTGGCCGCCCACCCGCCGGCCGGCACCGACCGCCTCGACTTCCTCCGGGCCCGCTTCGACGCCGGGCTCGCCTGGGTGCACTACCCCGAGGGCCTCGGCGGACTCGGCGCCCCCCGCTCCCTCCAGGCCGTGGTCGACGCCGAACTGGCGGCCGCGGGCGCCCCCGACAACGACCCCCGGCGCATCGGCATCGGCCTCGGCATGGCCGCGCCCACCATCCTCCAGTACGGCACCGAGGAGCAGAAGCGCCGGCTGCTGCGCCCGCTGTGGACGGGCGAGGAGGTCTGGTGCCAGCTCTTCAGCGAGCCCGGCGCCGGCTCCGACCTGGCCGCGCTCGGCACCCGCGCCGTCCGCGACGGCGACGACTGGGTGGTCGACGGGCAGAAGGTGTGGACCTCCAGCGCGCACCTGGCCCGCTGGGCCATCCTCATCGCCCGCACCGACCCGGACGTGCCCAAGCACCGGGGCATCACCTACTTCCTCTGCGACATGACCGACCCCGGCGTGGAGGTCCGGCCGCTGCGCCAGATCACCGGCGAGGCCGAGTTCAACGAGGTCTTCCTCACCGGCGTCCGCATCCCCGACTCGATGCGCCTCGGCGAGACCGGCGACGGCTGGCGGGTCGCGCAGACCACGCTGAACAACGAACGCGTCGCCATCGGCGGTACCCCGATCCCCCGCGAGGGCGGCATGATCGGCAAGATCGCCGCGACCTGGCGGGAACGCCCCGAGCTGCGCACCCACGACCTGCACCAGCGGCTGCTCGGTCTGTGGGTCGAGGCCGAGGTCGCCCGGCTCACCGGCGTACGGCTGCGCCAGCAGCTGGCGGCCGGCCAGCCCGGCCCCGAGGGCGCCGGCATGAAGCTGAACTTCGCCCGCCTCAACCAGGAGATCAGCGGCCTGGAGGTCGAACTCCTCGGTGAGGAGGGGCTGTCGTACGACGACTGGACCATGCGCCGCCCCGAGCTGGTGGACTTCACCGGCCGCGACGCCGGGTACCGCTACCTGCGCTCCAAGGGCAACAGCATCGAGGGCGGGACCAGCGAGGTCCTGCTGAACATCGTCGCCGAGCGCGTCCTCGGCCTGCCCGCCGAACCGCGCACCGACAAGGACGTCGCCTGGAAGGACCTGGCCCGATGAGCGCACAGCCCGATCTGCTCTACTCGGAGGAGGAAGAGGCGCTGCGCGCCGCCGTCCGGGACCTGCTCACCGACCACTGCGACCCGGCGGACGTCATCGCGCGCACCGAGTCCGGCACACCCCACGACCGCGCCCTGTGGAAGACGCTGGCCGAGGGCATGGGCCTCGCCGGGCTCCTGGTGCCCGAGGCGCGGGGCGGTCAGGGCGCCACGTACCGGGAGACCGCCGTCGTCCTGGAGGAACTGGGCCGGTCCGTCGCGCCCGTGCCCTACCTGACCAGCGCCGTCGTCGCCACCGAGGCCCTGCTGGCCTGCGACGCCGACGACCTGCTCGGCGAGCTGGCCTCCGGACGCCGGATCGGCGTCCTCGCCGTCGGGCTGCACACCGCGCCGGGCACCGGCTGGGCGACCGCACGGGTCGAAGGCGGCGCGCTGCACGGCGAGTTGACCGGCATCGCGGACGCCGTGGCGACCGACGTCCTGCTCGTCCCGGCGGACGACGGAGCCCTGTACGCGGTGGACGCCGACGAGGTGGCCGTCACTCCGCGCACGTCCCTGGACCTGACCCGGCCCCTCGCCACGGTCACCCTCGACGGCGCGCCCGGACTCCGGCTCGGCGACGCCGAAGGCGCCGTACGGCGGGCCCTGCGGACCGGGGCCGGACTGCTGGCCTCCGAGCAACTGGGCCTCGCCGACCGGCTGCTGACCGACACGGTCCACTACCTCAAGGAGCGCAGGCAGTTCAACCGCCAGGTCGGTGGCTTCCAGGCGCTCAAGCACCGGCTCGCCCGGCTGTGGCTGGAGGTCGCGGGCCTGCGCGCCGCCGCCCGCAACGCGGCCGACGCGCTGACCACCGGCGAGGACACCGACGTGGCCGTCGCCGTGGCCCAGGCGTACGCGGCCCAGGCCGCCGTCCACGTCGCCGAGGAGGCGCTGCAACTGCACGGCGGCATCGGCATGACCTGGGAGCATCCGGTCCACCTCTATCTGAAGCGGGCCAAGGCCGACTCGATCGCCCACGGCACGGCGGGCGCCCACCGGGAGGCGCTGGCCGAACTGACCGACCTGCGCGCCCCCTGACGGCCCGTCCGGAAGGAGTGATGCCCGTCCCCGGGGGGCGGGCATTTCCTGTGCGCCCGCCTCCCGCGAGATGAACGACCGGCGGACGTCCGGCCAACTCCGCGCCCGTCTCTGCTCCTTGTGCGCTCCGGGACCCCATACTCACAGGCGTCCCGTACGGCACACCTCCAGGGAGGCAGAGCATGGCCCTCACCACCCGACGCAGAGCCCTCACCACCCTCGGCGCCGCCCTCGCGGGCGCGGTCGCCCTGCCCGCCGGCGCCGTGTCGGCAGACGAAGACGGGCATGGGCCACGCCCGTTGTGGCGTGCGCACGCCCACAACGACTACGAGCACCCCCGCCCCCTCCTCGACGCCCTCGACCACCGCTTCGGCAGCGTCGAGGCCGACATCCACCTGGTGGGCGACCAGCTCCTCGTCGCCCACGACCCCGAGGACCTCGACCCGGCCCGCACGCTGGAATCCCTCTACCTCGACCCGCTCGCCGCCCGCGTCCGCGCCCACCACGGCCGGGTCTACCGGGGCGAGCGGCGCTCCCTGCAACTCCTCGTCGACATCAAGACCGAGGGGGCATCGACGTACCGCGCACTCGACCGCCATCTGCGCCGCTACCGGCACCTGTTCACCACCTACGCCCACGGCCGGGTCCACCCCGGCGCGGTCACCGTGGTGGTCTCCGGCGATCGCGCCGCCCGCGCCCCCATGGCCGCCCAGAGCACGCGCCGAGCCTTCTATGACGGCCGCCTCGCCGACCTCGGCACCTCGGCCCCGGCCTCCTTCGTGCCGCTGATCAGCGACAACTGGACGCTCAACTTCACCTGGCAGGGCGTCGGCGCCTTCCCCGAGGCCGAGCGGAGCAAGCTGCGGGGCATCGTCGCCGCCGCGCACGGGCGCGGGCAGCGGGTGCGCTTCTGGGCCACCCCCGACCTGCCGGGTCCCGCCCGGGACGCGGTCTGGGGCGAGCTGCTGGCCGCGGGCGTCGACCACCTCAACACCGACGACCTCCCGGGGCTCGAGGCGTTCCTCGACGTCCGCCGCGGCGCGTAGACACCGCCGGAACACCACACGTTCGGCGGACAGGTCAGCCGCCCGGAGGAACCCTCCGTTACGCCACACTTACGGCCGAACGCCGCGAAGTGGACGTGGCGGAGGAGGTTGACGATGGCCATTTCCATCTCTGTGGTGTTGCTCCTGACGATCCTGGCGGTGCTCTTCCTGCGCAACGGGGGGCTGAAGATCTCGCACGCGCTGGTCTGCCTGCTGCTCGGCTTCTACCTGGCCGGCACGAGCATCGCCCCGACCATCAACAGCGGTCTCATGGCCACGGCGGACATCGTCGGCAGCCTCAGACCGTGACGGAGGGCGGCGCCCGGGAGCTACGCGTCGAGGACGCGGGAGCGGATGAGGAAACGCACCCCCTCGGGCGCCTCCAGCGAGAAGCCGCTGCCCCGTCCCTCGACCACGTCGACGATCAGCCGGGTGTGACTCCACACGGCGAACTGGCTGCGTGACATCCAGAACTCCACCGGCTCCCCGACGCCCTCCACGTCCAGCTCCGCGAGCAGGACGTCCGCGGCGCCGGTGCGGAACTCGCCGGCCGGGTAGCACATGGGGGCGCTGCCGTCGCAGCACCCGCCGGACTGGTGGAACATCAGGGGCCCGTGCGCCGCGCGCAGGCGCCGCAGCAGGCCGGCCGCCGAGGCGGTGAGTTCGACGCGCGGGATCTCCTCGTATGTGTCGCCCATGCGGGGCATGTCAGCACGGGCGGGGTTGCGAGTGCGTTGCGGAGCCACGGTGACCGCGGCGGCCGCCGCCCGGAAACCTCTTTTGACATACCTATCGATCCATACTTACCCTGGCCGGGTGACCGCCTCCAGCACCCCTCGCCGGGACATCGACCGTGTGGCCGGTGGCCTCGCGGCATGCCTTCCCGCGCTGCACCGGGCGCTGGACCGGCACGTCACCGCGCAGTACCCGCACCCCAAGCCCCCCGAGGGCCAGCTCGCCCTGCTGCGGTTCGTCGCACAGCACGAGGGCGCCACGGTGCGCGAGGCCGCCGAGGCACTGCTGATGAAGCCGAACAACGTGAGCGCCCTCGTCTCCCAGCTCACCGAGCGGGGCGACCTCGAGCGCAGGCAGGACGGCGCCGACAAGCGGATCGCCCACCTCCACCTGACGCCCACGGCCCGTGAGCGGGTGGCCGAGGTGCGGGACCTGGAGACCGCGCTCATCCGCCAGGCCCTGACGTCCCTCACCGAGGGCGAGCAGGGCGCGCTCGGCTCCGCCGTGAGCGCCCTCGAAGCGCTGACCCGGCACCTCCACCCCGCCGCCCGCTGACCGGGCGGGGCCCGGACGCTCCCGCCGGCCGCCGGCACCCCCTCGTGCCCGCGGCCGGCCCGCCGTCGTCCCGTGGACCGCCCCGCCCCTCACGCACCCCCCCGAACCCGGAAGAGAAGACTCACCCATGCCGTCCACGTCCGTGGATCACCCCACCACGCCCGCGGCCGAGACCGCCCCGCCGGCGGCCGGCCGCCGGCCGCGGTCCAATCCCTGGCTGACCCTCCTGGCGGTCGCGTTCGGACTGTTCATGGTCCAGCTCGACGGCTCCGTCGTCGCCATCGCCAACCCCGAGATCGGCCGCGACCTGCACGCGTCCACCGCCCAGCTGCAGTGGGTCACCAACGCCTACCTGCTCGCGCTCGCCGCCACCCTCATCCTGGGCGGCAAGCTCGGCGACCGGTTCGGCCGGCGCACCTACTACCTCGCCGGCGTCGCCGGCTTCACCGTCGCCTCGGTCGCCATCGGCCTGTCCGGATCGATCGGGGGCGTCGTCGCCTTCCGCGCCCTCCAGGGCGTCTTCGGCGGACTGCTGATGCCCAACACCCTCGGACTGCTCCGCAGCGTGTTCCCGCCGAAGAAGTTCGGCATGGCCGTGGGCATCTGGGCCATGGTCTCCGCCGTCGCGACGGCCCTCGGACCCATCGTCGGCGGTCTCCTCGTGGAACACGTCGACTGGGAGTCCGTCTTCTACATCAACGCCCCCATCGGCGTCGCCGCCATCGCCTTCGGCCTCCTCGTCCTCCCGCAGAGCCGCAACGCCGCCGGACGGGAACGCTTCGACATCCCCGGCCTCCTCCTGCTCGCCCTCGGCCTGCTCGCCGTCGTCTTCGGCGTCGTCAAGGGCGAGACCTGGGGCTGGACCTCCGCCGGCACGCTCGGCGCCGTCGCCGCCGGTCTCGTCCTGCTGTTCGTGTTCGGCTGGTACGAGAACCGGGTCGAGCACCCGCTGCTGCCGATGCGCCTGTTCCGCAGCCGCGCGCTGACGACGGGCGCGGTCATCACCGCGCTGAACTTCTTCGTCATGCTCGGCGTGATCTTCTTCGTCATGCTGTACCTGCAGAACGTGCGCGGGTTCACGCCCGTCGAGGCGGGCGTGCGGACGCTTCCGCTCAGTCTCGCCTCGCTGGTCGCCTCGCCCCTGGGCGCGGCACCCACCCAGCGCTTCGGGGCCCGGCTGACCATGCCGCTCGGCATGCTGCTCCAGGCCGCCTCCTGCTTCGGCATGCTCACCTGGCGGACCGACTCCTCCTACGCCGTGATGTGGCCGCCGTTCATCGCGCTCGGCCTCGGCGTCGGCATGGTGATGGCCGCCTCCTCCGACGCCATCGTCGGCAACGCTCCCGTCCGGGACGGCGGTGTGGCCGGCGGTCTGCAGGCCACGACCCTGCAGATCGGCGGCGCGCTCGGTACGTCCGTGCTGGTCTCCCTGATCAGCGGCAAGGTCGGCGCCACGCTCACCGGGGAGCTGACCGGTGCGGGCGTGCCCCCGGCCATGGCCCACGGGCTGCTGGAGGCCAAGGACGCGGTGGCGATGGGCGTGGCACCCGTCTCCGGTGACATGCCGGCCGGCCTGCGGGCCGCCGTGGTGGAGGGCAGCGGCCAGGCCTTCATGAACGGCGTCCACGCGGCCGTGGTCGTCACTGGTGTCCTCTGCGTGCTCGGCGCGGCCGTCGCCGCCGTCGGCATCCGGCGCACCGCGGAGCGGCCGGCGGACCACTGAACCCCGCGCGGCGGTGCCCCCTTCGGCCCGGGACACCGCCGCCGACGTGTCTCAGACCTCCCCGGCCGCCGCACGGGGGAGCACCGTGACGCGGCGGAAGTTGCACCCCGGTGGCAGGTCCGCGGCGGGCGGCGTCTGATGCGCCTTCAAAGCGATGCTCACCAGGCTCAACAGCAGGTCGACGTCCGCGTCGCAGTCCAGGTGCACGGTCACCCAGCGGGAGCCCGGGACCAGGTGTATCGCGCTGGAGCCGCCGAGGTCCTGCCGGAAACGCTGGATGGCCCGGTGGGTCAGGTGGAGGTCCACGTCCCGGTCCGAGTGGAAGTGGACGATCTCGTCACGGGCGGAGCGCAGGGCCCGCCCGGTTCCGCAACTGGCCGGACCCGTGGAGAGGTCGGGCCAGGCGTGCAGCCGCTCGAAGGCGCGCTGGGCCAGAGTCATGCCCCCATCGTCGCCCGATCACCGCGCCGCAACCAGGGATTGCGCGAATTGTCACCGGCCTGTGAGGACGCCGGGCGCGCGGGAAGCCCCCGCGGGCGCCACGCACGGTCGCGCGGCGTCCGCCTGCGCCCCTCGACGGACCAGCTCAGGGGGCGTCGCACCCTCCGGGGGCCGCGCCCCACGCGGCGGCGCACAAGGCGCGGTCGAGTTCCTCCGTGTAGACGGCGGCGGCGAGCCAGGCGCGGGCGAAGCGCCCGGAGTCGGCCGGGAGGAGCCGGCCGAAGGAGTCCCGGGCGCGGTCCGCCGCGGCGGCGTGGAGCTCGTCGAGGAGTTCCGCGGCGGTGCCCAGGCCGTGCCGGCGCAGTCGAGGACCGTCGGCGTCCCGGCCGCCGGGGAACGCCAGCACGCGGCGCCCGCCGGAGACGGCCTGGTGGACCCGGCGGCGCAGCAGATGCACCGGGGCCTCGTCGATGTCGGGCACGGACGCGGCACCCGGCGGTACGCGCGCGGGCAGATCCGCGCGGCGGAGCCGGTCCAGACCCAGGTCGACACGGGCGTCGGGGTCGGTGGGGTGGCTGACGGCCAGCAGCAGCGCGCGGGGGAACGGGGCCGGTGTGAGACGGGCGACGACACGCAGCCGGGAACCCCGGGCGGACGCCAGGAGACGCAGGTTGTCGCGGTGGGGCAGCGCGGGATCGTCATGGGCGGCGGCCAGACGCAGTGTCAGTCCGGCGCAGTCGGCGACCAGGCACTCGCCCGCCGCCTCGCGCACCGTGCCGGTGAGCGTGACGTCGAGGAACAGCAGGTCCTGCTCGGTCGTCAGCGCACGGGAGACCTGCTCGGCCACCGGAACCGTCCACAGGCGGTCGAGCGGCTCGGCGTGCCACGCGGCACCGGACGCGCGGACCGCCCGCACGCCCGCCCCCGCACCCAGGCGGCCCGTCGGGGAGACGGTCGCACCGGACACGACGAGCCCGGCGCGCGACAGTTCACGGTGGGTCAGGGTCGTGTCGCCGAGGCGTACGCCGCGATCGGCGGCGCCCGTGGCCCGGCCGGCGTCGCCGGGCGCGACGTCGGAGACGGTGTGGAGCCTGCCCGTGGCGTCGGCGGTCCAGGTGACGGCCCCCGCGTATCCGGTCGCCGTGAGCACGGGCTCGGAGAACAGCCCGTACAGGCGCAGCGAACCGTTCGGGGCGTACGGCTGCCGGACGCTGCCGCGCAGCGCGGAGAGCTCCTGCCCGACGGCGTCGGGGAGGCGGTGGGCGAGCCGCAGGACGTCGCGGAGCGCGGCGGCGAGGTCGGAGAGGCGGTAGGCGGGGTCGGCGCCGCGGGCCGCCCGCAACGCCGTGACGACGGAGACCGCGCGGCCCGCCGCCCGGGGGAGCCCCGCGAGCCGCGCGGTGTGCGCCGCGCGCAGCAGTTCGGCCTGCACGACGGCACCGGCGCCGTCCGTACCGGCCTCCAGCACGGCGGCGGCCGCGTCCCGCAGGTCGACCGCGGCGGCGCGCTGTTCGGGGGTGGCGGTGTCGGGGGGTGGGGCGGGGGCCGGTGACGTGGGAGCCGTGGCAGAGGGGTCCGCCGGGTGGGAGGCCGGTGGCTGGGTCGGGTTCGTGGTCGAGGGTTCCGCCGGGTGGGAGGCCGGCGGTTGTGCCGGGTCCGTGTCCGAGGGCACTGCCGGGTGGGCGACCGGCGGCCGGGGCGGGGCGGTGGCCGGTGGTTCCGCCGGATCGGCGGCCGGTGACGGGGTCGGGTCGGCGGCCGGTGACGGGGTCGGGTCGGCGATCGGTGCGGCCGAGGCCGCGGCGGCGCGGTGCAGGCAGCCGGGCGCCAGCAGGCAGCCGCAGCGGATCGCCTCCGCACGGGTCACCACGCCGCCGGGGGCGTGCAGTTCGAGGTCGGTGTCGTCGTCCACGGCGATGCGCACCACGTCGCCCTCGCGGACCACCGGCCGTCCCGCCACCTTGGCGACGCCCGCGTCCAGCCGCTTGCGGAGCCGGGGAGTCAGCGCCGCGACGAGTTCGGCGGTCACCACCGGGTCCACCGGCGGAAGCTGCGGGTTCACGTGATCTTCTCCCCTACCCAGCGGGCGAGTTCGAGCGGACTGAGAGCGGCGACCGGCATGCCCGCCGCGACGAGTCGGCCCGCGACGCCGGTGGAGTACCGGGGCCGGCCCGCGTCGTCGAGGCTCGCGCACCCCAGGACGTGGCAGCCGGCCCCGACCAGGGCACGGACCTCGGCGAGCAGGCCGCCCACCGGATAGCCCTCCTCGAAGTCGCTGACGACCACGACGAGGGTGCGGGACGGCACGGTGACCAGCTCGCGGGCGTGCCGCAGTCCCGCGGCGATGTGGGTGCCGCCGCCCACGCTGACCTCGAGCAGCAGGGACAGCGGGTCGTCGACGTGGTCCGTGAGGTCGACGACCTTCGTGGAGAACGCCAGGAAGTGTGTGGACAGGGTGGGCACCCCGGCCAGCACCGAGGCCGTGAGGGCGGACCAGATCGTGGACGCCTCCATGGACCCCGACACGTCGGTCACCAGGATCAGCCGCCAGTCGGCGGCGCGCCGGGCACGGGTACGGAAGACGGGGTGTTCGGGGACGACCCGGACGGTGCCGTCCGGGCCGCGGCGCGCGGAGGCCAGGTTGGCCCGCAGGGTGCGGGCCAGGTCCAGGCCGCCGCCCGGCCGGCGGCTCGGGCGGGGCAGCACCGTACCGTGCAGCGCGGGACGCAACCGGGTGGCCAGCTGCCGGGTGAGCGCGTCGACCAGACGCCGGACAAGGGGCCGGAGCGCGGCCAGGCGCGCCTCGGGCAGGCCGCCCGCGTGCCGGAGCACGGTCCGCAGCAGGTCGACGGAGGGCCGCGCACTGTCCGGATGGAGCTCGGCCAGTACGTCCGGCCGGCCCGCGGCGGCCGCGGCCGCCAGCACCTCCTCGCGGATGCCCGGACCGAACAGCGCCGCCAGGTCCTCCGACCACTCCCGCGCACCGGGATAGGGAGCCTCCCGGCCACCACCCCGGCCGGGACCGGTCAGGCCGCCCCGGCTGCCCTCGCCCCGGCCGCTGCCGTACAGCTCGTCCAGCGCCGTGGCCAGCGCGGCCGCCGACGGGGGCAGCCGGTCGGTCCGGCGGCCCAGCACGAGCCGCCAGCGGTCGGCGGGGGCGGGCCGGCGTTCTTCGACGGTGGCGGTCGGCGTGTCCCCGCGCGTGGTGACGGCCGGCGTGTCTCCGTGCGCGGTGGCGGCCGGCGTCTTCCCGCGCGTGGCGGCGGGCCCGGGCGCTCCGGCCTCGGCGGCCGGTGGCGCGGGCAGCAGGCCGAGGGCGCCGAGGGCGGACCGGGCCGCGAGGTCCGCGCCGGTCCACCGGGCGAGGGCGACGGGATCCACGCTTCCCGTGTCGGCCAGGTGATCGACCGCCAGCCGCTCCTCCACGAGGGACAGGAGCCGGTCGCGGGCCGCCGGGCTGAGGGCGTCGAATCCGCCGCGCAGCGCGGGCAGCCGGTCGAGGAAGTCCCGGTCGGGCAGGTCGGACACCCGGTTCAGGAGCGGCTCCAGCGCCGGGACCGCCGACTCCAGCAACGGGCCGGCGGCCGTCAGCAGCCCGGTCAGCCGTTCGGTGAGCGCGGACCGGGACGCGGGGTCGTTCGCCGTGTCGACCCACGCGGCGACGCGCTCGCCCAGCACCCGCGGGTCCTCGTGTCCGAGGAGCACCCGGACGGCTCCGGCGGCGCCCCGCATCAGGGGCGAGCCGTCCTCGGCCAGCCGGGCCAGGGCGCCGGTCAGCCGGACGCCGCCGAGGAGGTCCGCCCGGTGGGCGAGCTCCAGCAGGGCGTGCGCGTCCGCCGGGTCCTCGGCACCGGCCAGGCCGTCCACCTGACGCACCGCCGCGGCGGTGAGCAGTCCGGCCACGGCGGCGGCCCGGGCGGTACGGTCCTCGTCGGTCCCGAGCCCGGCGAAGTGCCCTGCCCGCAGCCGGTCCAGCAGACCCAGACCGGTCAGGAGTTCGGGCAGTGCCGCGGCACCGGGCAGCACCTCGGCGGCCTCCGCGAGCCGCGAGTCCGTCAGCTCCGGCAGGCCGCACTCAGCCGCCTGCCGCAGCCCCTCCAGCGTCTGCGCGGGCGTGGGGCCGCCCTCGTCCTTCTCCGCCCGCCACCGTTCCCGCAGCACCCCTTCGGCGGCCTGGGCGGCCGTGACACCGCGCACGCCGGCCGCGGACAGCATGGCCTCGGTCGCCGGGGTCCAGCGCACCTCCCACCGGGTCGTCAGGGCCTCGGCACCGCCCGCACCCGCCACCTCCTTCGGCTCCGCGTACGGCACCCCGCACACGGTCAGCCGGCGCAGCAGCAGGTCGCGCCGGCGGTCGAGGTCGGACCGCAGCGGATCGAGGCGCAGGTCCCGGGCGGTCGCGCCGCCCGGCCCGCCGGCCCCGGGGCCCGGCAGGCCCAGGGCCGTCACCTCCGCCTCGACCGCCGGGGCGAGGCCGCTGCGCGGTGCGCCCGGTGCGGGACGGCCGCCGCGGGTCCCGACGAGTACGTGTTCCATCGCCCGTGCGACGGCCCGCCCCCTGCCGTACGGTTCCCCCTGCGCGAGCACCGTCTGCACCGCCTCGACCAGCTCGCCCCGGCCCGCCGCCGGCAGCCCCCGCAGCCGTGCGAGGTCCGAGGCGAACCGGGTGATCTCGCGTGCGTCGGCGGGCCCCGACGGATGCCCCAGGGCGCGCAGTCGCGCACAGATCCGCACGGTCGTCCGGGTCAGCGCCTCCTCCAGCGCGACCGGATCGCCCGCCGCCCGCAGGACCAGGTGCTGCCACTCCGGATCCCGGATGCCGGCCGGGTAGCCCGACCGCTCGTCCAGGAGCGCGTAGGTGTACGGGATGAGCGAGGTCGTCCACACCGGCCGACGGCTCCCGGTTCCTGCCCCGGTCCCGGTGGCCCCCGGCTCGCGCCGCGTACCGGCGTCCGCCTCGGCCCCGTTCCCCGTCTCCCCGGCGGGGAGCGCCAGCGCCGGGGCGTGGAAGGCGCCGACGACCACGGCGGCCCGCTCCCCGTGTGCGGTGGCGGCGGCCAGCCGGTCCCGCATCCACTGTTCGCGGCGCAGATCCAGTTCGGGCACCCCGCCCGAGGCGGCGGCCTCCTCGCGCAGCGCCCACCCGGTCAGCAGCGCGGCCCGGCGCAGCGCCTGAGGGCCGGAGCCGGGCGCCGTCGCCTCGACGAGCCGGTCCCAGAGGTCCTCACCGGGACGGCCGGTGAGCCGGGCCCGCAGGGCGCGGGTGAGATCGCGTCGGCCGGGCTCCGGCGCGGGCCCCCTGCCGCCGCTCCACGCCCGGTCGGCCAGCGGCAGGTCGCAGGCGACGACCGGGACCCCGTGCCGCACCGCCCAGCGCACGGCGGCGAGTTCGGGGGAGAAATCGGCGAAGGGATAGAACGCCGGCCCCCCGTCCCCCTCGGTGGGCGCCGCGGCCAGCGCGACCGGCGCCCGGGTCTCCTCGTGGCCGAGCCAGGGCAGCCACTCCTGCATCTCGGCGGGAAGCTCGACCAGCAGGACGTCCGGAGCGGCCCCGTCCAGCAGCGCGGGCACGGCCGCCGCCAGGGACGGCGCGTGGTGCCGGACGCCGATGAGGTAGGGCGCCCCCGGATCCGTGAGGGCGTCGACCGCTTCACCGGGCGAGAGGGCCGGAGAGGGGAAGGAGGGCGCGGGGGAGGGGGAGGAGGACGGAGAGAGGAGCACGGCCGTCAGTCCTCCAGGACCGTACGCAGGTCCCACAGGGTGCGCCAGGTGGCCGAGCCCTGCTCCGCGCGACGCCGCACCGGACCGTCCCAGTAGCCGCGCAGCCGGGCCGCGTCGGCGGGGTCGTCCTTGCGTACGACGCCGAGGAGATGCCCGGGCAGCAGCCCCAGCACGTCGCGGTCGCCGGGGAAGTAGGCCGCGGCCAGCCCCAGCGCGCCCGCGACGGACACCGCTTCCGCCGTGCTCATCACGGTGGACGGCCGCTCGACCTCCCAGCCCTCCGCCGACCGTCCCTCGCGCAGGTCGCGGAACGCGGTGACCAGCGCCTCCAGCACCGCGTCGTCGACCGTGAAGGGCGCCCCGGCCCGCTCGACCGAGGCCCGCGCCTGGCTGCGGACCAGCGCGGTCTCCGCGTCGAGGTCCGGGATGGGGCCGACCGTCTCGAAGTTGAAGCGGCGCTTGAGCGCGGCCGACATCTCGGAGACGCCCTTGTCGCGCAGGTTGGCGGTGGCGATGAGGTTGAACCCCGGTGCGGCGTGCGCCAGGGCGTCCTCGCTGCCCGCCAGTTCGGGCACGGCGATGCGCCGCTCGGAGAGCAGGGAGACCAGGGCGTCCTGCACCTCCGGCAGACAGCGGGTGACCTCCTCCACCCGGGCGATGCCGCCGCGGGTCATCGCGGTCAGGACGGGCGAGGGCACGAGCGCCTGCCGGCTCGGTCCCCGGGCCAGCAGCAGCGAGTAGTTCCAGCCGTACTTCAGCTGGTCCTCGGTCGTGCCCGCCGTACCCTGCACGACCAGCCCGCTGGTGCCGCACACGGCGGCGGACAGCAGCTCGGACAGCATGGACTTGGCGGTGCCCGGCTCGCCCACGAGCAGCAGGCCGCGCTCCCCGGCGAGGGTGACGACGCACCGCTCGACCAGCGCCCGGTCGCCGACGAACTTGCCCGTCACCTCCAGCCGGCGCGGCACGCCCTCGGGCGCCTCGGCGTCGTCGGGCAGGCGCAGGGCCCGGCCGTCGCTGCCCATGACGAACGTGACGACGGCCCGGGGCGTGAGCCGCCAGGCGGGCGGGCGCGATCCCGTGTCGTACGCGGCGAGGAAGGCCAGTTCGGTGGCGTACCGGTCCTCGGGCGGCACGATCTGGCGGGCGGTGTCGGGAGACAGGGCGGTGGTCATCGAGGGATCTTCCAGGGGGGTCGGGACGGTGGTCATCGGCGGCCCTTTCGCGCGGGCCGGGTGACGAGTTCCTCGTAGGCGGGCGCGTCGCCGGAGCGGACCCGGTCCCAGGCACGGGCGAACAGCTCGGGCACCGGCAGCGGCGGCACTGCCCGCTCCCCCTCCCGCACCGGGTACAGGCCCTCCTTCCACGTCTCCACCGGCAGGGCGGGGGACTTGAAGTCGCGCCAGCCGCAGGGCAGGAAGAGCGAGCGTCCGGCACGCGCCCGCTTGGCCTCCACCACCAGGTCCGTGGCGGCGAGTTCGGCGCGTGCCTTCTTCAGCCGCGCGGGCTTCCAGCCGGTCCAGCGGGCCACGTTGCGGTCCGTCGGATCGGGCAGGGCGAGCAGCTGGAGGTAGAGCGCCGCCGCGTCCTCGCCCAGGCCGAGCGTCGAGGCGACCTCGGAGACCAGCCCGGGCGCGCCGACCAGCGGGTCCTGGGCGTATCCGACGGGGCCCTCGGGGTCCCGGCCGGCGGCGAGGGCCCGGGCCGGCTCGTCGGCGAGGAGGGTCCGCAGCGCCCGCAGACCCGACGAACGCCAGGGGCCCACGAGCCCTTCGAGCAGCCCGAGGACGGCGTCGTCCGGGCCGGTGAGTCCGGCCGGGCGTATCAGCACGGTCTCCTTGTCACCGTGCCAGGGACGCAGCGCCAGTGCCTCCCCGACCCAGATCGTGCCGTCCTCGTCGGCGCCGCCGGCCGCGGGCAGCCCGTAGGCCTTGCGCAGCTCGTCGGAGGTGTACCCGCCCTTCTCCGTCCACCCGACGCCCAGGTCGAGCAGCAGCGCCGGGTCGGCGAGACGGCGCCGCAGCGCGGCCAGGCCGTCGGGCAGGGCGGCACGCAGGGGATGGCCGTAGGGCAGGGCGTAGGCGAGGGCGGTGAGGGCGGAGACCGCGCCGGTCAGGCTGTGGCTCGAGGGCAGCGCGGCGGGGTCCTCCGCGACCAGGTGGCCGTCCTTGTCCGGCCGCTGCACGGTCGTGCGGCTGAGCCACGCGGTGCGGGACGGGTTGAGGACGGCCTCGGCGTACCCGGTCGGCAGCCCGTCGAGACAGGCGGCCATGTCCTCGGGCACGCGGACGAGGTCGCCCAGGCGCTCGGCCCACACCCGGCCCGCCGCACCGGTGTCGGGCCCGGACGTCCACAGGTCGGCGGGGACCTCCGGCAGCAGGGCGCCGATGAGCGCCGCCCGGTCCTCCTCGAGCACCGAGCCCAGCATGCCCTTGACCGCGTCGAACTGCCGCGGCTTCATGCCGGTCACGGCCGACGCGTCGGCGCCGGCGTTCGCCGGGTGGCCCGCGAGCAGTACCGCGGCCTGGAGGGGGCCCAGGGCCCCGTGTGTCGCCTCGGCGAGCGCGGCGGGTGCCTCGGCCTGCCAGGGGGCGGCGTCCTTCTCCCGGACCAGCCGGACGAAGGCGGTGAGCTCGTCGGCGGTGAGGGCCGGGGCGTGCCGGGTCTCCCGTTCCAGCGCGAAGTGGGCGACGGCCCCGAACCGGCCCGTCGGATCGTGGTCGACGGCGAGCCAGTTGACGCGGTCGCGGGCGTAGTCGGTGCTCTGGCAGGCGAGGACGACGACGGTGCGGCCGTCGCGGCGCATCACCTGCCCGACGCGCTGCCGGTTGTCGCGCGGCTCGCTCAGCACGACCTCGCGCAGCGCGTTCCCGGGGGCGGTGACAGGCCCTTCGGCGAGTGCTTCGAGCAGCAGCAGCAGGGCCTCGCGTTCGGCGGCGGGCAGGGTCGGCGTGGCGGCACGGTAGGCGAGCGGGCGCAGCGCGGCCAGCAGCGGCGGCCAGACCAGGCCGATGCCGGGGACCGTGTGCTCCTCGCTGTGCCATCCGTCGCCGAGGGCGGCGAGGCGGGGGAGGTCGGGCAGCTTCCTGCCGGTGGCGGGCTCGCCCGACAGCACGTGGTTGACCGCGCGGATCTGCCGGAGCGTGTGCCACTGGTGCCTGCCGCCGTAGCCTCCCCGCAGCCCGGTCAGGCAGGAGGTGGCCGCACGCAGGATCTCGTCGGTGCCGTGTTCGGGACAGTAGTCCGGGAACATGCCCTCGAGCAGCCGGCGGTCCGGCTTCGGCCTCTCCACGGGGGGCGTCGCGAACGCGGTGGCCAGGCCGGCGATCTGGAGCGTCGTCCGCACCAGGCCCGCCACGCCGGCCAGCATCCGCTCGTCGGTGAGGCCGGGCAGCGACCGGGACACCGTCCGGCGCACGACGTCGTCGGCGCTCGGCACGACGGGCTCGCCGTCGTCGTCCACCGTCTTACCGGAGCCCTGCGAACCGCCGGAGCCCTGGGCGCCGGCCGTCCCGGTCGCGGCGTTCGCCGCCTCGTCGGCGCGAGCGGCGGCCACCTGGGCCTCGCGCTCGGCCAGCGCCCGTGCCGCCTCCCGCAGCACCTCGGCCGCGCGCTCGTCGGTCAGGGACCGCAGCACGGCCGACGCGGCCTCGTCCCGGGGGCGCAGCGCGTGCCAGAACGCGGCCGGCGGCACGAACGGCGTGCCCGCGGCGAACGTCCCGCCCCGCTCGTTCTCCACGACGTGGCCGAGCTCACCGCTCGCGGTGGGGTCGTCCTGCGCGAACAGGGAGAGCCGCCGGTGCATCCGGGCCACGACCGGCTCGGCGCCCCCGGGCAGCCGCAGCGCGCCGAGCGGAACGGCCCGCGCCCCGCGCCGTGACGTGCGCAGCGTGGCGGTGCGCCCGTCGGGCGTACCGGTGGTCGTGCGCAGCTCGTCGGCCTCGTCCTCGGTCCGCACCCAACGGCCGACGACCGTGCCGTCGGTGCCGAACGGGGTCGCCTCCAGGCCCGGTTGCAGGGGCAGCGTCTCGCACTCGTCCTGCAGCAGCGTCGCGCCGTCCCGGATGCCGGAACGCAGGAAGGCGGGCAGGGAGGCGCGTCCGTGGGTGCCCGTCTCCGGGTCGTACTCCAGCCACACCCGCTGCCGTCCCTGCCTGCCCTGGCGCCACAGCAGGGAGCCGTCGCCGATGACGGGCCGGCCGGCGGGCAGGACGGTGTCACCGGCGTGCAGTGTGCGGCCGCCGGTGGCCCGGCCGCCACCGGGCAGCGGGATCGACGGCGCACCGGTGCTCCGGTCGTACCAGCCGCGGCTCACCTGCTCGCCGGTCAGCGTGAAGGTCTCGGACGGCCGGGCGGACCAGTAGCCCTTCTGCTTGCCCTCCTGCCACCACACCACCAGCAGCTCACCGTCGGCGTAGCGGAACTGCGGGCGCCGCCAGCGGTCCAGGCCGGCCGGCAGCCGCAGCTCGTGTTCGAGCAGGACGCCGTCCGGGCCGACGACGACCGCCTTGTCCCCGCGGCTGAGGACCAGGCAGGGCCAGGCCTCGTCCACGGTCAGCGTGTTGTCGCGGTCCTTGCGCGGCTCGCGGTCGAGCAGTCCCAGCGCCTCGTCGAGCGCGGGCCAGCCCAGCTCGTCGAGGATGCCGGCCCGCAGGGTGCGCCCGAGCAGCGGAGCCGTCTCGTACCGGGCGACCCGGGCGACGGCCTCGGGATTGACGCGTGGGGCGACGGAACGGAAGGGGCTCAGCCGGTTCAGCGCCGTACGGGCCCCGGGCAGGCCCGTCGCGCCGGCGAGTTCGGCGACCGCTCCGTCCAGCCACTCGCGCAGCACGTCCCCGAGGACGGGGTGCTCGGCGAGGGGTTCCAGCGTGCGGTCCCCGTTCCGGTCGCCGCCCACCGCGCCGACGGCGCGCAGCAGCAGGGGACGCAGCCGCGGGTCCGCCGCGACGGCGGTCAGGTCGCGCCGTCCGGGCCGGATGGAGAGCAGCCAGTCGTTCAGCCGCATGTGGACCTCGGTGCCGGGATCCGGGAGGGCCAGGGGGATGTCCTCGGCGGCGCACAGGTCGAGCAGGTCGATGTCGACGCCGGTGTGCCGGCGGCCGGTGAACAGGTCGACGGGCCGTCCGTCGGCGCGCAGTCGCGGCGCCATCCGGGCGACGAGGTCCAGGGTGGCCGGCGAGCGGTCGCTGACCGTACCGCCGTGCTTGCGGTGGGCGGCCCAGCGGCTCAGCCAGTCGGCGGCGTCCACGCTCTCGGCCGTATCGGCGCCGTCCGCCCCGGCACCGTCGCCGGACGCGTCGGTGAGCAGCCGGTCGGCGCCGCATTCGGCGAGCAGTTCCAGCCAGAACTCGTCGGCCGTGGTCGTCCGGTCCAGCCCGGCCGGCATGATCTCCAGCAGGCGGGCCCGTACGCCCGGACGCCGGCCGGCGAGGACGGACAGGGTGGCCCGGTAGGCCGTCCAGAAGGAGGCGGGTGCCCGCACGGCGGCGGGGGAGGCGATCAGGTCGGCGACGAGGTCGCACTCCGCCTCGGCGCGGTCCAGCCCCGCGGCCTTGATGAGAGCACGGGCGTCCTGGGGGAGCGACGCGTACGGCGGCATGCCCGCCGCGCAGCGCTCCACGGTCAACCGCCGGAACTGGTCCCACGCGTGAGCGCCGTCGAGCCGCGCGGTCAGGTCCTTCACGTGCTGCTTGAGCGCCTTGACGGTCAGCGCGCCCGCGAAGGCGAACTCCAGGAAGACGGCGCGCTGCCGCTCCTCGTCGACGGGGAGCGCGTGCACCCGCTCGGCGTCGCGGGCCTTGCCGAAGAAGGCGCCCGCGTAGGTGGTGTTGTCGTGCTGGAGGAAGATGCGGGCGGCCTGCTCGTAGAAGGTGGGCAGGAAGTGCGGCACGGCCCGGCCGAGCCGTTCGCCGAGCTCCTCGAAGCCCTCCTTGGCGGCGCCGGGGCGGGACTTGGCCTGCCGGGCGAGCCGCTCGACGTCCTTGACGAGGGCCAGCGCGTGATGCCCGTTCGCCGGGTCGTTGACCAGGGCCCACGCGGGGAAACCGAGGGTCTCCCGCCGGACCTGCCCGACCTCGGGCGTCTGTGCCTCCCGGGCCAGGCCGAGGAATTCCAGCGCGAGGTCCTCGGCGTCGCCGAGGGTGCCCGGCACGAGCCGGACGACACTGCGGCCGTCGAGGGCGGGGTGCGTGTAGGTGCGGACGGTGAGGGTGTCGGCGTCCTCGCGGCCGGTGCTCCCGGGCGGCAGGATCGCGCCGGACTCCAGCAGGGCGGCGGCGGTGGCGTCGTCGTACGCGGCGCCGGCGGGGTTCGTTCCGTGCGTGCTGTTCATGCCGCCCGCTCCTCGTCCTCGATGTCACGCCCGGCGTACAGCGCCGCGGCCATGCGCATGCCCTCGGACCAGGCCACGGGCCCGACCCGGCCGAGCTTCAGCACCTGCCCGGCGGCGTCGGTCCACATCAGGGGACCGGTCTCCGTCTCCTCGTAGCCGTCGTAGTCGCCGACCCATACCCGGGCCTCGACGCCGTGCCCCTCCTCGCGCACGGAACACACGGCGTAGCCGCCGCGCACGCGGTAGCCGAGCTGGGTGACCCGCCCGTGCAGGAACCGCAGTTCCCCGAACGCGCCGCCCGCGTACTCCTCGACGGAGGTGGCGTCGGCGTCGAGCGCGGCGGGCCGGTGCCACACCTCGCGGAAGAGCTGCCGGGCCCGCTGCTCGACGCCGAGTTCGACGGCGAACTCCCGCAGCTCCTCCAGGTCCTCCAGGAGCACCGGGTGCGGAAGGCGGACCAGGGCGGGGGCGATGCGCACGGTGTCGCCGTCGAGGTCGACGATCCCGAGCCCCCGCTCGGGGTCGGCGTCCCGCAGGAACCCGGCGACCTCGCCGTCCGCCCCGGTGACCACGAGGTCGCGCAGGGCGGACCGCCAGGCGGGGTCGGGCCACACTCGGATGAGCACGTCGAGGGGCACGGGCAGCGACCGCACCATCCACCGCTCCACGTCGGTCAGGCACTGGCGTTCGTGCCGCTCCAGCCACTCGGCGAGCTGCCGCAGCCCGACCACGGCCGGATCGTCCGCGAGCTTGGCGGGCACCGACTTCAGCCGTCGCCCGGCCGCGTTGCGGCACACCACCTTCCCGTCGTCCAGGGCGACCTCGTAGTCCCCGGCCGTCACCCACCCCATACGTGCCTCCCGCACCGCAGTGATCAAGTGGGGGGAACTCTAGGACAGGCCACTGACAACGCCGCGCGGCGGTCAGTTCTCCAGGCGGACCGGCATGAGCAGCGAGAACGTGTCCTCGTCGTCGGTCCGGCGGAGCGCGAGGGGAGCGGTGGGGGCGCCGAACTCCAGGACCAGCCGGTCCCGGGCACCGGCGGCGAGCGCGTCCAGCAGGAACGCGCGGTTCACGGCCACCCGGTCCGGGGCGTCGTCGCCGTCCCCGCAGACGGTCACCGTGCCGTCGTCCGCGACGCGCAGCACGCTGAGGTCGTGCGGGACGCCGTCCGTCTCGCCGGGTCGGACGGGACCGGTCTCCAGGGACCGCCGGAAGTCCGGCACGTCGACGACGGTCCGGCGCCCGGACGGCAGGTGGACGAGACGGCGGTAGTCGGGGAAATCGTGCGGGAGGCACCGCCCGGCCGTCTGCCGGTCCCCGCTCTCGAGCGTCACACGGTCGCCGTCCACGGTGAGCCGGACGGGCCCCACACCGGTCAGCAGCGCCCGCATCGCGTCGGCGAGCGGGGAGGGCACGACGACCTGCACGCGGGGTCCGTCGTGCCCGGCGGCACCGAGACGTGCCACGGCGAGCCGGTACCGGTCGGTGGCCACCACGCGCAGGGCGCCCTCCGCCAGGTCGAACAGGACGCCGCCGAGCATGGGCAGTTCGGGATCGGTGCCGGCCGCGAAACGGACCGCGTCCAGCGCGGCGGCCAGTCCGGGCGCGGGAACGGACAGCCGGACGGTGCCGGTACGGAGCGAGGTCATGGGGTTCTCCCTGTGGTCGAGCAGGACGCGGAGCGTGGAGAACTCGTCACGGGCGTCGGACAGCCCCTGTTCGAGACGGCGCAGATGCGCCTGGAGAAGGGTCCGCACGAGATCCGGATCCGCGCCGGACCAGCCGGCCAGCACCAGCCGGATGTCCGCCAACGGCATCCCGGCCCGCCGCAGTCGGGCCAGCACCCGGGCCTCCTCCACCTGCTCCGGCGCGTACCAGCGGTAGCCGCTGACCGGGTCCACCCGGGCGGGGACCAGCACACCGGCGCGGTCGTAGAACCGCAGGGCGCTCACGCCCAGGCCGCTGTCGCGGGCCGTCTCCCCAATGCTGCGCATCTCGCTCTCCACACCCGCGACTGTGGGCCCTTGACCAGGTCGAGGGTCAATCCCGCTCTCCCGCGCCTCCGTCCCGCGGCCCGGCCGGTGTCAGCCGAGCACGAACGGCAGCCGCGCGGCGAGCCCGCCGAGCGCGGCCTCCTCCGCACCGGTCGGCGCCCGGCGGCCGGTGCCGACGAGCAGCGCGTCCGTGTCGGTGAACGACGCCGGGAACGCGGCGCCGGCGGTCTTCTCCAGCGTCGCGCGGGAGTGGGCCAGGGCCTCCGTCGGCGGCCCCGCCACGTCCGGGAGGTGCGCGATCAGGTCGAGGTGGTGCAGGGTCCACTCCAGGACGTACGCGGTGAGGTAGTCACCGGCGGTGAGGACCTCGCCCTGCGTGCTCACCCGGGCGCCGCGGTCGGCGAGTTCGGCGGCCCGGCCCGCGGCGGAACCGACGTCGTCGAGGTGGAACGCGAGCAGCCGCGGATCCTCGTACGCGGCGGCCAGCCGGACGGTCAGCGCGTCGAGGGGGTCCTCACCGGTCGGCGGCCGGTCCCCGGTCTTCCAGTAGGACACCGCGTCGACGGTCGGTTCCGCCCCGGCGGGAGTGACGAGGGTGATCAGGACGTCCTGCGCGTCGATGACCAGATGGCACACGAGGTCCCGCACGAGCCAGCCGGCACAGCCGGACGGCTTCGCGAAATCCTCGTCCGGGAGTCCGGCGACAGCGGCGAGCAGCGCCGTCCAGGAGCGGGAGAAGAGATCCACTCCGGCACCGTAGTGCCGCCCCGGAGCACGGACAAGTCGCGCCCGGAACGCCTACAGGAACCGCCGGACGGGCAGGACCGCGGCCTCCCTCACCCGCTGCAGTGCGGCGCGGCGCTTCCAGCGGACCCGGTCGATCGCGACGCTGCGCTCCAGGTCCGCGTCGAAGTCCCGGTCCAGGCCGGCGGTGAACTCCTCGTCGAGCACGGCGAGCATGACCTCCTCGTCGTGGTCCATGGAGCGCCGGTTGAAGTTGGTCGAACCGATCAGCGAGGCCACGCCGTCCACCGTGATGATCTTGGCGTGCATCATGGTCGGCTGGTACTGGAGGATCGACACGCCCGCGTCGAGGAGCCGTGAGTAGTGGTACTGGCCGGCCAGTTGGCACGCCCGCTGGTCGGTGTGCGGGCCGGGCAGCAGGATCTCCACGGTCACCCCGCGCCGTGCGGTGGCGCACAGCAGGTCGACGAAGTAGGTGTCGGGGGCGAAGTAGGCGGTGGCCAGACGGAAGCGGTGCTCGGCGGAGGTGAGCATGACCCGGATCAGGGTCTGCATGTCCTGCCAGCCGAAGCTGGCCGAGCCGCGCACCACCTGGACCACGGAGGTGCCGGGCTGTGTGTGCTCGGTGAACCGGTCCCGGTCGTCGTAGAGGTCGTCGTGGCACTCGGCCCAGTTCTGGGCGAACGCCGCGGCGATGCCGTCCACGGCCGGGCCCCGCACCTTGACGTGCGTGTCGCGCCACTCGTCCGGGGTGCGGGCGTCGCCGCACCACTCCTGCGCGATGCCGACACCGCCGGTGAACGCCGTGTGCTCGTCGACGATCAGCGCCTTGCGGTGGCAGCGGTGGTTCTGCTTGAACGGCGACAGCCACAGTGGTTTGCGGAACCAGGCCACCTGCACACCGGCGGCGTCCATGGTATCGAGCAGTTCCCGTTCGATCTCCTTGGCGCCGAAACCGTCCAGCAGCAGCCGCACCCGGACGCCGGCCCGGGCCCGCTCCGCGAGGGCGGCGGCGAAGTCGTGGGCGATGCGGCCCCGCCAGTACACGAACGTCATCATGTCGACCGTGTGCTTCGCCGACCGGATCGCCTCCAGCATGGCCGGGAAGATCTCATCGCCGTTGCGCAGCGCGGTGAGTTCGTTCCCCTCGGTGGCGGCCACACCGATGAGCCGCTCCAGACGGCGCCGCAACCGCTGGACACCGGCCGGACCGGCGCCGGGCCGCCGCTCCGGCGTGGCCGCGCGCCCGGGCGCTGAAACCTGTTCCGGCATCCGTCCTCCACCTGCCTGTTCCGCGGCCGTCCCTGTGCCGCCGGGGCCCCGGAAGCTTAATCCGCCCCTCGCACCCCTGGCCATCGGCCTCACGGACGGTGGCCGGGGATGCGAGGAGGCGGTGCGGTGAGGGCGGCCGCGCAGGGTTCGCGGCAGCCGGTCCCGGCACCCCGAGCGGTCAGTTCCGCACCTGGCCGCCCTGCGTCACCTGGCCCGTCATGTCGGTCACCTGGCCGGCCGGCGGGGCCTCGGCGTCGACTTCCGTGCCGAAGTCGGAGAACTCCATCAGTGTGCTGACCTTGACCTGTCGGGGCGAGGCGCCGCCCTCGGGCCGGGCGGAGGCCGGTGCCTTGAGCACCATGTCGATCTGCTGGCGGCGGATGCGGCCCTCGTCGTCGAGCCAGATCTGCATGGGCAGCGTCGGACCGAGCTGCTCGCGCAGCCGGTCGCCGCCGGGGAGCTTCGCGACGTCGACCGAGACCTTGTAGCGGGTGGTGTCGACGCCGTCGACCTTCTCGCTGCCGACCTTGGAGACGTCCTTGTCGGTGATCGCCCTGGCGTAGGCGGCGGACTGGGCCGGGTCACCGATCTGCTGCGGGTTCGTGCCCTGTCGGCCGGCCACCCGCTTCAGGTCGATCTTGATCCAGGGTTTCCCGCCGGCGGTCTTCCGGTCGGGGACCTTCTGGTAGAGGACCTGGTCGACCACGCGCTGCTCGATGCTCTTGCCTTCGGCGGCGACGGTCATGGTGCTGTCGCCCTCGGCCAGGTCGACGGCGCCCCGGCCGTTCGCGGTGACCGACTCGCCGTTCGCGTCGGCCTTCACTCTGATCGTCAGCTTGGCCGTCTCGGCCTCGGCCGTCTTGTCGTAGGCGCCGCGCACGGCCGCCGTGCCCTGCTCCCGGGTTCCGGCGGAGCCGCTCGCGCTCGCCGAGGCGGTGGACCCGCCGGCCCCCGGTTCGCTGTCGTCACCGCAGCCCGTCAGGGCGACGCTCCCCATGACGACGGCCGTCGCGACCGCGACCGCCTTTCTCCCCCTGCTCCCCATGAAGGTTCCTCTCTCCTCACGATGGCCGACCGTTGCGGAAGTGCCGTCGGCTGCCACCGCGAGTGCCCGGGGCGATCGCGTATACGCCCGAGGGGCGGACGGTTGGCCTGTTCTCGAGATCTCCGTACAACCGGTGCAGGAAATTCCCTTCAGCGGGTAACCGGCTGACGGAAAGGGGTGCCCGGCAGCACTGTTGCCGTTTGACGACAATGACCATGAGGCAAGAAAGCAGCCGCGTCGGACTGCGGGGAAGGACCTGGAATGCTCCGGTGGGCGGAGACCGCTCAGCGGGCCGGCCGCGATCGCCCGAGGGTGACGGCGGCTCCGGCGTCGCGAACGGCGGTTCAGGCGGTTCGGCTGTCCGAGCCCGAGGCGCCGTCACCGTGCGTCTGCGCCGCCGCGGTGGCGCAGAACGCCTCCAGCCCCTCCAGCAGGGCGACCCGCTTGGCGGCGGGCATGCCCGCCAGTACCTTCCGCAACTCCTTCTCCCTGCGGGCGCGCAGGTCGGCGAGGAACGCGCGGCCCCGGCCGCTGAGGTGCAGCCGCACCTCGCGCCTGTCCTGCGGACTCACCACCCGCTCGACGAATCCGGCCGCGTGCAGCCGGTCGCACAGCCGGCTGGTGGACGGCGGCGTGGAGGCGAGGGACTCGGCGAGGGTGCGCAGGTTGATGCCGTCGTGGTGCTCGAGGATATGCAGCACGCGCAGCTGGGACGCGGAAGTGGGTGCCGTGGAAGCCCGGCCCCACACGACCTCCAGCAGCTCAACGGCCGTGGTGGTCACCCGCGCGACCTCGTCGGGCTCCGGGCGGCGGCGGAAGGCAGTCACGATCACACTCTCGCAGGCGCTGGGACGCCTGCCAGCGTACTAGGCCCCCGCGCGGGTCACGGATGTTCGATTCGGGGCGACCGACGTGGCCCCGCGGGCGGGGCGCGTTCCCTGCCCGGTGAAAGATTGGTGTGTCTCCCGTCATGAACAGATTTGTGGTCGCCGAACGCGCTCTGCGCACGGCGGCTCCCCACGAGTTGCTCGACGCCATCCGCGCCGTACTGATCGACCAGTACGGCGCGGAGGACGTCGAGCTCTTCATGGCCGACTACGGCCTGACCGTGCTTCAGCCGGTGTCCGTACTGCCGCACACCATGGAACCGGTGTCGGTGCACAACAGCCCGGCGGGCCGGGCCTTCGGTTCGCAGAGGCCGTACTGCGAGGAGGCGCGGGACGGGCGGGCTCGTCTGCACCTGCCGGTCAGCGTGCGCGGCGACCGGCTCGGCGTGCTGTCCGTCACCCTGCCCGGGGCCGGCGCCGCACGGCGGTGGGAGCCCGAACTCGCCGAGATCGCCGACGTGCTGGGGCACGAGGTGATGGTGGCGGAACGCGACACGGACCTGTATCTGCAGGCGCGCCGCAGGGACCGGCTGACCCTGGCCGCCGAGATGCAGTGGCAGCTGCTGCCCGGCCGTTCCTGCTCCCGCCCCGAGTACGAGCTGGGGGCCCAACTGGAGCCCGCGTACGCCATCTTCGGCGACAACTTCGACTGGTCCGCCACCGCCGACCACCTGATGCTGTACGTGACCAACGGCATGGGGGAGGGCATAGAGGCGTCCCTGCTGACGAACCTGGCCCTCAACGCCCTGCGCAACGCCCGGCGGGCCGGCATTCCCATCGCCGACCAGGCCGCCCTGGCCGACCAGGCCGTCTACGCCCACTACCGGGGACGCTGCTACCTGTCCGTCCTCATGTTCGACTTCGATCTGGTCACCGGCCGGGCGAGCGTCGTGGACGCGGGCTCCCCGCAGCTGCTGCGGCTGCGGGGCGGCACCGTGGAACGGGTCTCCTTCGACGCCCAGTTGCCGCTCGGCATGTTCGAGGAGACCGACTACGTGGCGCAGGACTTCGACGTCGAGCCCGGCGACCGGCTCGTCTTCGTCAGTGACGGCGTTCACGCCGTGGCGTCCCCGAAGGGGGAGGCGTACGGGGAGGCGGCCCTCGCCCGGGCCATCCACTCGACCCGGTTGCTGCCCGCCGCCGAGGTGCCGCGCGCGATCCTGCGGGAGCTGACCGGCCACCGCGGCGAGGCCCTGCCGGAGGACGACGCCCTGGTCGTGTGCCTGGACTGGCGCGGAAGACCGTCGGCCGGCTGACGGCCGGACCGACCGGTCGTCACGATCGCGTGTTGTTCGCCTCGTTCCACCCCGCAGATGCTTGTCATCTGGCAATAATTGCTCCATGGCTCGCCGACCGGCCGGTCATGCGGCACAGCAGGGAGACGATGCAGGTGGCGGAGCACGGCACGGCCCCCGGGGTTGCGCAGGACCTGGCCGGCTTTCTCGGGCGGCGCCGGGAGCAGATTGCCCAACGATGGGCGGACGTCGCGCTGTTCCGTTCGGTCTTCACCGTTTCGAGGGACGAGGCGGTCGAGGCGGGCAAGGCCGTCGTGGACGCCCTCGCCGACGTGGCCCGCACCGGGCGGCTGGAGGACACCGGGGCACCGGGGTTCGGTGCCGTCAGAGACCAGCTCGGCCGGATGTCCGCCGCCCGCAGCCGGGCCGGCGTCGGCCCGTCGCGGATCGCCGGCGAGGTCGCCGGGCTGCGCGAGCCGGCCGTCGCGCTGCTGCGGGCCGAGTACGAGGAGCCGGCCGGCGAGCGGGCGCACGCGTGCGTGCTGGCGCTGACGGTCCTGATGGGCACGCTCCGTCTGGTGGTCGCGCAGACGACGGTGAGCGCGGGTGAGGAACTGATCGCACGCCAGCGCGAGCAGCTGCTGGAGGTGGCCACCCCGGTCATCAAGCTGTGGGAGGGCATCGTCGCCGTGCCGCTGATCGGCACGCTCGACAGCGCCCGCAGCCAGGTCGTCATGGAGAACCTGCTGGAAGCGATCGTGGCCGAGCGCTCCCGGTACGCCATCCTCGACATCACCGGTGTGCCGACCGTCGACTCGCTCGTCGCCCAGCACCTGATGAAGACGGTCGCCGCGGCCCGCCTGATGGGCGCGGAGTGCATCGTCTCCGGGATCCGGCCCGCCATCGCCCAGACCATCGTCCACCTCGGCATCGATCTCGGGTCCGTCGTCACGCGAGCCACCCTGGCCGACGCCCTGGCTCACGCGCTCGGCAGGCAGGGCATCGTCGTCCCTCCGCGCCCGGTCGCGGGAGGGACCCCGCGGTGACCGGCGTCTTCGCCACCCACCCGGTGCCGGTGCCGGTACTGGCGCTGGGGGACGTCCTGCTGGTCACCCTCCAGGGCGAACTGCACGACGGGGCGGCCGTGCAGCTGCAGCACGACATCGCCCGTCGCCTCGCGTCCGGCCCGGCACCGGTGGGCGGCGTCGTGATCGACATCTCCGGCGTCGCGATCGTCGACTCCTTCCTCGGCCGCGTCCTGGCCGAGATCGCGGCGAGCGCGCGTCTGCCGGCCACCCGTACCGTCCTGGCCGGCATGCGCCCCGCCGTGGCCGTCACCCTCGTCGAGCTGGGCCTCACCCTGCCCGGCCTGGTGACGGCTCTGGACGTGGACAGGGCGCTTTCCCCGCTGGGCCGGGCCCCGTCGCCGGCCCCGCCCCCTCACCCGGAAGAGGGTGCGTGATGCACGCCCCACTCGCCTCGACCACCCGCCTGCCCATCGGCTCGGACGTGGATCTGGGCCGCGTACGCCAGCACGTGCGCCAGGCCGCCGCGGGCCTGGGCTTCGGCCTGGTGCAGCAGACGAAGCTGGTGACCGCGGCCAGCGAACTGGCCCGGAACACCCTGGTCCACGGCGGTGGCGGGCATCTGGAGATGACACGGCTGGAGGAGGGCGCCGGTCGCGGGCTGCGGCTGTCCTTCGTCGACGCGGGCCCCGGCATCCGTGACGTCGAGCTGGCCATGACCGACGGCTACACCTCCGGCGGCGGCCTGGGACTGGGGCTGAGCGGGGCCAGACGACTCGTGCAGGAGTTCGCTCTCGACAGCCGACCCGGGCAGGGCACCACCGTCACCATCACCGACTGGGTCACCGGCTTCCCCTCGGCCCGCACGGGCGCGCCCTGAGACCCCGGCCCGCACGGGCGTGCGCCCTGAGACCCCGGCGCGGCGGCGAACGCGACGACGAGTCCTGTCGGCGCCACGCCTGACAGGCTCCGCATCAGGGCCGGGCGGTGTCCCCGTCCGGAACACCGCCGTCGCGTGCGGTCAGGAATCCCGGCATGCCGTGGCGCAGCGCCGCCCGAGCGGCCGGTTCCATGGCGGCGAGCGCGGCGGCCAGCGCGTGCGACCGGTGTGCGGCCACCTCGTCCAGGACCTGCCGGCCGGGCCCGGTGAGACCCAGCCGCACCTCACGCCGCTTGCGCGGATGCGGGGCACGCTCCAGGAGGCCGGCCGCCTCCAGCCTGTCGCACAGCCGACTGGCG
This sequence comes from Streptomyces sp. NPDC093586, assembly GCF_044764905.1. Classification (NCBI taxonomy): domain Bacteria; kingdom Bacillati; phylum Actinomycetota; class Actinomycetes; order Kitasatosporales; family Streptomycetaceae; genus Streptomyces; species Streptomyces sp. NPDC093586. The sequence goes on along the minus strand of NZ_JBIWJA010000014.1, from coordinate 30,470 downwards.
GTCGGCAGCCCCATCTCCAGGCGTTCCGCCAGGGTGGTGAGGTTGAGCCCCGGCTCCGCCTCCAGGACCCGCAGGGCCCGCAACTGGTGCGGGGACAGACGCAGGCTCGTCCCCTGAGCGGCCACGGTCCACAGGGTCGCCAGGAACTCCACGGCATCGGCGATCTCCAGCGCGAGGGCCATGGGGTCATCGCCCGATCCGTCGGCCGAATCGTCCCCGGAGCCGTCGAAGCGCGTCACGAACGCATCATTTCCAGTGATCACCTGCCGGTGCGCCTACCGTCCTCTCACCTCCACGCGGTACCCGGAGAGCCGCCGGGCAAGCCCGGCCGGGCCCGCCGTGGCGTGAACGCGGTGCGGCGACGACGCCCTTCGGCCCGCGGCCGCAGCACCGGGCGCCGCACGGGCCCGGGTGGAGCCGACGACAGGGGACCGGCGGGTCAGCCCTCTGCCAGCACCAGCACGATCGGCACGCCCCGGCACGGAACGAGACGAAAGCCCCGCTGGGTGTCGGGCCGGCCCGCCAGCAGAACGCTCCCGAAGTCCGGCCCCTTGGTGAGGGCGCCGACCAGGTGCGCGGGGTCGGCCGAACCGACCACCCGCCCCCGGGCGTTGACGAGGTGCGCCCGCCCGGGCAGCTCCCGCAGGACGGGCAGGACCGCGGCTTCCAGGTGCCGCAGATAGATGTCGGCGGCGGCCACTCCGGCGAAGCGGCCCTCGTGGTGCACGGGCACCGAGAGGGTGAGGCCGTACTCGTCGGAGCACAGGTAGTCCACGTAGGGCCCGGCCACGGTCCGCTGCCCGGTGTCGCGCGGCCGGGTGAACCACTCCCAGTGCGTGTAGTCGGAGTGCGCCGACCGTGCCGGATCCAGGTCGAGGAGCAGGGGGCGGATCGACCCCCGCACGTCGGTCTGCCACCACTCCATCCAGGCCGGTACGTCACGCAGCAGGCCCGGGGCCGCGATGAAGCCCAGGCCCGAGATCAGGTTCCCGGCCAGCAGGCGCCGGTGGAACTCAGGACGCAGGGCCGCGAGGTCGGCGCTGACGGGGGCACGGCCGCCGAGGGACACGCCGTGCAGGAGAGCGGTGGTGGCCGCGGCGACCTCCGCGACCTCCCGGAAGACGTCCTCGAGTTCGCGGCACACCCGTGTCAGGGCGCGTTCTTCCGCGAGGGTCGCGCACGAGGATCCGGCGGTGCGGGGCGTACCGGTGAAGGCGGGGCTCGTGCTCATGCGTGCCTCCGGCAACGGTGGGGGGAGCGGCGACTACAGCGCGAGCCGCTCCCCGATGAGCCGGGCGATGGACTCGCGTACGCACTGTTCGGCCAGGTCCCTGGCCGATTCGCGCGCCCCATCTTGCACCGCTGAGATCACGGCGCGGTGACGGTCGGCGGTTTCTGCACGATATTCGTCGTCTCTCAGCACAAGGCAGAGCAGGATGCCCACTTCTGTCTGGATGGTGATCTGTTCCCGGGTGAGCCGGGCGGACTGGGAGGCGGCCGCCAGTTCGACGTGGAAGCGTCCGTAGACCCGGCTGCGCTCCGCGGCGTCGGCCGCCGTGACCAGCTCCTGTCGGGTCCGGCGCAGCTGCCGGAGGTCCTCCGGTTCGGTGCGCTCCGCCGCCAGCAGGGCCGCCGCTCCGCTGAGGGCGGCCCAGTGGTCGCCGAGGTCCCGCAGCTCGTCGGTGCTCCAGCCGGCGAGCCTGGCGGCGATGCGGTCCGCTCCGGGGTCCTCCGGCAGGGACACGAAGCTGCCGCCACCGCGGCCCCGCCGGGTGACGACCATGCCCTGCTGGCGCAGGGCCACCAGGGCCTCCCGCAGGGTCACCGTCGAGACGCCCAGCTGGGTGGCGAGGTCGGTCTCGCCGGGCAACTGCTCCCCGTCCGCCAGCAGTCCGAGCTCTATGGCGTCACTCAGCCTGCGGACCACCGCGTCGACGCGGGCGGTGTTGTCCACGGGGGCGAACAGGACCTGCCGGGTGCCGCCTTTGCCGCCGGTCCCGCCCCGCTCGTCGCGCCTCACGACCATCACCTCGCCTTGTTGACTGAAGCTTTACCCTATCGGCGTCTTGAACTTTGAACTATGACTTCATATGTTTCCGTTCAACTTACGGAGCGCCAGAAAGGTTCCCGCCCCATGAATGGGATAGCGATCAGGCTGCAGGGCCTGCGGAAGTCCTTCGGCGGGACGGTCGCCGTGTCCGGGGTCGACCTGGAGATCCCGGAGGGGGAGTTCTTCTCGATGCTCGGCCCGTCAGGCTCGGGCAAGACGACCGTCCTGCGGATGATCGCGGGCTTCGAGAGCCCCACCGACGGCCGGATCGAACTCGCCGGGCAGGACGTCACCCGCCGCGCGCCCTTCGAACGGGACGTGCACACCGTCTTCCAGGACTACGCCCTGTTCCCCCACATGACGCTGGAGCAGAACGTCGCCTACGGGCTGAAGGTCCGCAAGGTGCCCAAGGAGGAACGACTGCGGCGGGCCCGGGAAGCCCTCGACGGCGTCCGCCTCGGGCACCTCGCGGCACGGCGCCCGGCCCAGCTCTCCGGCGGCCAGCGCCAGCGCGTCGCCCTGGCCCGCGCCCTCGTCGGCCGTCCCAGGGTGCTCCTGCTCGACGAACCGCTCGGCGCCCTCGACCTCAAGCTGCGCGAACAGATGCAGGTCGAGCTGAAGGCCATCCAGCGCGAGGTCGGCATCACCTTCGTCTTCGTCACCCACGACCAGGAGGAGGCCCTGACGATGAGTGACCGCATCGCCGTCTTCAACGAGGGCCGCATCGAACAGGTCGGCACCCCCGCCGACATCTACGAACACCCGGCGACCGCGTTCGTGGCCTCCTTCGTCGGCACCTCCAACCTGATCGCGGACGACGCCGCCCGGCGCATCGTGGGAGCGGCGGGCACCCACAGCATCCGCCCCGAGAAGATCCGGGTCCTGAAGGAGCACGAGCCGGCCGGTGAACCGGAGCACTCCAGCGCCACGGGGACCATCGCCGAGGTGGTCTACCTGGGCGACTCCACCCGCTTCCTCGTCGACCTCGACGCCGGCGGCCGTCTCACCGCCGTCCAGCAGAACCTGCGGACCTCCTCGGCGGACGTCGCCGCCTACCGCGGCACCCGGGTCCGCCTCCAGTGGCACCGCGACCACTGCGTCGCCATCCCGGCCGGCCGCTGACCCACCGCACCCGCCGCCCCCTCCGCCTCACCGTCCCCGTTCGTCCCCAGCACCCTCACGCCCAGTAGGAGAACATCGTGCGCATCGCCCGGGCACTGCAGGCGGCCTCCGCCGCCGTACTGCTCCTCGCCGCCACCGCCTGCGGCTCCTCCGACTCCGGATCCGGCCCCGCGGCCGGCTTCGACCCGCCGGACCTCGAGGCACAGTCGACGCTCGGCCCGACCGAGGGCCAGGTCAACCTCGTCGCCTGGGCCGGCTACGTCGAGGACGGCTCCAACGACCCGAAGACCGACTGGGTCAGCGAGTTCGAGAAGCGGACCGGCTGCCAGGTCAACGCCAAGACCGCCGCCACCTCCGACGAGATGGTCAAGCTGATGAAGACCGGGCAGTACGACGCGGTCTCCGCCTCCGGCGACGCCTCGCTGCGCCTGATCGCCTCCGGCGACGCGGCCCCCGTCAACACCGGGCTCGTCCCGAACTACGCCGACATCTTCAGCGGCCTGAAGAACAAGCCCTGGAACTCCGTCGGCGGGAAGATGTACGGCATCCCGCACGGCCGCGGCGCCAACCTGCTCATGTACAACACCGACGTCGTCAAGCCGGCCCCGACCTCCTGGTCCGTCGTCTTCGACGGCGCCTCGGCCCACAAGGGCAGGGTGACCGCCTACGACTCCCCGATCTACATCGCCGACGCCGCCCTGTACCTCAAGAGCACCCGGCCCGAACTGAAGATCCAGAACCCGTACGCGCTCGACCAGAAGCAGTTCGACGCGGCCGTGGACCTGCTGAAGAAGCAGAACGCCCATATCGGCGAGTACTGGGGCGACTACCTCAAGGAAGTCTCCGCCTTCAAGAGCGGCGACTCCGTGGTCGGTACCACCTGGCAGGTCATCGCCAACCTCGCGGCCGACGAGGGCGCCGAGGTCAAGACGGTCGTCCCCGAGGAGGGGACCACCGGCTGGTCCGACACCTGGATGGTCTCCGCCAGGGCCAAGCACCCCAACTGCGCCTACAAGTGGCTCGACTGGATCGTCTCGCCCAAGGTGAACGCCCAGGTCGCCGAGTACTTCGGCGAGGCGCCCGCCAACTCCAAGGCGTGCGGGATGACCGGTGACAAGAACTTCTGCGCCACGTACCACGCCGCCGACGAGGCCTACTGGAAGGACACCGCCTTCTGGAACACGCCCATCGAGCAGTGCCTGGACGGCCGTACCGACGTCAGGTGCGTGCCCTACGCCAAGTGGGTGCAGGCCTGGACCGAGATCAAGGGCTGAGGAGCCGCACCGACATGACGACCACCGTGCCGGCCGCCGGACGCCCCGCCCGGGGCACCGTCCGGCGGCTCGCCGGAGCCCTGCACCGCAGGCCCCGGCTGAGGCTCTCCCTGCTGCTGACCGCCCCGCTGCTCTGGCTCGCCGTCCTCTACCTCGGCTCGCTCGCCGTCCTGTTCCTCTCGGCGTTCTGGACGACCGACTCCTTCACCTCCGAGGTCGTCAAGGTCTGGTCGACCGACAACTTCCGCGAGCTGTTCACCCAGCCCGTCTTCCGCCAGGTGATCTGGCGCAGCCTGGGCGTGGCCCTCGCGGTGACCGCCCTGTGCGCCGTCCTCGCCTTCCCGCTGGCCTTCTACACCGCGCGCGTCGCCCGGCCCGGCCTGCGCCCCCTGCTGGTGGTCGCCATCCTCACCCCGCTGTGGGCCAGCTACCTCGTCAAGGTCTACGCCTGGCGGCTGATCCTCTCCGAGGGCGGGGTCGCGGACTGGATGCTGAAGCCGTTCGGCCTGTCCGGCCCCGGCTACGGACTCCCGGCCGTGATCATCACGCTGACCTACCTGTGGCTGCCCTACATGGTCCTGCCGATCCACACCGCCCTGGAGCAGCTTCCGGCCGGGCTCCTGGACGCCTCCGCCGACCTCGGCGCCCGCGCCGGACGGACCTTCCGCTCCGTGGTGCTGCCCCTGGTCCTGCCGTCCGTCGCCGCGGGATCGGTCTTCACGTTCTCCCTCAGTCTCGGCGACTACATCACCGTGCAGATCGTCGGCGGCAAGACCCAGATGATCGGCAACCTCGTCTACTCCAACATCGAACTCAACCTGCCCATGGCCGCCGCCCTCGGCACCGTGCCCGTCGTCGTCATCGTGCTCTACCTGCTGGCGATGCGACGCACCGGCGCCCTGAAAAGCCTTTAAGGAGAGCGCTGTGCACCTGTCCCGTACCGCGCGCATCGCGCTGCGGCTCGGCGCCGGACTCGGTTTCGCGGTGATCTACTTCCCGCTGCTGCTGGTCCTGGTCAACTCCCTCAACCCCGACCGCAGCGCGAGCTGGCCGCCGCCCGGTCTGACGCTGCACTGGTGGTCCGAGGCCGCCCGAAACGACGGCGCCCTGTCGGCGCTGTGGGTGTCGGTGAAGGCCGGCCTCGGCGCCACCGCCGTCGCGCTGGTCCTCGGCACCCTCATCGCCTTCGCCGTCGCCCGGCACCGCTTCTTCGGCCGCGGCACCCTGTCCTTCGTGGTCGTCCTGCCGATCGCGCTGCCCGGCATCGTCACCGGCATCGCCCTCAACTCCGCCTTCGGCACGGTCCTGGAGCCGCTCGGTGTCGGGCTCGGCCTCTTCACGGTCGTGGTGGGCCACGCCACCTTCTGCATCGTGGTGGTGTTCAACAACGTCGTCGCCCGGCTGCGCCGCACGTCCACCTCCTTCGAGGAAGCCGCGACCGACCTCGGCGCGCACAGCTTCCGCGCCTTCGTCGACGTGACCTTCCCACAGGTCAGGGCGGCGCTCCTGGCGGGCGGACTGCTCGCCTTCGCCCTGTCCTTCGACGAGATCGTGGTCACGACCTTCACCGCGGGACCCGGCGTGGAGACCCTGCCGATCTGGATCTTCAACAACATGACGCGCCCCCAGCAGGCCCCCGTCGTCAACGTCGTGGCCGCCGTGCTGGTGCTGCTCTCGGTGATCCCGATCTACCTCGCCCAGAGGCTGTCGGCGGACACCGCGACCGGCAGCCGGGTCTGAAGCGGAGGTCTTGCGTCCGGATGTGACGCGGATCTCACGGAAGACCCCGAGGGGTGTGAATCGGACAGTGGTGCGGTTACCGAATATCGGACGCTCACCGCTCACGCTTTGGAACAAGCGATTGCTTCGCTTGGGGCGCCTTCGAAAGTGAGGGTGGTGGCTCGATGGAGTGCGTAAATCCCTGGTGCCCCGCTCCTCGCTTACCTCACTTCGATCAACCGCACCACGAAATACGCAGGATTTAACGTCTTGTTCATGAGTCAGCTGGACACGCGTTCTCCGGCCACCGTCAAAGACGACGGGGCCCCCGCCGACGGCATGCGCAGCAAGGGTCTGGGCGGCAATTCCGTGGGCCTGCTGGGCAGCGCGGTCATCGGTGTCTCCACCGTGGCCCCGGTGTACTGCCTCACCTCGACGCTCGGCTCCACCGCCGGCGAGGTCGGCGTGCAGATGCCCGCCGTGTTCCTCGCCGGCTTCCTGCCGATGCTGCTCGTCGCCTTCGCCTACCGCGAGCTGAACAAGGCCATGCCCGACTGCGGCACCTCGTTCACCTGGACGGTCAAGGCGTTCGGCCCGCGCGTGGGGTGGATGTGCGGCTGGGGCCTGGTCATCGCCACGATCATCGTGCTGTCCAACCTGGCCGGCGTCGCCACCTCCTACTTCTGGCTGCTCGCCGGTGAGATCACCGGCAGCGACTCGGTGGCGGCGCTCGACGGGAACAAGGCCGTGCACATCGTGACCTGCCTGGCGCTCATCGCCGTCGCCACGGTGATCAGCTATCGCGGCATGACGGCGACCAAGGGGCTGCAGTACACCCTGGTGGCGCTGCAGCTGCTGGTCCTGGCCGTCTTCGTGGTCATGGCCTTCAGCAAGGCCGGAAGCGCCGACTTCCCGACCTCGGCCCACTTCTCCTGGTCGTGGCTGAACCCCTTCGCCGTCCAGTCGTTCGCGACGTTCACGGCCGGCCTGTCCCTGTCGATCTTCATGTACTGGGGCTGGGACGCGTGTCTCACCGCCAACGAGGAGACCAGCGGCAGCAGCAGTACACCGGGCCGTGCGGCGCTCGTCGCCATGGTCGTGCTGGTCGGCTCGTACCTGGCGACGGGCGTCGCGGCGCAGATGATCGTGGGCTCCGGCGACCAGGGCCTGGGACTCGCGAACCCCGACACCTCGGACAACGTCTTCGCCGCGCTCGCCGGTCCCGTCATGGGATCCGTCCTGGGCGTCGCGCTGTTCGTCGCGGTCCTCGCGTCGGCCGCGGCCAGCCTCCAGACGACGTTCATCCCGGTGGCCCGTACGGTCCTCGCCATGGCGACCTACGAGGCGCTGCCCGCCTCGTACGCCCAGGTCCACCCGCGCTACCGCACCCCGGGCCGCGCCACGGTCACCGCGGGCGTCGCGACCGGCGTCTTCTACACGGTGATGACGCTGGTCAGCGAACACGTGCTGGTCGACACGATCTACGCGCTGGGCCTGATGATCTGCTTCTACTACGCGCTGACGGCCTTCGCCTGCGCCTGGTACTTCCGTGCCGACCTCCTGAAGTCCGGACGCGACCTCGTGTTCAAGGGCGTCTTCCCCCTCCTCGGCGGAGTGCTGCTCACGGCGGTCTTCGCCAAGACGCTCGCCGACATGTGGGACCCCGCCTACGGGAGCGGATCGTCCGTGTTCGGCGTCGGCTCGGTGTTCGTGATCGGCGTGGGCCTGCTCGCCCTCGGTCTGGTCATCATGACGGTGATGCGCCGGCGGAGCCCCGCGTTCTTCCGCGGCGAGGTGCTCACGAAGTCGACGCCCGCCCTGGTCGCCGAGGACTGAGCACCCGCCCGTCGCGGTCAGGGCGCCGCGGGCCCGCTCCCGGGGCCCGGCGACGCCCTGCTCGCCCGCCTACGGCACGAGCTTCCAGTCCTGGGAGCCGTCGCCGGTCGCGTACTGCAGTGTGAGCGGCGCCCCGTCGGATGCGCCGGTCAGGTACAGGGCGGGATTCTTGACGGACTGCAGCCGGTGGAACCCGTCGCCGGTCTCGACCAGGTTCCAGCTGCCGGTGGCGCTGTCGTCGACCCACTGGCCGATCCGCTGGCCGGCCGTCGCACTGCCCGTCCAGATGGCCGCCGCGCGGCCGCCGGACTTGTTCAGCAGCGTCCGGCCGCCGTTCGGCTCCGTCACCACATGCCAGTACTGGGTGTCCTTGTTCGCCGCCGAACCGGGGTCCTCCAGACGAACGTCGGGAACGTCCCCGTTGCCGATGTTGGCGTCGTTGGTGTGGTCGCCGGTGCCGATCACCTGGCCGGTCCTCCGGTTCACCACCCGGTGGTAGGCGCCGTCCGAGTGACCGAGATCGACCTCGGCGTGGCGGATCGTCGACATGCCCTCGTTGTTGAGAACCACGATGCGGCCGGTGCCCTCGACGTACTGCAGGTTGCGGCTGTATCCGGCCGGCGAGGTCGTCTGGTACTCCTTCCACACGCCGTCGCTGCGCCCGCTCTCGTTGACCCAGACGCTGCCGCTGCCCGCGGCGTTGTAGACCAGGCGCCCGTCGGGAAGCCGGATGACGACCGGGCTGCCCCAGACCGCGAGGGGACGGGAGCCGGGGGCGACCGGCAGCGAGGTGACGCCCGTGCCCGTGGGAGAGCCCCGGTGGAACTCCAGCGGGTTGTCGGCGATCACGTACCTGGTGTTGGTTCCGCCGCCCCAGTACTCGAAGGTCAGCATCCACTTGCCGTCCTTCGTCCGGACGACGTTCGTCATGCCCGGTCGGCCGCCGCCGATCTGCTTCTTGCCGCCGCCCATGTCCTGGGTCTGTCCTGCGACGTCGACGACGGGATCGCTCCACTGCGCGCTGCGGCCGTCCCAGGTCTTGTGGACGAGGATCTGGCCGTGCGAGTCCGGGGCGGTGTCGTTCGCGGGGTCCGGCACCGGGATGCCGGTCGCCGGGTCGAAGCCGAGGTAGTCGTTCTCGTCGGAGTAGTAGCAGACCAGCTTGCCCTTGTGGACCATCAGGTACGGCTCCCACAGGGGGTCCACCTGCCGGTGCGTGTTGGCGCGGGCGACGTTCTGGCCGACGGCTCCCGCGCTGCCGCCCTGCCAGCCGCCCGTGGCGATGACGTTGACGACTCTCCAGGTCTCGCCTTCGTCGACGCTGGAGTACAGCGCGATCGCCATGTCGCTGCGGTCGCCGTCGTTGGACGGCGTCCAGTCCGGGTCGGCCGCCTTGTGCTCCTTGTAGTAGGCGTCGTCGCCCGACACCACGCTCGCGAGGAGCAGCGTGCCCCGCTTCAGGTTCCCGACGTCCTGCGGAAGCGTGTAGAGGTAGGGGTTGGTCCAGTTGCTGGTGTACTTCGCGTACGCGGGGTCGTCGGAGAGGTACGCCGGAGCCTTGACCTCGGACAGCGGCTGCCAGGACGTGCCGTGGTCGTCGCTCTTGTAGACCGGCAGGGTCTGCTTGTCCGCGCTTCCCGTCTCCGCCACGACCGTGGACTTCTCGAACGACGCCACCAGACGCCCGCCCGGCAGTTGCGCGGACTTGGGGTAGACGGCGCAGTTGCCGCGCCCCTTCAGGCACGGTTCACTGCCGAGCCGGTACAGGATTCCGCCCGTCGGGTTGTAGCCCTGTGCGCTGGCCATGGACAGGGCGAGGATGACGGATGCCGCGGTGAGCACCCCGGCAGTCCGGCCGAACCTTGTTCTCTGCATGGCTTCTCCTTCAGGAGACGGATCAGGTCGGGTTGAGCGCTTCGGGGGCGGGTGTGCCGCCGTCGCCGGGCGAGACCAGGACGCGTACGTCCCAGGGGCCGAGCTCCAGGGCCGAGTCCGCGGCGACGCGGGCACCCGCCAGGGCGTCGCGGAGGTCCGCCGGGGCGGGCACCCGCACGGTCTCCCAGCTCCAGTTGTGTACGACGTGGACGCGGCGTCCGTCGGGCGAGGTGCCGGTGGTCGCGGTGACGGAGGCGGGCAGGCCGTGCCAGCCGCTGCGGGCGGCCGGGGCCAGCCACTCGGCCAGCGCCCGGGCGAGGCCGCGGCCCGGCACCGTGCCGACGCAGGTCACGCGGCCCTCGCCGTGGCGGCGAGTGGTGATCGCGGGCCACCGGCCGAAGTGCGGGTGCTCGTAGTGGGCGAGGACGTCGGCGTCGACGACGGCGAGACCCTCGATGCACCGCGTCGCCGCGGCGTCCGCGGGTACGTGGAGCGGACCGCCGGGGACGGCGCGGACCGGGACGTCGCCGGTGAGGTTGCCGAACTCGTCGTACCGGACGCCCGTGGCGGCCACGAGACGTCCGGGAGCCGGCTCGTGGCGGGCCCGCGCCTCGTGGTCGGCGTAGGCGGTACGCGGACCGAGGACCAGATGGCCGCCCGCCCGGGCGTACGCCTCCAGCCAGTCGAGCGTGGTGTCGTCGACGACGTACAGGGCCGGCACGACGAGAACCGGGTGGCGCTCCGCCCCCTCCTCGGGCGTCATCCCCCGGGAGGACCCCGAGCCGTTCGGATCGTGCAACTGGCGTGCGTGGACGATGCGCACCTGGCGGCCGGCGTCGAAGGCGCCCCGGTAGAACGGGTCGAAGAACCGGTGGTAGGCCTCGGCGTCAGGTTCACCGTCGCCGTTCGCGAGCGGCGGGTACTTCTGCATCAGCCACTTGCTGGGCGTCGAGTAGACCATCGTGATGTCGGCGTCCGGCTCCAGTCCCGCGACGAGCGGGCCGGCGGCGTCGAACTCCGCGCCGAGGCGGGCGATCTCGGCGTACACGCGGCCGGGCAGGCCGCTGTGCGGGAGGACACCGCCCCAGTAGGTCTCCGCACCGAAGCGCAGGGTCTGCCACTGCCAGTACTCGATCATCCGCGCCCCGCGCGCGACGTGCGCCCACGCGGCCTGCCGCCACTGGCCGTCGTAGCCGGGCCGGTTGTCCCAGGCGGAACCGATGCTCTGGGCGTTGGTCTCGGTCACCAGGAACGGTTCCTGGCGCGAGGAGAACATCCAGTCCGCCGTCCGGTACATCGCCCACACCCCGGTGGTCTTCCACTTCTGCTCGTGGGCGTCGGGGGTGGGATCGGGCAGCAGCAGACCGTCCTGCATGTCGTAGTACGGATTGCCGGCGGCGACGTCGAGGCGGTCCGTGATCTCGTCGTCCGCCACCCCTTGGCGGGTGTAGGAGACGCAGGTGGTGACGAACTGGCCGGGAAGGGCGTACTCGCGGACGATGTCCGCCTGCCAGCCGATGAACTCGGTGACCTGCCGGGCCTGGAACTCCCGCCAGGCGACGTCGTACTGGGGCTGCTCGTTGCCGTCCGGCGTCCACAGGTCCGCCCACGTCGACAGGCGGTGCGACCAGTAGACCAGGCCCCACTCGCGGTTCAGGGTCTCGACGTCCCCGTACTTCTGCCGCAGGTGGTCCACGAACCGCTGGAAGACACCGCGGTTGTGGAGGAGGTGCAGGCCGGGCTCGTTGTCGACCTGCCAGCCGATGACGGCCGGGTGGCCGGCGTACCGGGCGACCATCTTGCGGATCACCCGCTCGGCGTGGAACCGGAACGCGGGATGGGTGAAGTCGATCTCCTGGCGGGTGCCCCAGCCGAGGCGCTGCCCGGTGGTGTGCTCGGCGGTGATCTCCGGGTACTGACGGGCCAGCCACGGCGGCGCGGCGTACGTCGGGGTGCCGATGACGACGGAGATGCCGCGCTCATGGGCACCGTCCAGCACCGGCTGGAGCCAGTCGAGGTCGAAGCGGCCGTTCTCCGGCTCCCACGTCGACCAGACCGACTCGCCGACCCGGATCACGGTGAAGTGCGCCTCGGCCATCAGGTCCAGGTCGGTCTTGAGCCGCTCGGCGGGCGGCACGGCAAGGTCGTAGGAGGGCGTGTACTCGTGGTAGTACGCGGCGCCGAAGAGGACACGGGCAGGCAGAGCCGCCATGAAGGAAGACCTCCGGGGAGACGAGGAAGGGGAGCAAGAGGAGGAAGGGAGCGAGGGGCCGGTGCGCTACTGCTTGACGCCGCCGGAGGCCAGGCCGCTCTGCCAGTACCGCTGGAGCATCAGGAATGCCACGACCAGCGGGACGATGGAGATCAGCGAGCCGGTGACGACCAGGGCGAGCATGTCGCTGCTGGCGCCCGAACCGCCGTTCTGCGCCTGCGCGGCCCAGGAGGAGAGACCGACCGTGATCGGGTACAGGTCCGGGTCGTTGAGCATGATCAGTGGCAGGAAGTAGTTGTTCCACGTCGCCACGAGCGTGAACAGCAGGACCGTCACCAGGCCGGGGCCGAGCAGTCCGAGAACGATCCGGAAGAAGATCCGGACCTCGCCGGCGCCGTCGATGCGGGCGGCCTCCAGGATGCTGTCGGGGACGGCCTCCTCGGCGTAGACGCGCATCAGGTAGAGGCCGAACGGGTTGACGAGCGAGGGCAGGACGACGGCCCAGGGGGTGTTGACCAGACCCGCCTTCGCGAAGAGCAGGTAGGTCGGTATCGCCAGGGCGGTGGTCGGGACCATCACGGCGCCCAGGACGAGGTGGAAGGCGGCCCGGTCGCCGCGGAAGCGGAACTTGGCGAAGCCGTATCCGCCGGCGGCGGCGAGCAACGCGGCTCCGACGGCGCTGGCCCCGGCGTACAGGGCCGTGTTGATCAGCCAGTGCGCGAAGACGCCGTCGTCCTGGGCGAAGGTCTTCCTGATGTTCGCCGGCAGTTGCGGGGTGTCGGAGAACCACAGACCGAAGGTGGTGAAGAGGTCCTGGGTGCTCTTGGTCGAGGCGATCAGCAGCCAGGCCAGGGGGAGGAGGAAGTAGGCCAGGGCGGCCAGCATGGCGATGGTCAGCGGGGTGCTGCGGCGGGCACCGGGCCGGCGCCGCTTCGGCACCGCCGGGGGAGGAGACGCCGAGGCGGCCGTGGCCGCCCGGGACGGAGGTGCGGGCCTGACCGGCGCCGCCGGGGACTCGGGGGAGGTCGTCACGAGGTCCTCCTGCGGTTCGCGGTGAGCAGGACGGCGTAGGAGGCGATCACGATGACGAGCCCGAGGAGGAAGGAGACCGTGGCCGCATAGTTGACCTGCTGGCCGGTGAAGGCGAGGGAGTAGGCGTAGAGGTTGGCGGTGTAGGAGCTGCTGATGACGTCCGGGGCGATCTTCATCAGCAGGTTCGGCTCGTTGAACAGCTGGAAACTGCCGATCACCGAGAACAGCAGGGTGAGCAGAAGGGCGGATCTGAGGGCCGGCAGCTTGATGGACCAGGCGATCCGCCAGGCGCCGGCGCCGTCCATCGCGGCCGCCTCGTACAGCTCCTGGGGAACGGTGCGCAGGGCGGCATAGAGAATGATCATGTTGTAGCCGACGAACTCCCAGGTCACGATGTTCGCCAGGCTGCCGAGCATCCAGCCCTCACCGAGGAAGTCCGGAACCGGCAGGTCCAGGTTCCGTCCGAGCTGGGCGAACGGGCCGAAGTCCGGCCCGTACAGATAGCCCCACATCAGCGCGGCGACCACGCTCGGCACGGCGTACGGGACGAAGATGCCGAGCCGGATCACGCGGGCCAGGCGCAGCAGTCCGCTGTCGAGCGCCAGGGCGAACACCAGCGAGAGCAGCAGCATCACGGGGACCTGGAGCACGAAGAACAGGGCGACCCGGCCGACGCCCCGGAGGAGCTGATCGTCGCCCAGGGCCCGGACGTAGTTGTCGAGTCCGACGAACGCCGTTCCGCCCACCAGGCGTTCCTGGAAGAGGCTCAGACAGGCGGCGTAGCCGAGCGGCGCGAGGAAGAGCAGCAGGAACAGCATCATGAAGGGGGCGACGAACAGGGGCCCCGCCGACCGGCGGTGGCGCCTGCCACCGCGCCGGGAACGTGCCGGACCGTCTCGGCGTCGGCTCTTCGGGGAGGCCGCGGTTGTGGCGGTCATCATCGGCCCTTTCTGAGGATGGGTGTGCCGGGGAACCCTGCGCTCGGCAAGGGGAGCTGAGTGATGGTCAGGAGGAGTGGACCGTGAAGCCCTGGTTCTCGGCGTACGCGGTGAGCCTCGACTGCCAGGCGCCGAGCGCGCGGACGGTGTCGGTGCGGTCGGCGAGGGACTTGCCGACGGTCTCGGTCCAGTCCGTCGCCGCCTGGTCGAGGAACGGAGGCCAGGGGAAGGCGGGACCGACCGTGGAGCTGATGTCGGCGAACAGCTGGTTGACCTTCTGGCCGCCGTAGAAGGACGGTGCGTCGCCCACGAACCCGGCGTCCGTGAGCAGGGCCTTGGTCGCCGGGAAGAAGAACTGCTCGGTGGCGAACATCTTCGCGCTCGCGGGATCGCTGTTGAGGAACTGGGCGAACATCGCCGCCGGGATCGGGTTCTTGGTGTTCTTGAGGACCGAGGTCGTCGAGCCGCCCCAGTTGCCCGAGCTCGGCTCGGCCGCGTCCCACTGCGGCAGCGGGGCCGCCCGCCACTTCCCGGCCGTGGACTTCGCCGAACCGGAGAGGAACGCCGGGCCCCACGCCGCGGTGAGCCAGGTGGCGTACGTGCCCTTGTTGAGCGCGGCGTACCAGGAGTCGGCGAAGTCGGGCTCGGTGCCGATGACCCCTTCCCGCGCGAGGCCGCCCCAGAACTCGCCGAGCTTGCGGGAGACACTGCCGTCGACGTCGATGGTGATGTCGCTCTTGCCGGACATCGAGTAGGGCTTGGCGCCCGCCTGCCAGAGCAGGCCGTGCCAGGCGGCGGCCTCGTTGGCCGCGAGATTGGTGAGGTAGACCTTCGGGTCGGCCTTGTGCAGCTTGCGGGCGGCGGCGGCGAACTCGTCCCAGGTCCTGGGCACATCGATGCCGTGCTCGTCGAAGATGTCCTTGCGGTAGAGCATGCCCATCGGACCCGTGTCCTGGGGGATCGCCCAGATCTCCCCGTTCTCGCCGCTGACCTGGCCCCACGTCCAGTCGACGAACGTGTCCTTGAGCGCGGCGGCACCGTAGGGGCTCAGGTCCAGCAGGCTGCCGGTGATCGTGAACGTCGGGATCGCCTGGTACTCGATCTGCACGGCGTCCGGGGCGCCGCTGCCCGCCTTCAGCGCGGTGCGCAGCTTGGTGTAATGGGCCACGCCCTGACCGGCGTTGACGATCTTGACCTTGATCGCCGGGTACTTCTTCTCGAAGAGGGCCACCTCCTTGCCGATGTCCGGGACCCACGTCCAGAACGTCAGCTCGGTCGGCGTCTTCATGGCCTTGTCGATGTCGGCCCGGCTGACCGGCCCGGTGGAGGCGCCGCCGCCGTCGCCGCTGCCGCCGCAGGCGGAGAGCGCGGCGCCGAGAGAGACGGCCCCCGTGGCGGCGAGGAAGCGCCGGCGGTTCAGGGAAGAGGAGGAGGCGAAGGAACGAGGCATGGGGAACTCCCGCCGATGGGCGAAGTGAGGGCATGCCTGGAGACGGCATGCCGGACAGGGGAAGGCGCGGAGGCGGCGACCAGGACGTCGGGGCGGCGAAGCGAGGAGGGCTGCTCCTCGTGCGGCACTGAGACCGAGGGCTGTACGCGGGGAACGCGGACACGGCAGGGCGTACCGTCCGCGTCCCGGGAGTGTGCCCGTGGACCGCGGCCGGACGTGGGGCATCGGGGCGGCAGGCCGGTCGGCCGGCGCCGTGCCCGAGGTGTCGGGGTGTCCGGCCGTCACGTCTGTCCGACGGGCCGGACGGTGTTCTTCAGGAGCCGGTGCTCATCAGGGCTTCGTGGCCGAGCCTCCGTCCGGCAGGGGCGGAACATGCGTGCCGCCGGGGGAACGGGGGGCCGTGCGCCGCCGGCGGCCCGGGGCCGTCCGGGACGGCGGGCGCGCGGTCGAGGCGCGGAGGACGAGTTCGACCGGTGGGTCGTTCGCCAGGGGGAGGTCCACGTCGGGCTTCTCGACGGCGTGCAGGAGCATCCTGATCCCCTCCTCGGCCACGGCGTCGAAGGGCTGGCGGACCGTGGTCAGGGGAGGAGTCACGTAGGCGGCGACGGGGACGTCGTCGAAGCCGACGACGCTGACGTCGTCGGGGACGCGGCGGCCCGCCTCTGTCAGCGCGCGGATCAGGCCGATGGCCATGTCGTCGTTCGCGGCGAACACCGCGGTGACGTCGCCGTCCGCGGCCAGTGCGCGGCCCGCCGCGTATCCGGACGCGGCCGACCAGTCACCCTCGACCACCGGCGGCTCCTCGCGGTCCCGTGCCGCCAGCGCCGCCCGCCATCCCTCCAGGCGGTCCCTCGCGGCGAACCACCGCTGCGGACCGGCGAGGTGATGGACGGTGGTGTGCCCGAGGTCCAGGAGATGCTCGGTGGCGGCCCGGGCCAGCGGTTCGGCCCCGACCCCCGAGGCCACGGTGCGGGACGAGGCGACGGCCGCGGGCGCGCCGAGGACGAGGACCGGCACGTCGACGTCGACGGAGACCACTCTGCCGTCCTCCTCGTCGTCGATCGGCTCCGAGATGACGATGCCGTCGACCCCCTGCTTGAGCAGCGAGTCGACGGCGCCGCCGACTCCGCCGGGGTCGCCCTCCAGGGTGTTGACCACGCGGA
This sequence comes from Streptomyces sp. NPDC093586, assembly GCF_044764905.1. Taxonomy (NCBI): domain Bacteria; kingdom Bacillati; phylum Actinomycetota; class Actinomycetes; order Kitasatosporales; family Streptomycetaceae; genus Streptomyces; species Streptomyces sp. NPDC093586. The sequence goes on along the minus strand of NZ_JBIWJA010000014.1, from coordinate 13,799 downwards.
CCGCGTACCCCGCGTCCCGGGCGGCCCGTTCGATGCCCATGAGCAGCGAGACCGGCCCGTACAGAGCCGTCCCGAGCGTCACCACACCGATGGAACGGGACCGCCCGGAGGCCAGCGCGCGGGCCGCGTGGTTCAGCCGGTAGCCGAGTTCCCCGGCCGCATCGAGGACGCGTCTGCGGACTTCGGCGGAGACGTACGCCTCGTCGTTGAAGACCCTCGACACGGTCTTCTGCGACACTCCGGCCAGCCGGGCCACGTCCACACTGCGGGGCGCACCGGAACTCCCGGACCGTCCTGGCGATCGCGTCATGCTGTCTCCCGCTGGCCGTGCGCCCCCACCGAGGGCTGCGTCGTCTGGCTGCGCAGTCATGTCTACGCAGTCATACGAGGACCGTCAAGAGTCCGGACAGCATCCGTCACCGGCGGCCGAGGGCCCGGGGCCCGGGGCCGGCTGTCGAAGCGCCGCGGGCGGGAGGCGTGGCCCGGCCGACGGGTACCGCGGTGCGGCGACCTCGTGCGGCTCCCGCCCGGCGGTTCGGGAAAGCCGGAGCCGGCGGTCCAGGCCGCCGCGGTCCGGCGCCCGGCGCCTGCCGGCTCACCCCCGGAGCAGGGGAAGACAAGGGTCGCAGAGGAGAGCGTCCAGGCCGGGATCGTCGTCCGCCGCCCAGGCCGCGTAGCCGTCGGGCCGGACCAGCACGGCGCCGGGCAGTCCGTCCACCGGCTCGGTGCGGACCGCGTCGAGGCCGGACGGCAGGATCCCGGCCAGGTCCAGCAGGACGGGCCTGCCCGCGTGGAACAGCGAGGGGTCGACGCCGGCGATCCGGTGACCGGCCAGCGGGTGGCCGCCGCGCACGTCGTAGGAGTGGGACAGCCCCGACATCAGCCCGGCCAGGTGGCGGTTGGCGTCGGGCAGGCGCATCAGGTCGGTGAAGACCTCGCGCAGTTCGGCGACGTCGGGAGTGGGGCGGGGGGCGGCGAGGACCCGTTGCGCCCGGGTGATGTGCAGGGCCCAGGCGCCGGCCGGGTGCCGTTCGGCGTGGTAGGTGTCCAGGAGGCCGGCCGGTGCGCGGCCCCGCAGCACCGCGGCCATCTTCCAGCCCAGGTTGAAGGCGTCCTGCATCCCCAGGTTCAGGCCGAGCCCGCCGAACGGCGGGTGGACGTGCGCGGCGTCACCGGCGAAGAACACCCGGCCCAGCCGGTAGCGGTCGACCTGCCGGGTGGCGTCGCCGAACCGCGAGGCGTTGTCGACGGCGGCCGGCACGGTCTGCTCGCCGTACACGACGCGCAGCAGTTCGGCGACCTCCTCGAATGTCACGGGCCGGTCCTTGGCCTGCTCCTCCTCGCCGGAGACCCCGCCGGTGAACCGGTAGCGGTCGTCCCCCAGGGGCATCAGCATCACCCAGCGGCCGTCGACCTCGCGGGTGAGGGTGCTCATCTGCCCGAGGGCCGTCGGCACGAGGCCGGACGCCGACGACAGCCGTACGTCGGCCAGCACCGCCGTGAACGTCCCCGGCCTGCCGGGGAACGGCACGCCGAGCAGCTTTCTGACCGTGCTGTGCCCGCCGTCGCAGGCCGCCAGGTACCGGGCCTCGATCCGCCGGCCGCCGGCCGTCACGACCACGCCGCCGTCCGTCTCCTCCACCGCCGTGACCGGGGCGCCGCGCAGCACCTGGACCCCCAGCGCCGTGGCGCGCTCCTCCAGCACCTCCTCGATCTCCCACTGCGGAACGAGGAGCGGGTGGGGGTGCGCGGTGTCCCACGCCGTACAGTCCAGCGGCACCGGCAGCAGCGCGAAGTTGCCGCCCACCGGCTCGCCGGCCAGCGCCCTGGCCCGCATCGGCTCCCACAGGCCTCGCAGTTCCAGCAGTTCCTGGGTCCGCGACTGGATCGCGCCGCCCTTGGTCTGCTCGATCCGGGCCGGGAGGCGCTCCACCACCAGGGTGTCCACACCGGTCAGCGCCAGTTCGCAGGCCAGTGTCAGCCCGGTGGGGCCGGCGCCCGCCACGATCACCTCGGTCATCGGTCCTCCTCAGGTGCACCGAGCGCAAAACTGCACCCGGTGCAGAAAAACTTTACACCGAGTGCAGGAAGGTGCCGAGTGCAGGCTTTGGCTACCCTGGACCCATGACAGGGCTGCGGGAACGCAAACGGGCGCGGACGCACGCCGCCATCTCCGACGCGGCCATCGCGCTCTTCCTCGAGCACGGGTTCGACCAAGTGTCGGTGACGCAGGTGGCGGAGGCCGCCGAGGTGTCGAAGCGGACGGTGTTCGCCTACTTCCCCGCCAAGGAGGACCTCGTCGTCCACCGCTTCGCCGACCACCGCACCGAGGCGGCCCGCGTGGTGCGCGCCCGCCCCGCCGACACCGGACCGCTGGCCGCCCTGCGCGCCCACTTCCTGGCCGGGCTGCGCGACCGCGATCCGGTCACCGGCCTCAACGACGTGCCGCAGATCCTCGCGCTGACCCGCATGGTCAGACAGACCCCGGCACTCCGCTCGGCGACGCTGCGCTTCCAGGAAGACGCGGCGCAGGCGCTCGCGGAGGCGCTCCAGGAGAGCGCCGGCGTCCCCGATCTGACCGCGCGCCTCGCGGCCGCCCATGTGCTGAACACGCAGTGGCTGCTGTCGATGGACAACTTCCGGGCGCTGGCCGCCGGCCGGTCCGCCGACGAGCGTTACCCGGAGGCGGTCGCGGACGCCGAACACGCCTTCACGCTGCTGGCGCAGGGACTGACCGGGCGCCTGTAGGAACCGCCGGACGTCCGCCTCCCGACGCCCCGCCACCGCACCGCCGCCGTGGAGCCGCCCGCTCGGCCACCGTGGTGAAGACGGCCGTCACCGCCGCGTCGTGGAGGCGGCCGTGGGAGCACGGGCGGCGGCGTGGCGTCGTCGCGGTGGGGTGGGGGAACTGTTGGGCTCAGGAGCGGACGAGGGGCGTGTCCACCAGGTGCTCGGCCAGGAACCAGGACTGCAGTTCGCCGGTCCTGATCACCTGCGAGACGAAGAGGTCGTTGGTGCCGTCGTCGCCCAGCTCGGCGGTCCGCGCGGCAGCGTCGTGGGCCTCGACGAGGATGGTCTCGTGGGCCTCCAGCAGCCGCGACAGCATCGCCGGGACCTCCTCCACGCCGTCCGGAGGCCGCGGGATCGACGTGATCTCGGCGACGTGCCGGGAGTCGCCCACCGCGACGCCGCCGAGCGACTGGACGCGTTCGGCGAGGGCGTCGACCAGTTCCAGCTGCTCACCCGCGTGCTTGTCCAGCACCAGGTGCAGCTGGTAGAAGGTCGCGCCGCGCATCAGCCAGTGATGCTTCTTGTAGAGGCCGTACAGGATCTGCGTGTCCGCCAGGACCTTGTTCAGGCGCTGGCAGGAGTACATCCGGGCTTCGTACGACAGACCGAGCGGGAACTGCTTGACGGTGCCGAACTCCTGGATCACCTCGCCCTTCTGGTGCAGCCAGGGCTGGCTGCCGCTCGCGTGAGGGGAGTGGGTGGTCATGTGGTGCCTCCTGCGGTGACGTGCTCTGCGTACACGAGTGACGCTAGGCGGCGTCAGGGCGTCGCCTTTCCCGGCAGTGCACGCACAGGTGCCCCTCAGCGCACGGCGCCCGGCGTCCGTCACGGACGTGCGCTCTCGTGCAACCGCCCGCGCGCTCGTGGACTCCCGCCGTTCTCCGGCAGCCCTGGTCTCGGCAGGCGCGGGGACGGGGGCCGCGCGTACGCACCGGCGTGCTGCCTCTCGCCTCCTCCACCCGTGGCTGGACCCACGGGCCGGGCGACGAGGGGGTTCGTCGAACTCGTCGAGGACGCCGACCGCGGCATGCCGGTGGGAGCGGCACCGGCAGGGCCGGCGGGCGGGGAAGTGCCGTACGGGCTGAACGCCGCCGTGCACGCCGATGTCCCCGTCGACATCTGCCCCACCTTCCGTCGGACGGCCGGGGCGGCCCGGGGAGCCCTCCACCGGTCCGTACTCGAGCTCCCTGGACAGGAGAAGAGCGCATACGAAGGCCGCGCGGCCCCCCGGGGGCCGCGCGGCCTTCGTACAGGTCGATTCCTGGCGACGCCTCAGGCGGTCGCGCGCACCGCGTCGCTGATCAGAGCGGCGACCTCCTTCGGCCGGGAGACGGCGACGGCGTGCGAGGCGCCGTCGATCTCGACGACCGTCGCTCCGGCCCGCTTCGCACCGAAGCGCTCCACCTCCGGGTTGATGGCCTCGTCCGCGCCGGCCACCAGCGCCCAGGACGGCTTGGTCCTCCATGCCGCGGCCGAGGCCGTCTCCGTGAACGTCGAGGCGGCCAGCGGACGCTGTGCCGCCGCCAGGACCTTGGTGACGGCGGCCGGGACGTCGGCGGCGAAGACGGCCGGGAACGCCTCGGTCTTGATCGTCACCTCGACCGCGGCCTGTCCGCCGTCGACCGGGTAGGTCTTCTCCGTGAGGTTGTCGACCAGCGGCGACAGCGGGAAGCGCCCCTGCAGCTCACCGAGGCTCTCCCCCTCCTCGGGGACGTACGCCGCGACGTAGACCAGGCCGACGACGTTCTCCGCGGTGCCCGCCACGGAGATGACCGCCCCGCCGTAGGAGTGGCCGACCAGGACGACCGGGCCGTCGATCTGAGCGGCCTGCGAGGCGATGTAGGCGGCGTCGGAGGCCAGGCCGCGCAGCGGGTTCGGCGGCGCCACCACGGGGATGCCGTGGTTCTGCAGCTCCGCGATGACGCCGGACCAGCTGCCGGCGTCCGCGAAGGCGCCGTGGACGAGCAGGACGGTCGGTGTGGTGGACATGGTGTTGCTCCTTGGGACGAGTGCCGGTGTGTCGCGTCAGCGGGTGTGCAGCGCGGCGCGCAGGACGGTGACGGCCTGGGTGATGGCGGCCTCGGCGGCGTGCGTCTCCCGCAGGGCGTTGAGCATCACGAAGTCGTGGATGACGCCCTGGTAGCGGACGGCGGTGACGGGCACGCCGGCCTCGCGCAGCTTGTTCGCGTAGGCCTCGCCCTCGTCGCGCAGGACGTCGGCCTCGCCGGTGATGACCAGCGCCGGGGGCAGGCCGGTGAGCTGCTCGGTGGTGGCGCGCAGCGGGGAGGCGGTGATCTGCGCCCGCTCGGCCTCGTCGGTCGTGTACTGGTCCCAGAACCACTGCATGCCGTCGCGGCGCAGGAAGTAGCCCTCGGCGAACTGGTGGTAGGAGCCGGTGTCGAAGCTCGCGTCGGTCACCGGGTAGAACAGCACCTGCTGGACCAGGGCGACATCACCGCGTTCCTTGGCCATCAGCGTCAGCGCCGCGGTCATGTTGCCGCCGACGGAGTCACCGGCCACGGCCAGCCGCGTGCCGTCCAGGTCCTTGGTCGCGCCCTGGGTCACGACCCACTGGGCCACCGCGTAGTTCTGCTCGATCGCCACCGGGTAGCGGGCCTCGGGGGAGAGGTCGTACTCGGGGAAGACCACGGCCGCGTCCGCGCCGACGGCGAGTTCGCGCACCAGCCGGTCGTGGGTGTGGGCGTTGCCGAAGACCCAGCCGGCGCCGTGGATGTAGAGGATCACCGGGAGGGTGCCCTCGGCGCCGGCGGGCTTGACGATGCGGGCCCGCACGCTGCCCGTCGGGCCGCCGGAGACGGTGATCCACTCCTCGTCGACGTCCGGCTTGGCGATCTCGCCGGACTGCACCTCGTCCACGGCCTTGCGGCCCTCGGCCGGCGGCAGGTCGAACAGGTAGGGCGGATTGGCGGTGGCCTCGGCGAACGCGGCCGCTGCGGGTTCCAGCACCGGCTGAACCGGCTCGTACACGTAGGACATTGCAAACTCCTGGGACTCAAGGGCGTATCGGTGTTCCGGCGAAGCGGCCCGCACCGGATCCGGGGAGCCGCCGGGCCGTCCACGGCCACGCTAGAACCGGGAGGACCCCGGCTGTTGCGCACCAGTGCACCGACCCTGACCCCACCGTGCACGGGAGTACGCGCAGTGCGCTGCCAGGCAAATACCAGTGCGCTCACCAGAAACCGAGTGCGTCCCGCCCGGCCTAGCGTGGGCGGCGAAGCAGTCGCGGCACCGTTCTCGGTGCACCTCGCCGGCAGCCCGCCCGGACGCGGCCCATCCGAAATCCCACGCTGTACGCCCCGCAGGAGGTTGTCGAAAGGTGTCCACGATGCCGGTCGGCGGGTTGATCCCCCGCGCCACCGACGACGCGGCGGACCTCGTCGTCCGCAACGCCAAGATCCACACCGGTGATCCCCGCCTCCCGCAGGCCGAGGCGATCGCCGTCCGCGACGGCGTCATCACCGCCGTCGGCGGTGACAAGGACGTGGCCGGCCAGGTCGGCCCCGCCACCCGGGTGGTCGACGCGCTCGGACGCAGGATGATCCCCGGACTCAACGACGCCCACCTGCACGTGATCCGGGGCGGTCTGAACTACGTGCTGGAGCTGCGCTGGGACGGAGTGCGCTCCCTGCGCCAGGGCCTGGCCATGCTGCGCGAGCAGGCGGCCCGCACGCCCAAGGGCCAGTGGGTGCGGGTGGTGGGCGGCTGGTCGGCCGAGCAGTTCGCCGAACGCCGGCTGCCCACCGTCGCCGAACTGAACGCCGCCGCACCGGACACCCCGGTCTTCGTCCTGCACCTCTACCAGGCGGCGATCCTCAACCGCGCCGCCGTCGAGGCGGTGGGGTACGACAAGGACACCCCCGACCCCCGCGGCGGGCAGATCATGCGGGGCCGCACCGGTGAGCCCACGGGCATGCTGCTGGCGGCCCCCAGCGCCCTGATCCTCTACTCGACGCTGGCCAAGGCGCCCGTGCTGGACGAGGAGCACCGCAAGACGTCGACCCGTCACTTCCTGCGGGAGCTGAACCGGTTCGGACTCACCTCGGCGATCGACGCGGCCGGCGGGTTCCAGAACTTCCCCGACAACTACGAGACGGTCACGGAACTCGCCAGGGACGGCGAGCTGTCCCTGCGCATCGCCTACCACCTGTTCCCGCAGACCGCGGGACAGGAGATCGACGACCTCACCCGCTGGATCGGCATGGTCCGTCCCGAGGACGGCGACGAGTGGCTGCGGCTGAACGGCGCCGGGGAGAACCTCACCTGGGCGGCCGCGGACTTCGAGAACTTCGCCGAGCCGCGCCCCGAACACGCCCCCGACTACGAGGTGGAGTTCGAGAAGGCGGTGCGCCTCCTCATGGAGAACGGCTGGGGCTTCCGCCTGCACGCCACCTACGACGAGACCATCCGCCGCGACCTGGCCGTGTTCGAGAAGCTCGCCGCGGAAGGGCTCTTCCCCGGCGGCAACCGGTGGCTGTTCGACCACGCGGAGACCGTGTCGGCCGACAGCCTCGACCGCATCGTCGCCCTCGGCGGTGCCATGTCGGTGCAGAACCGGCTGTCCTTCCAGGGCGAGGCGTTCGTCCGCCGCTACGGCATCGGCGCCGCCGCCGACGCCCCGCCGATCCGCGCCATGCTGGGCCGGGGCCTGACCGTCGGCGCCGGCACCGACGCCACCCGCGTCTCCTCGTACAACCCGTGGGTCGCGCTGCACTGGCTGGTCACCGGCCGCACGGTCGGCGACCTGACCATCCACCCGCCGCACAACCGGGTCGACCGGGAGACGGCGTTGGAGATGTTCACGACGGCCGGCGCCGCGCTCACCGGGGAACAGGACCGCAAGGGCGTCCTGCGCCCCGGGTTCCTCGGGGACCTCACCGTGCTGTCGGAGGACTACTTCGCGGTGCCCGACCCGGAGATCCCGCACATCGAGGCCCTGCTCACGGTCGTCGGCGGCCGGATCGTGTACGCCGCCGGCGAGTACGAGGGCGTCGACGAGCTGCTGCCGCCGGTGACCCCCGGATGGAGCCCGGTGGCACACTTCGGCGGCTACCAGGCGACCCCGGTACAGGGCAGGTCGGGAGTCCGTCAGGCCGAACTGCTCGGCGAGGCCGCCGCGGAGTCGGAACAGCACCGCCAGTGGCGGGCCCGCCGCGGCCTCGCCCCCGAGACCGACAGCCCGGTCCTCGACCCCTGCTTCTTCTGAGCCGGGGCCTTCAGACCCTCTTCTCCCCGGTCACGGACGACCGTCCGGGACCGTTGCCACCCTCACCGAAAGGCATACCCATGGTCGACATCACCGAGGTCACCGCCGCTCCCGGCCCCGACCTGCTCACCCCCGACAACTGCGCGGTCCTGTTCGTGGACCACCAGCCGCAGATGTTCTTCGGCACGGGCAGCGGCGACCGCACCGCGATCATCAACGCGACGCTGGGTCTGGCGAAGGCCGCCAAGGTCTTCGACGTCCCCGTCGTGCTGAGCACGGTGGCCGCCGAGTCCTTCTCCGGCCCGCTCATGCCGCAGCTGGCGGACGTCTTCCCCGACCAGAAGATCATCGACCGCAGCACGATGAACGCCTGGGAGGACATCGCCTTCGTCGAGGCCGTCAAGGCGACCGGCCGCAAGAAGCTGGTCATCGCCGGTCTGTGGACCGAGGTTTGCGTCGTCCTGCCCGCGCTGTCCGCGCTCGCCCAGGGCTACGAGGTCTACGTCGTCACCGACGCGTCCGGCGGCGTCAGCCCGCAGGCCCACGAGCACGCCGTCCAGCGGATGGTCCAGGCCGGCGTGGTGCCGGTGACCTGGGTGCAGGTGCTGCTCGAACTCCAGCGTGACTGGGCGCGTACGGAGACGTACCTGCCGGTCATGGACGTCGTGAAGGAGCACGGCGGCACCTACGGACTCGGTGTCGTCTACGCGCAGGCCTTCATCGGCGAGCACGCCGCCGGCTGATTCACCCCACGGTCGACGACGGACGTCAGGAACAGGCAGACAACGCGATGGACAGCGGACTGTTGGTGCTCCGGCTGGTGGTGGGAGTCCTCATCGCCGGGCACGGAGTGCAGAAGGTCAGTTTCCGGCTGGGCGGCAACGGGCTGGCCGGAGGAACCGAGGAGTTCCGCCGGGACGGCTTCCGCGGCGGGAGACTCACCGCCCTCGCCGCGGGCGGCAGCCAGATCGGTGCCGGCCTGTTCCTGGCGGCCGGCCTCCTCACCCCCTTGGCGGCGATGGCCGCCATGGGAGTGATGACGGTGGCCGGCACCGTCAAGTGGCACAAGGGGCTGTGGGTGCAGAACGACGGCTACGAGTACCCCCTGGTCCTCGTCACCGTCGCCGCGGCCCTCGCTCTCACCGGCCCGGGTCACTGGTCGCTCGACGACCTCCTCGGGCTCGGCACCTGGCCGCTGTGGGTCTCCCTCGCGGCGATCGTCGCCGGCCCCGGCAGCGGACTGCTCACCCGCTCGGTGCTGCGGTACGCGCCCGCCGCCGGCGACACGACGGACGGGAGGCCGCGGCATGCGTAGGCTGCTGACCGACGCCGCCCACACGCTCGTCCCTCCGAAGGACGACCGGCACGGGCCCCTGCCGCCGCTGATGCTGGTGCTGACGGTGGTGACCGGTCTCATCGACGCGGTGAGCTACCTGGCGCTCGGCCGGGTCTTCGTCGCCAACATGACCGGCAACGTCGTCTTCCTCGGTTTCGCCCTGGCCGGCGCGCCAGGGCTGTCCGTGCCCGCGTCCCTCGTCTCGATGCTGTCGTTCCTCGTCGGAGCGCTGGCCGGAGGACGGTCCGGTGTCCGCTTCGCGGAGCACCGCGGCCGGCTGCTGGCCGCGACGACGGCCGTCCAGGCCGTGCTCGTCGCCGGGACCGTGGTCGCGGCCTTCCTGGCGCACGGTGAGGTGACCGGTCCGGTCCGGTACACCCTCATCGTGCTCCTGGGCATCGCCATGGGCGTGCAGAACGCGGTCGCGCGACGTCTTGGAGTCCCGGACCTGACCACGACCGTCCTGACCCTCACCCTGACGGGTCTGGCCGCCGACTCCTCGCCCGCCGGCGGGGCGACCCCCCGGCCCGGCCGGCGCGTCCTCTCCGTCCTCGCCATGTTCACCGGGGCCCTCGCGGGCGCCCTGCTCCTGCGGCATGCCGAGCTCCCGTACGTCCTGGGTCTCGCACTGCTGCTGCTCGCGGTGACGTCGGCGGTCACCCACCGCCTGTCGGCCTCCGCCCCCGCCTGGACCAGGCCTCCGTCATGAGGCTCGCGAAGAACTCGGCCTGGGCGCCCCTCGCGGCACGCGTGTTCCGCGCGCTGTGGATCGCGCAACTGGTGTCCAACACCGGCACCTGGATGCAGACGGTCGGTGCCCAGTGGCTCCTCGTCGGACACAGCGCCGCCCTGGTGACGCTCGTCCAGACCGCCTCCAGCCTCCCGGTCGTCCTGCTCGCGCTGCCCTCCGGCGTGCTGGCCGACCGCTACGACCGCCGCAAGGTGCTCCTGGCCGCCCAGTTCGCCATGCTCGCCGTCGCCACCGTGCTGACCGTGCTGGCGTTCCGGGACGCGCTCGCCCCGGGTCTCCTTCTCGTCCTCACCTTCCTGCTGGGCTGCGGCACCGCGCTGATGGGCCCGGCCTGGCAGGCGATCCAGCCGGAACTCGTGGAGCGCGGGCAACTGGGGCAGGCGGCGGCGCTCGGGGCCGTGAACATGAACCTGGCCCGTGCCGTGGGCCCGGCCCTCGGCGGCGCGGTGGTCGCCGCGGCGGGCGCGGGCTGGGTCTTCGCCTTCAACGCCCTGTCCTACCTGGGCATCGCGGCGGTGCTGCTGCTGTGGCGACGACCGGCGACGCCACGGCCCACCGTCCGAGGTGAAGGACTCCTCGCGGCCGTGCAGGCCGGCCGCCGCTACGTCTGGCACGCCCCCGGCGTCCGCCGGGTCCTGCTGCGCACGGCCCTGTTCATCCCGGGCGGTGCCGCCCTGTGGTCACTGCTTCCCCTCGTCGCGAGCCGGTCCCTGGGGCTCGGCTCGGGCGGATACGGGCTTCTGCTCGGTGTCGTCGGTGCCGGTGCGGTGGGCGGCGCCTTCGCCCTGCCCGCGATCCGGCGCGGGCTGGGTGCCAACGGCATCCTCGCCGCGGGGGCGGCGGTCTTCGCCGCGACGCTGGTGGTGCTGGCCACGGTCCGGCTCCCGTGGCTCGCCGCGGCCGCGCTGCTGCCCGCGGGGGTGGCCTGGATCGGCGTGCTGTCCACCCTCAACGCGGCCGTCCAGCAGCGCTTGCCCGGCTGGGTCAGGGGCCGGGGGCTCGCCATCTACCTGGTGGTGTTCCAGGGCGGGCAGGCGCTGACCGCACCCGTGTGGGGCGCACTGGCCGACGGGCTGGGGCTGACCACGTCTCTTCTGATCGGCTCCGGCCTGCTGGCGGCCGGTGCCCTGAGCGTGCGCCGCTGGCCGCTGCACGGCACGGACGGGATCGACCCGAGCCCTTCCGACCACTGGCCCGCCCCACCCCTGGTGTTCGAACCCGGGCCGGCCGACGGCCCGGTACTCGTCTCCGTCGCGTACCGGATCGCCCCGGAGAACTGGTCGGCCTTCACCGACCGCATGCGGCACGTGGCCCGGTCCCGGCGTCGCATCGGTGCCCTGACCTGGGGGCTTTACCAGGACGGCGGTGACCCCTGCCGGTTCATCGAGAACTACCTGGTCGCCTCCTGGTCGGAGCACCTGGCCCAGCACCACAGCCGGCTCACGGCCACCGACCGCCGTTTCGAGACCCGGGCGCGCGAACTGCTCGTGGAAGGCTCCGCACCGGAAGTGACCCACGCCTTCGACACGGTTGCCGGCCCCGTGGCCGCCGCCGGCGAACAGGCCGGCCGTCCCGAGCGATCGAGCCGTCCCGGCTGACACCCGGCCTCAGCCGGAGCGGCCGTGGCGCCAGGCCGGCACACGCCTGCGTCAGGCACTGCGGGACCTGCCCGGCACGCGCCGAGGACGGCGCACCCCCTCATTCCCCACCCGGCGCTGTCCGGCACCCGAACCCTCTCGGACTGCCTCCTCACACCGCTGCCGGGCGGGCCGGCCGGTCATGTGAGACGCGGGTGGCCGGGCCCGTCGACAGCGCCGGCCGCAGACCCGTCGCGCTGTTGCCGCACGGGTTGGGCCGGCCCCCGGGCGATGCCGGCAACCCACGAGCGTCTGGTGCGCGCGTTCGCCCTCGGAACGGACGTTGCCGTGGTTCTCGTCGGCTGCCGGCGCGCCCCGAAGGCCGCAGCACCCGGTCGCCGTCGAGCAGTGCCGAGCGGGCGCCGGACGGGGATCTGCGAGTGTGACGGCGAGAGCGGACCGGACGGGACCGGATGACCGCCGGGGCGACTCCCGGCGTCCGTGACACCGGTTTCCGCCTGCGGTTTCGTGCGCCGTTCCACGAACGGAGCGATCATTGAACAGAAAACCTTTGTCAAGGAGAGGGCCCAGCCATGAGCCACGTCGAACCGGAACCTGCCGTACTGCGCCGCGGAGGTGACGGCCACGGGGACCACCTGCCGCACGTCGACGTGCTCCCCGCACGGGACGTGCCGCTGGGCGGGCCGAGGGCGATGACGGTGCGGCGCACGCTGCCGCAGCGGGCCCGGACGCTGATCGGTGCCTGGTGTTTCGTGGATCACTACGGTCCCGACGACGTCACCGAGACCGGTGGCATGGACGTCGCTCCCCATCCGCACACCGGACTGCAGACCGTCAGCTGGCTCTTCAGCGGGGAGATCGAGCACCGCGACAGCCTGGGCAGCCACGCCTTGGTGCGGCCCGGCGAACTCAACCTGATGACCGGCGGCTACGGCATCTGCCACTCGGAGGTCTCCACCGCTCGGACCAGGATCCTGCACGGCGTCCAGCTGTGGGTGGCCCTGCCCGGACAACACCGGCACGCCGACCGCGACTTCCGGCACCACGTGCCGATGCCGCTCCGGCTGGGCGGCGCCGAGATCAGGGTGTTCCTGGGGACCTTGGCCGGCAGCACCTCTCCGGTACCGACCTTCACCCCTCTCCTCGGCGCCGAACTCGTCCTCGACCCGCACTCGACGACCGTTCTCCCCGTCGACTCCGCCTTCGAGCACGGTCTCCTCGTCGACCAGGGAGAGGTGGGCATGGCGGGAACCGTGCTGCACTCCGCGGAACTCGGCTTCCTGAGCACCGGGCACGACAGGCTGGTCCTGACGAACGACACGGAACGGCCCGCTCGTGCCGTGCTGTTGGGCGGAACGCCCTTCCAGGAACAGTTCGTCATGTGGTGGAACTTCATCGGCCGCAGCCACCAGGACATCGTCGACGCCAGACAGGCATGGCAGGACGGATCCGACCGCTTCGGCCATGTCGACGGTTATGACGGCGCCCGTCTTCCCGCCCCCGCTCTCCCCCGTGCCACCCTCTCTCCACGAGGGAACCCGACGCGTTCCTGACCGACGCACCACGGCGCGGCCGCCTTCGCCGGCGTCATCGGTCCAGTGCGGAACGGCGCTCGGTCTCGGTGTGTCCGCCCCAGACCCCGTAGTACTGCCGGGACGCCAGAGCGAAGCGACCACAAGGATCACTGACAGGGCAGCTGCGGCAGATCGCTCGTGCCGCCTCCTCGCGCCGTCGGCGGTCCCGGCCCCGTTCGCCGGCGGGCGGGAAGAAGACCGAGCTGTCCATGCCACGGCACGCGGCGTCGGCCTGCCATTCCCATACCCGCAGAAGCGGCTTCGTCCGAGTCTTCATCCGTCTCTCCTTCCACGGCCCGGCAGCGTCACAGCCCCGGGGCCGGATGCGTCTCAGCAGGGCCCGGAACCAGCGCGGCGAGTCGCCGCTCGAACGGGGTGACATCCTCGAAGGAGTCGCGCCGGGGCAGCGGCCGGCCGGTGGACGACCCCGTCATCAGGGCGGCCAGTTCGCCCGCGGCCCGCTCGATGCGGCCGTCGAGTCCTTCGGCGCCCCAGTCCTCGGAGGCGGCGTAGACGCCGGTGGGGA